>CAJXWH010000094.1 GCA_913062915.1 uncultured Acidiferrobacteraceae bacterium | reverse complement strand
ATCCTGGTATCGGCCAAAGAGACCCGCGGAATGAAATGCCATGTCGTTGTCCTGTTGTCGCTAAGTGGTGCAGCGCTGTTGGCGAAGGCGACGGGAAACCGCTGTTTTTCGGCCTCCAAGCATTGCCTAGACCCAAATTCACACCTTGTGGGCGACTTGAGGTAGGATTTTACCGTCAAGCGGACTCTCTGCAGAAATGCCTCGATATTGTGACGGAAAAATCTGACCTTCATCTCAGCCAAAGAGCAGAGACACTGCTCCAGGCATTGATCCGGCGTTACGTTGAGGGGGGGGAACCGATCGGTTCTCGCACTTTGTCGCGGGAGATCGGGATCGAGCTCAGTCCGGCCACCATTCGAAATGTCATGGCGGATCTCGAGGAACTCGGTTTGATCCACGCGCCCCATACTTCGGCGGGCCGGGTGCCGACACCACTTGGCTACCGGGTCTTCGTGGATACCATGCTGAAGATCAAACCGCTGGAGGGTCAGGCGCTGGATGAGATCAGCGGCAATCTGCAGGGAGGGCGAGACCCTAACCAGTTGGTGGAATTGGCGTCGGATCTGTTGTCCCAGATTACCCAGTTTGCCGGCGTTGTTCTGTTGCCAGGAGGCCACCACGCCCGCTTGAAACAGATTGAATTTTTGCGGCTGTCTCCTAGTCGGGTGTTGGCCATACTGGTGACGGATGACGGCCGGGTACAGAACCGGGTGCTCCTGACAGACCGGGACTATTCTCCCAGCGAACTCGTTGAGGCGGCGAACTTCTTCAACTCCACCTATTCAGGCCAGGCGCTCAACCATGTGCGCCGTGGCCTGCTTCGAGACATGCAGATGGACAGTGACGCGATGAATCACATCATGCGCACCGCCGTCGAGATGGCGCAGACGTTATTCGAAAACGACGAATCCCCTGAAGACGTTATCGTCAGTGGTGAAACTAACCTGATGGCGATTCCTGATTTTTCGGAATTGAAAAAACTGCGCGAAATTTTCGATGCATTCAAGGCCAAACAGGATCTCTTGGAACTGTTTGATAAGAGCATGCAGGCGAAAGGCGTCAGCATCTTTATTGGCGAAGAGTCCGGCTACAATGCGCTGACGGATTGCAGTATTGTGACTGCGCCCTATGAAAGCGATGGCCGGTGCATCGGTGTGCTGGGCGTGGTCGGGCCCACCCGCATGCCCTACGAGGAAGTGATCCCGGTTGTCGATGTGACGGCTCGGGTTCTCGGGCACGCGCTGGCTTCACTGCACTGATTTTACTGTCCTCGAAGATGAGTGGCCGGCGCGTCACAGCCGGCTTGATTTCGCCGCCACGAACCCCATGTTCTGGCATAGACCGCTGGCCGGCTGGTTTCCCGGCACGACGACGAAGAGCCCAGAGCCATGACCCCGAGCAGGAAGAAGAAACGCGCCCAACAGAAGTCTGTGGCTAAATCCGGCGCCGAAGCCCAGAACCCCCGCGAAGATGGCATCCCCGAAGTTCCAGGGGTTGCGGAACCGGTTGAGGATTCGATGGGGGAAACCGGGCCGGGCGAGCCGACCAATGGCGCGGATCCAGCATCCGATGAAAAAGACCAGTCGGGGGATTCCGGAGCCCAGGATCTGGAAGAGGCTCGAGCGCAGATTGAAGAGCTTAAGGAGTTGCATCTCCGGGCCCGGGCAGAAGCCGACAACATCCGTAAGCGAGCCGAGGCGGAAATGACCAACGTGCGAAAGTTTGCTTTGGAGGGCTTCGCGCGAGAGCTTCTCAGCGTCAAGGACAGTTTGGAACTCGCCCGGGCTGTGGACCTCGAAGCGGATTCCAGTGACAACAGCATCGCCGCCAAGGTGGTCGAAGGTCTTGATCTCACTATCCAGCAGTTGGAGTCGACCTTTGGGCGTTTTTCGATCGAGGAAGTCAGTCCGGAGCCGGGCGACAAGCTCGACCCGGAGCAGCATCAGGCGATGACTATTGAAGAGACGACCGAATTTGAGCCCAACCGGATCTGCCGCGTGATCCAGAAAGGGTACCTGCTGCACAACCGGCTGTTGCGACCGGCGATGGTGATCGTAGCAAAAGCGCCGGAAGACGCTTGATTCACACCGAATTCAACCCCATTTATAGGGTAGTACGAAATTGAAGTCGTCGACCCTGGCAAAGGAGAACGAATATGGCAATTATTGGTATTGATCTCGGCACCACCAATTCCTGTGTCGCCGTCATGGAAGGGGGCAAGGCAAAGGTCATCGAAAACAGCGAAGGTGATCGGACGACGCCGTCGGTCGTCGCGTTCATCGACGATGGCGAAGTCTTGGTCGGTCAATCCGCCAAGCGCCAGGCAGTCACCAATCCCAGCAACACGGTGTTCGCATCGAAGAGATTGGTCGGTAGAAAATTTGATGAAGAAGTCGTACAGCGTGACATTGACCTCATGCCATACAAGATCGTCAAAGCCAAGAACGGCGACGCCTGGATAGAGGCTGGCGGCAAGCAGATGGCGCCACCCGAGGTGTCTGCGCGCGTTTTGCAGAAAATGAAGAAAACGGCTGAGGATTACCTGGGCTCGGAGGTCACAGAAGCGGTGATCACGGTACCGGCCTACTTTAACGATTCCCAAAGGCAGGCGACCAAGGATGCCGGCAAGATTGCGGGCCTCGATGTGAAACGAATCATCAATGAGCCGACTGCAGCTGCGCTGGCGTACGGGTTGGAGAAGAAGGTGGGAGATCGCAAAATCGCGGTCTACGATCTGGGCGGGGGGACGTTTGATGTTTCGATTATTGAGATCGCGCAGGTAGACGGTGAACAGCAGTTTGAAGTGCTGTCAACCAACGGTGATACATTTCTCGGCGGCGAGGATTTCGATCGCCGGGTCATCGATTATCTCGCCGACGAGTTCAACAAGGACCAGGGAATGAACCTGCGCGGGGATCCGTTGGCCATGCAACGCCTCAAGGAAGGCGCTGAAAAGGCCAAGATTGAGTTGTCGTCCAGAACGCAGACGGATGTCAACCTGCCGTACATCACGGCAGATCAGAGCGGCCCCAAACACCTAAACATGAAGCTGACACGGGCCAAGCTCGAGGCCTTGGTCGAAGATTTGGTGGTTCGCACCATCGAGCCCTGCAAAGTGGCCCTGAAGGATGCCGGGCTGAGTTCGTCTGACATCGGCGATGTCATCTTAGTGGGCGGCCAGACGCGCATGCCCAAGGTGCAAGAAGCGGTAAAGAACTTTTTTGGCCGCGACCCAAGGCGTGATGTAAACCCGGATGAAGCCGTTGCCGTAGGGGCGGCCATTCAGGGCGGCGTTCTCGGGGGTGAAGTCAAGGATGTTCTGCTGCTGGATGTGACCCCGCTGTCGCTTGGTATCGAAACACTCGGTGGGGTAATGACCCGGTTGATTGAAAAGAACACCACTATTCCCACCAAGGCGAATCAGGTCTTCTCGACCGCAGACGACAACCAAACAGCGGTGACGGTGCACGTGTTGCAAGGTGAACGGGAGATGTCCCAGCACAATAAGTCGCTTGGCCGTTTCGACCTGACCGATATTCCGCCAGCATCTCGCGGTATACCGCAGATCGAGGTCAACTTCGATATTGATGCCAACGGAATTCTCCACGTGTCGGCCAAAGATAAGGCGACCGGCAAGGAGAACAAGATTGTTATTAAAGCGGGTTCTGGCCTGTCGGATGAAGAGATCGAGCGCATGGTTTCAGATGCGGAAGCCCATGCGGAAGAAGATCGCAAGGCCCGTGAACTGGTCGACGCCCGGAATCATGGTGAAGCGATGATCCACACTGTTCGCAAGACACTCTCTGAGGCTGGCGACAAGGTCGAGGCCGAAGAAAAGGAGAAAATTGAATCTGCAATCACCGATTTGGAAGCGGCGGTTAAAAACGATGACTTGGAGGACATCACTGCCAAGACAAATGCGTTGATGGAGTCGAGCCACAAACTCGCAGAGCGCATGTACCAGGAGCAGGCCAGTGATGCCGCGGCCTCAGATGGGGCGGCACCAGGAACGGGTGACAGCAGTGCGGCGCCAGCCGGCGGTGATGGTGTGGTCGATGCGGAATTTGAAGAGGTCAAAGACGGCAAGGATCAGTGAATGACGTACACCCCGGGACATGTGCGGCATGCGCGGTCGGGTGGGGGCGAACGAAAGCCGGTTCCAAGTACCGGCTTTTGTCCGTTCTGGCTATAGCGAAAGGTTGATCTGTTGCAATGGCTAAGCGCGACTACTACGAGACACTGGGGGTAAAGCGAGATGCCAGCGAGGCGGACCTGAAAAAGGCCTATCGCCGGCTGGCAATGAAGTATCACCCGGACCGCAATCCTGATAACGAGACCGCGGAAACAAACTTCAAGGAGGCCAAAGAGGCCTACGAAGTGCTGGCGGATGGCCAGAAGCGTTCGGCGTACGACCAGTTCGGCCACGCGGGGGTAGATCCGTCTTCCAGGATGGGAGGAGGCGGGCCCGGCGCAGCTGGATTTGGCGACGTTTTTGGCGACATTTTTGGCGATATCTTCGGTGGGAGCGGCGGCCGCCGTTCAGGCCCTGCGCGGGGTTCAGATCTTCAATACCAACTGGACCTTTCCCTCGAGGATGCCGTCCGCGGTACCGAGACCCGCATCCGGGTGCCCGCCCGGGTTCGCTGCGAGGCCTGTTCCGGCTCGGGCGCGAAGCCCGGCACCTCGCCAACGGCTTGTGGGACCTGTGGCGGTCGTGGCCAGGTTCGCATGCAGCAGGGGTTTTTCTCCATTCAGCAGACCTGTCCGCAGTGCCGGGGAAGCGGAACGGTGATTGGATCGCCTTGCACGGATTGCGGTGGGCAAGGCCGTGTACAGAAGACCAAGACCTTGCAGGTCAAGGTTCCAGCTGGCGTAGATGAGGGAGATCAGATTCGCCTGGCTGGAGAGGGCGAGGCAGCGTCTGGCGGTGGCGCAACGGGTGACCTTTACGTCCAGATCTCCCTCAAGCCACACTCGATTTTTTCTCGCGATGGGGACAATCTCTACTGTGAAGTGCCGGTCAGTTTTTCGGCGGCAACACTGGGCGGCAGTCTCGGCATTCCCACACTGGGTGGCCGTGCGAATTTAAAGATCCCGCCCGAGAGCCAGTCCGAGCAGGTATTTAGATTGCGCGGGAAAGGGGTTCGCAACGTGCGCAACGGTGCAGTCGGTGATCTGTTCTGTAAAATGAAAGTGGAAACTCCGGTCAATCTGACCCGAAAACAGAAGGAATTGCTGTCCGAATTTGATCGTTTAACGGGTGAAGGGGGAGATCGACACCGTCCGCGCGAGGGCTCCTGGACAGGGAAATTAAAATCTTTCTTTGAGGACATAGTATCCTGATGTTGTTTCTTTGACGTCAGGAGTACGCCGACACATGATCAAGCTCAGCCCGACGTCACTGCCCGGCGTCGTGATCGTCGAGCCCAAGGTGTTCTCCGATGAGAGAGGGTTTTTCATGGAGAACTTCAACGCCCGTGATTTTGAAGAGGCTGGGTTACCGACTGATTTTGTCCAGGACAACCACTCTCGATCGGTCCGGGGTGTGTTGCGCGGATTGCACTACCAGTACCCCGCTTGGCAGGGCAAGCTTGCGCGCGTTCTGGCCGGTGAAGTTTTCGATGTTGCGGTGGATATACGGCGATCATCTATGAACTTTGGGCGATGGTTTGGAATCAAGTTGACAGCCGACAACCACAAACAGCTATACATCCCCGGCGGTTTCGCCCACGGATTCTGTGTGCTGAGTCCGGTAGCGGAGATGGCTTACAAGTGCACCGCGCTGTATGAACCGGCCCAAGACGCGGGCGTGCGCTGGAATGATCCAGATATCGGTATTGATTGGCCTATCGGGGATCCGATTCTTTCATCAAAAGACGCGGCCGCGCCGCGCTTAGCGGAATTGCCGGAACTGAGTGCCTGAGCCGGGGCCATGAAAATCCTGGTCGTCGGTCGTGTTGGTCAGCTGGGATCGGCGCTGGCAGAAGTTTTGCCGGGGCGCTACGAAACGAAGTTTTTGGATCAGCCCGATATTGATTTGGCCGCTCCTTCCAGTTTGCGGGAAATCGTGTTGTCTTCACGACCCGCGGTCGTTATCAATGCCGCGGCCTACACTGCCGTGGACCGCGCAGAGTCGGAAGCGGCCCTGGCCCACACGATCAACGCCGAGGCGCCTTTGGTGATGGCTTCCGCGTGCAAGGAAATCGATGCGGTATTTATGCACTACTCGACAGATTTCGTGTTTGACGGCGCCTCGGGTGTGCCTTATACCGAGAATTCGCCAACGGCCCCTGCCAGCGTTTACGGGCAGAGCAAATTGGCTGGGGAGGAGGCGATTGCCGCTGCCACGGAACGACATGTCATTTTACGCACTGCGTGGCTCTATTCATCGGTTGGCCACAATTTCTTAAAGACCATGTTGCGGCTGGCTGAAGGCGGCAGCGAAATTCGGGTGGTTGCCGATCAGGTGGGATCCCCCACGTACGCCTGGGATCTTGCCCAGGTCACTTGGGCGATTGTCGATGCGCTGGGCCGGGGCAGCGAAGACCGTTTCGGCCTGTACCATGCGGTCAACGCGGGCGTGACCAGTTGGCATGGCTTCGCAACCAAGATTTTCGATCTTATAGGGTGGAAGGGGGTACGGGTCCGTGCCATTTCGACCGAGGAGTATCCGACGCCGGCACCGCGTCCTCGGTTCTCAGCGCTGTCTTGTGAACGTCTGCGCCAAACTTTTGACCTCACGCTGCCTGACTGGCAGGACGCCGTAGCGCGTTGTTTGCAACGGTTGCGAGTTGAAAACGGGGCCGGTTCGACTTCGCTGTGAATTTGCTCGCGATCGATACTGCTACGGAAGCTTGTTCGGTTGCACTGAGCGGGACTGGGGATACGATTCTAGAACGGTTTCAGATCGAATCTCGTGGGCACTCAAATCTTGTTCTGACCATGACCGAGGATGTGCTTTGGGAAGCGGGCATTTCTCGTCATGATCTCGACGGCATTGCATTCGACAGCGGCCCAGGATCCTTTACTGGAATCCGTATCGGCTTGGGCGTGGCCCAGGGTCTTGCGCTGGCACTTGATTTGCCGCTCCTTGGTGTGTCGTCGCTGATGGCACTGGCGGAAGGTTCCGGGGTGAATGCCGTGTTGCCAGCCATCGATGCCCGGATGGGCGAGGTGTATTGGGGGCGCTTGGCCCGGGATCAAGAGTTGGCAGAGGGCTGGGTGTGGCGGGATGAGGCCCGGGTCAGTACACCTGCCGCTGTGCCCGCGCTGGTGGCCGATGAGATCGGTGTTGGCAGTGGTTGGGACGGCTACTCCGATGCCTTTGGTGTCTCAGAAAACGATGCGCAGCGGTGGTTGCCTGGCCGCTGCCCGAGAGCCTCGGATATTGCCCGAATCGCTTGCCGTTGCTTCGACAGCGGCGTGGTATCGGGCGGTCAAATTGTGCCGCCGATCTACATCCGCGATGCCGTCACATGACCAACACAACAGTAATCTCCACGGAGGCCGGAAATTTCGTGGCGTTTACCCGCGGGCCAGGTGGAGCGTGCCGCGTGTGGCGACATCACATTTATTATTGACGCCGTTCCAGACCCCGTTATACGTGCCGAAGAGGGTTGTGGAGGTACCGGTCAGGGTCAGCGTGATAGTGTTGTCGGCGTAGACCAGGGTTGCCGGCGCTGTTGTGCCCGAGCCCGCACTGCCAGAAAAGGTAATTCCAGGCGCAATGGTGTAGCCCGCGCCAGAGCGTGTTACGACCACGCCAATGACCTCACCACCAGAGATGACTGTAACGCCGGTCGCCCGGATTCCATCCGGATCATCGGGGCGAACAAATTTTACAGTCGGAGCGGAGGTGTTACCACTGCCGCCGTTATCAACGGTAACCGAAGGTACCCCACTGCTGGTGTCCGCGGTCATCGTCAGGTTGGCCGTGCCGAGATGACTGTTTTCCTGGTCGCCTGTTCAGTGGATTGTCGCCGCTGCTGTTTTCAGCAGCCC
>CAJXWH010000093.1 GCA_913062915.1 uncultured Acidiferrobacteraceae bacterium | reverse complement strand
TTTTACTGAGTCGGTTGCCCATGTGAATCCTCGAAAGTTATTCCACTGCTGAATCACCGTGCTGCCCTGTCAGCGAACCAGAAGGGGGGTTCTGGATCGCGATGCTTTCGGCGTCTTTTTGGGGCAGGCAATAGTATCATTGAAAAAGGGGCGCTATAACCAGGCGGGATACATTTAAACGCGGGTCAGGCAGCGGAACAGGGCTTGCACGGACAGGCACGACTCGGGCATTCTGCGGGTTGGGACAGATATGGCCGTTCGACGGCACAGGGAGAGAAAATGACTATTAAATATCGCGATCCAGCATACAAAGATCCAATACAGCATCCCCGCTATACCGGGATTCCGACGTTCATGCGCACGCCGTATGGCGAGGACTGGGCACAACTCGATATCGGACTCGTTGGAGTGCCTTTTGATGGCGGGGTTACGAACCGAACAGGCGCCCGTCATGGCCCTCGGGAAATTAGGAACCAGTCGAGTCTTATACGAAAGATGAATCAGTCAAGCGGCATCGATCCCCATGCGTTGTGCACAATAGCGGACGTGGGAGACGCGTGGGTCCAATCTCCATTTAACCTTGAGACTGGTCTTGCTGAAATTCAACAGTTTTTTGATGATATCCATCAGCACAATGTAGTTCCCATATCAGCCGGGGGCGATCACTCGATTACGTTGCCCATATTTCGTGCCATCGCCGCAGATCGCCCTGTGGGCATGGTTCATTTCGATGCCCATTGCGATACAGGGGATGACTATCTTGGGTCCAAATTCCATCATGGGGCGCCATTTCGAAGGGCGGTTGAGGAAGGGTTACTGGATCCTCTTCGAACGATACAGATTGGCATCCGGGGTTCATTGAATGATCCGGATGTTTGGAAATTCAGCCACGATACCGGCATGCGGGTGGTGTACATGGAAGAATTCTATGATTTGGGTGTCAAGGCAGTGATCGAGGAAGCACGCCGGGTCGTCGGCAGCGGACCAACCTACATCAGTTTTGATGTGGACGGATTAGATCCGGTTTACGCGCCCGGAACCGGGACACCCGAAGTGGGGGGATTCAGCACCGTAGAAGCGCAGTTTATGATACGCGGATTGCGTGGACTGAACCTGATCGGGGGTGATGTGGTCGAAGTGGCCCCGCCTTTTGATCCAAGCGGCAACACGGCGCTTGTGGGCGCGACGATGATGTTTGAAATTCTCTGCGTGGTCGCCGAATCTGTGGCGGCACGCCGCAGCGGAGATTGATCTTGCATACAAGTGAGTTATTGATGTCTTGGTAGTCACCGTCTTACAATCCGTGTTGCTCGTAAGCCGAGGGATTGCAGTCGGACCTGAACGCACAATTCCAGTCACCCAAGAGCCAGCGGTTAAAGTAAAGAGACGTTGATGCCCCGTTACGTGCCCCCAATTCAGGATCTTCAATTCGTGCTCACCGAGGTCGCCGAGCTTGACCAGATATGCGCTTTGCCCGGATATGCAGATGCAGAGCCAGACTTGATCGGAGCGATACTGGAAGAGGCCGGTAAATTTGCCTCCGAGATACTGGCGCCGCTCAACCGCGTTGGTGATACGGAAGGATCGCGTTTGGAAAACGATATAGTGCGCACACCGGAAGGATGGAGAGAGGCCTATCGTCGGTTTGCGGAAGGCGGGTGGACGAGTCTCCTTTTTGATAGTCAGTACGGGGGCCAAGGTTTGCCCCGCGTGGTGGGAGCTGCGGTCCAGGAAATGTGGGATGCAGCCAACATGTCTTTTGGTTTGTGCCCGATGCTGACCCAAACGGCAGCAGAAGTGATTTCATTGGGGGGCACTTCAGAACAGAAGGAACTTTACCTCGGGCGCTTGGTGAGGGGGGAGTGGACGGGCACCATGAATCTGACGGAGTCCCAAGCCGGATCAGATTTGAGCGCTGTTCGGACGCAGGCCGTTGCGGCGGATGAGGGACATTATTTGTTGACAGGACAAAAGATTTTCATCACCTATGGAGATCATGACCTGAGCTCAAATATTGTTCATCTCGTTCTCGCCCGTACCCCCGGCGCCCCGGAGGGAGTAAAGGGTATTTCCCTGTTTATCGTGCCGAAGTTCATCCCCGATTCAGATGGAGAGCCCGGTGAAAAAAATGATATTCGGACGGTCTCCCTCGAACGCAAATTAGGCATCCACGCGAGTCCGACCGCGGTTTTGTCATACGGCGATCAGGGGGGCGCGGTGGGCTACCTGTTGGGAGAGGAAAATCGTGGACTCGAGTACATGTTCATTATGATGAACATGGCCCGACACGCGGTGGGAATCGAAGCGTACGCGATTGCCGAGCGTGCTTATCAGCGGGCTTTGATCTATGCCGAAGAGCGAATTCAGGGTCGCGGAGTGGGTGTGCACAGTGACGGCCGGGTGCCGATCATCCAACATCCCGATGTGTGTCGGATGTTGCTGGAAATGAAATGCCGTATCGATGCCATGCGTGCGTTAAGCCTTTACACCGCCGCGGCAGAGGATCGTGCAATTCACCATGTTGAAGAAGAAGACCGGCTGCGCAATCAAAACTTGGTCGATGTATTGATCCCGATTGTAAAAGGATGGAGTTCGGAGCTCGGCAATGATGTTGCCGGGCGGGCACTTCAGGTTCTGGGTGGCATGGGGTTTATCGAGGAAGCTGGGGCGGCCCAGCATTATCGGGATGCCCGGATTACGACGATTTATGAAGGGACCACTGGAATCCAGGCGGCAGACCTCGTACGGAGGAAACTGCTTGGCGACGGCGGCGGGCTGATTCGGGAAGCCATCTCGACAGTCCAAGTAGATGTTGCGAGTGTGTCGTCAAACGACGGCAAAGAGATTACCGAAATTTGTACCGCGATGCGGGAGGCGTTATTGCGACTCAAGGCGGCGACTGAGTGGATCCTCGAAAGCGCGACCCGGGATCCCCGCTTGCCATTCGCAGCGTCGTTTCATTACCTTATGCTGTGGGGGGCCGTTGCCGGAGGCTGGCAGATGGCGCGGGTCGCTGGCGCTGCAGTAAGACGAATGGAGCAAGAGCCAGAACAGCAGTTTCTTCACGACAAGATGTTGAGTGCGTGTTGCTACATCCGATATGTGCTGCCCACCAGCACGGCATGTTATGCAGCGATTGTGTCGGGCTCGGAATTGGTTGCTAGATTCGAGAGTCGTTCTTCTTGACCGCGCTTATTACGCGTTGTAGCAGATTTGGTTTAGGCTCAGGCAAGTTTTAGGCCATTGGTGACGGGCTGTTCGGGTTGCGCCAGAACCACGCCACCATCTTCACAAGTAAAACCCGTTACGAGGAACTGAGAGCGGATGGGGCCGACCTGTTTGGCCGGGAAGTTCACGACGCCAATGATCTGGCGCCCAACCAGATCCTCGTGATGGTAGCGACTGGTTATTTGAGCGCTTGATTTCAGCACACCAATCTTTGGACCGAAATCTGCGTGGATAATATACGCGGGGCGACGGGCTTTGGGGAATGGCTGGGCCGAAATGACGGTGCCGGCAAGGAGTTCCACTCGTTCAAAGTCCTGCCAGGTAATTTCTTCCATGGTGTTCCTCTATTTGGACTGATGTTAGAAAATTGGGCGGTTCGTACAGCTGTCCCGCGACGGTTCTGCTGAATGTAGGTATCTTATCAGCGGATGCTCTGAATCATAGCAACTGGCTGAGCCATCCACCCTAATGCAGAACTGACTCTGGGGATCCATTGGAGATTTTTCGATTGCTAAAAGATACCATGGATATACCAGTCGCCGGTTTCTAACTCCCGATATATCCAGATCGGCCCTCGGTTGCTCTGCGCCTGATAATAATCGCGCTGTACTGGTGTCTCATTCCACCAGTTTGCAACGATACGCTCATGTCGCGAGAGTTCTAGCGGTCCATGAAAGCAAGGCCGACCGTTCTGAATCAGCAGGGGTCGAGGAGAGCGAAACAACCATAGTGGTCGAACAGCAGACGGGAAAACTGGTTTGTGTACGCCAGGTTGGCAGCTTATCCATGCATTTTCTGGTTTATGGTCGGGGTGACAGCAAATGCTTCGTACAGCGCGATGTCCGAGGCGGGTGTACAGTTGGTCCAGGAGTTGATCCGGTTCACATGGCTCTGTAGAGGGCAACAGAGACATATTTTTCAACTGAGACAATGTCAAGGGATGGGCATATAAAGCGAATTGGGTCACCCCCTCAGTCGGAAATGATGCCTCGAGTGCAAGTTGGGAAAGGCCGATCAATAGCGTGGTTCGTTGTCGTGGGCGGCTCAATCGAATCGGCACCTGGGTACAGGAATGATTTTCATGCTGCAGCCGCCATTCAAAATGATGAATGGCTGCACAGGATCGCTGCAGATACTGCTCCAATCGTGCCAGTAGGCGCTTTGCTTCTGGCAGCAATTGTTCTACTTCAGACATTTCCCTTTCAAAATCTATACTCGCCTCGAAACAGAGTGGTGGTTTGAATATCGGCTGTGGGTCAGGTCTTTTTCCAGTCAGGCGGTCAAGATCCTGTAGCAACTCCAGCCCCAGGCGGCGGGCGAGTCCGTCCCGCGGCAGTCGCAGCAGGTCACCGATGTGTTTTATGCCGAGGCGCATGAGCAGCGTGTGCTGGCGCCTGGTCAGTTTCATTTTTTGAACGGACACACTGCCAATGCGCGAAATTAGCCGTGCACGATCTGTCACACAGACATCGTCACCAGACCGAGCGCAAAGAACCGCGCTGGCGGGTGTGGGGGTTACTGCGATACGGCAACCCAGTTTTTCACTTGGAAGCGATTTATGTACCAACTTCATCAATGCGGGCAGCCCATGATGAAGCCGCAGGCAACTTCCTATTTCGAGTAGCAACACCCGGTCATGTTGGATGACCACCGTTGGTGACCAGGCAGTGGCAAAGGTGGCGAGTTGTTCCATCGCCAGTCGCTCAGCTTGCAGGTCACGATCAAGGACACGCACTTGCGGCACCAGCGTGCGTGCAGTCGATAAAGCCATGTTGGTGCGAATACCGCCCTTTTCAGCAGATCTGTTGGCGGCGATCACACGGTATTGGTGCTGATTCTGTTGGCAGACAACAGTGGCTGCTTGAGTCATTGTGGTTGTAGAGGCCACGAGCGGCAGTAAAGGCAGATGGAGGGCCATCCATAGCCCATCGCCAGCAGTTTCAAGGCATCTATACGGTCCAGACGATGAATTGCGAGGCGAATTGGAAGTGACAATAAGGCGCGGGTCGCCCATTGCCGAGTAAGCCAAGGAATCTGTAGGCAAGGTGTGCTACCTGTGGTTTATCCACTGTATCCGGGTGGGCCAACCTCACGGATGAGTTGCAGATTTTTCATTGGTCTCCCACCACGGCACTTGAGGATAGTGACTTCAGCACCTCGACGGTTCGGGCGAAATAAAAGTCGCAGGGCAGCCATGGTCTGATATTGCGCATGGCTGCACGAGCAGAAACACAATCCCCAACTGCGGCCGCGTTCAGCAGCCAGTTGCAGTCGACGCGAAGCCGTACCGCGCAGTCTCTGCGGCCAGGACAGCACCGCACTGCAGATGTTTGATCCCAGGGACTGTTCTATTGTCCACAGTAGGTCATTACGGGCAGGTGGGTGAATGAGCAGCATTTTGGAAAGGTTTATGCCGGCGTTTGCTAGGGCAGGAGCGTAAGGAATGCCGGTTGGTGCAACCCAAGCCTGCCAGCGTTGCTCATGGTCAAGCGCAACCAGTGCTGGCGTAATAAGCCACAAGGGAGTTTCTGCAGTGTTCTCGACGAGGATTTCTGTGAGTGCGCCCAATGGCCAGCCACCACCAGGCAGGCACTGGTCCAGTTGTGGATATCCGGTGGGCAGGGAAAGGGTATTTGTAAATCCAGATGTCCCCCTCCAAATATCTTTCCGTATTTGAGAGAGATCGAAACTCACGGGATTTTACCGTTGCGGAGCACACCGACCCCGATGCCTTCAATGACGCATTCCTGTTGTCGCAGGTCGACCCGGATGGGTTCGAAGTCGGAATTTCTCGGCAACAAAGTGATTACGTTACCGCGCCGGCGAAACTGTTTTACAGTGACATCGTCTTCCAGTCGTGCCACTACAATCTGGCCATTTCTGGCCTCACGGGTTCGGTGTACTGCCAGGAGATCATGATGCAAAATGCCGACATCTCGCATGCTCATGCCGCGCACCCGGAGCAGGTAATTCGCGCGCGGGCGAAATAGGGAAGATGGCAGCTGGTAGTGATCCTCGATATGTTCGGCTGCCAGGATAGGGTGGCCGGCAGAAACTTCACCGATCACTGGCAATCCAGTTGTGTGCAGCAAACGGATGCCGCGGGAAGTACCCGGCCGCAGTTCGATAACGCCTTTGCGGGCCAAGGCGCGCAGGTGATCCTCTGCAGCATTGGCCGAGCGGAAGCCGAGACGGTGGGCGATCTCGGCGCGGGTAGGCGGCATGCCGGATGATTCGATGGCGCTGCGGATGAGTTCGAGTATTTGAGACTGGCGTTTGGTGAGTTTTTCTACCATGGTTCCTCGCTGACCCAGGACATACCAAGGATCTGTATGAAAAAACAGTATACTGTAATTTTATACAGTTATTTTGGAAAGGCAAGAGTCAGGCAGGATTTCGCTGGTGTGCTGCGACAGGTTGCCAGCGTGAGGATTTCAGAGACAATCAAGAGTCCTCTATGTGCTAGAGTACGCCGCCCCCAAAACCAGCCCGAGGCGGGTATCGATGAACCAAGACGTATTCAATGTGCAGACTCGCCGGTTCCTCAATAAGGTCGGCATACAGTCGCAGCGGGAAATCGAACGGGCTGTGCACCAAGGTATCAAATCCGGATCCCTGCGCGGTCACGAAAAGCTGCGCGCCGAGGTATTGTTTTGAGTATCGGCAGCCGGCGTAGAAGTGACCATAGAGGGCGAGATTACCCTGAGTTGAGACGATCATGATCGTTCGTATGGCGAAGCACGGGACTGAATCACTGGTGCCTCTGATCGAGATCCGGGACGCTACGGTGTTTCGCGGCAGCACCCGTGTATTTCACCACTTTACTCTGAATCTCGAGCAGGGTTGCAATACCGCGATTTTGGGACCCAACGGCGCTGGCAAAACGACGTTGCTTAAAATCTTGACGCGTGAACTTTACCCGGTCGTGCGCGATGGATCGAGTGTTCAGATACTCGGGGATAAACGCAGTGATATCTGGTCACTTCGTTCCCAGTTGGGTATCGTGTCGAGCGATTTACAGTATGAATATGCCGATGCCGCCCGGGGTATAGAGGTCGTTCTTTCCGGTTTTTATGCGAGTGTTGGTGTTTGGGGGCATCAGGGGTTTACCGATGACCAGACGCGACGGGCAGAAGCGATACTGCGGGAGCTTGCGATGGACTCAATGGCGAATCGCACATATGGATCCTTGTCGACAGGCCAGCAAAGACGTTTGCTGCTTGGCCGTGCTTTAGTGAATGACCCACCGAGTTTGTTGCTCGATGAACCAACCACGGGGCTCGATTTGACTGCCACGTTCCAGTACCTTGAGACCATGCGCCAGTTGATGTCCGATGGACGCACACTGGTTCTCGTCACCCACCATATCCATGAGATCCCACCAGAAATTCGTCGAGTCGTATTGTTGAAGGATGGCGAGATTTTTGCGGATGGCGATAAGGAGGCTGTGCTGACGGGGCAGAATCTCAGCGCCCTCTACGAGCAGCCGATTCAACTCGTACAGAAGCAGAGTTGGTACCAGGCGATACCTGGATAACCTGCCGTTACTTATGTCCTTTGTGATGCTCCCCGGTATTCTCTGGAATTGCGTCGTATATGAGAGTTTTGCGGTGTAGTAATATCAACGAATATCCCCGTAGATGTGTCGTCGAAGGTATTTCAATACAATAGCAGGCGGCTCAATTGATTGAGGTTCTGAATTGAGTTCGGTCGAAAACGGAGGATTTGCAATGGTGGAGAGAATCGGATTTATTGGTCTCGGCAGCATCGGCAAACCGATCGCTGACAACATCGCGC
>CAJXWH010000092.1 GCA_913062915.1 uncultured Acidiferrobacteraceae bacterium | reverse complement strand
CTGTCTGATCGCGCCTCGAATCCGCCTGCTCCACTTCGAGTCATCCTCGCGGGACCCGATGGTCGAGGAGGAAACACTGTTGTCGCTGAGGCTATTTCATTCTCCGCAAATTACTGAACTAGATCAATTTCAACTATGGCGTTATCAGAAGATCCGTGTACGTTTACTATCTATATCAGGTCTACGACGTTTGCGTTCTACCGTCTATCAGGAAATGATGTTGATCATAAAAAACCTCATCCGTTATTGTTGGCGAAAGCCGCGCAATAGATTCCCGCAAATCATTCAATAAGCAAGTCCCATCAACGCAGCTTAAGATCAGTACGAAAGGACTGCGGGTGTTTCGCCAATTCAGTCACTCTCGGGCGGCTATTTCATTCCTCAATCTGCATACAAAGCTCGGCGAACCCGAGGTCATCCGGTCCACCAATTACACTAAGGTGCACGAGATCATACCTGCGATCGATGGCGAGGTTATCCACAGAATCGTCATCCTGGGCCACACCAAGTGACAGGAAATACTCACCAGGCAAAAGATTAAGTGTAAAACGGAATCGAATTTCCGCTGTCTCACCGCGTGTCCGCTTCTTAGTCTCCATCTGTCGACTTCGCGTATTCGCGCCAAAAACCATCACGCCATCGACAGTTCGGATCGTCAATCCGTAGATGACATCCTCCATCGATTCATGAAAATACACCCTCATCTGAAGCTCGATCGCCACGCCGCGCTCGAAGGTAACGGGATCTTCCCCCTGGGGTGTTTTTATCGCAAAATCTCTGATCTCAGCGCACCCGTTTCCCCATCGAAATTCGTCTCGATTGTATGACCGCCGATGGACACAACTGTCGTTGAACTCACTTCTTCGTAAAGCAGCAGGTACCGCTTCGGTTGATTCGATGTCTTCTCGTACGCTACCCTTTCTTGGGTCGGGTGCGAACATGAGTTCCAGATAGTCGTGAATCACATCCTTGGGCGCCCCGATTGAATCAATCTTTCCTTTATTAAGCAGGATTGCCCGATCGCAATGAGATCGGACCAGTTCAACCGCATGCGTAACGAAGATGACGGTCGTTCCGCGCGACTGCAACTCGTGGAAATGCCGATAACATTTTCTTTGAAAGCGTATATCGCCGACTGCCAATGCTTCGTCGACAATCAATATTTCTGGCTCCATGCCGACAGCCGCTGCAAAAGCCAGCCGAACATACATTCCACTCGAATAGGTCTTAACCGGATGCTCGATAAATTCTCCGATCCCAGCAAATTTCTCGATTTCGTCAAAGCGACTCTCGATTGCCTCTCGTGAAATCCCCTGAATGGCCGCATTCAGCAACACGTTCTCTCGCCCGGTGAACTCAGGGTTAAATCCCGCTCCAAGCTCCAACAATGCAGCGACCCGCCCCTTGACTTCGGCTTGCCCTCGGGATGCCGTCGACGTACCGCAAAGAATTTCAAGAAGCGTGGATTTTCCAGAACCATTAGGGCCCACCAAGCCCAGAGTCTCTCCCCGATCGATCTCAAAAGAGATGTCTTTTAGCGCCCAGAACTCACTGTGATATTTCCGGCGTCGCAGGGAAACGACCTCCCGCAATCGATCCACAGGACGCGGGTAGATCCGGTAACACTTGCCGAGCCCATTGGCCCGTACCGCTGGATCAGACGACATCCGCAAATCCAGGCCTCAAACGTTGGAACCAAACAACGCCAAACCAAGCGACGAGGAATGCTATAACGGTATATTTGATATATCCCACGAGATCCGGTAATACGCCCCAAAGAATCGCCCCGCGCACCTGTTCTATGACCCAGGTAATGGGGTTGAGATACAGCAACGGCTGCAACGCTTCCGGCAACGACGACACCGGATAAAACACCGGACTTACAAACAACAACGCCAATGTGATCAGACCAATCATTTGGCTGATGTCCCTCAGATAGACCGCGGTCGCCGCAATGATCCAACTGGCACCTAGTGCAATCAGCATCAGCGGGAAGAACAGAAAAGGGACGACGATAAGGGTCCAGTGCAAGGTATTTTGCGCCAGCATGAGATACAGCAGCAAAACCGCTGTACTGATCGCCGCCTGAAACAAAGACGTCAATACAGCGACCCAGGCAAGCGACGTCAATGGAAAGACCACTTTCTTCACATACTGCCTGTTAGATGTGATGAGATCTACCGAATGCTGCAGGCATTCTGAAAAATAAGTGTGCACGATAAGTCCGGAAAAAAGGATCGTCGCAAATTCCAGATTTCCACCTTGCTGCTGAATCCACCGGACTTTAAGGATGGTGCCAAAAACAAACGTATACATTACCAGCATAAGAATAGGGGTAACGAGAGACCACAAAATCCCCAATGCGGTTCCACGGAACCGGATTTGGATATTTCTACGCGTCAACTGGTACACCAGAGCACGATTCGAAATTAAACTATTAACAACTTCAGAAATACCGAGCGCCTGCATCCTGGGTAGCTCTCGTGGGGGTTAGTGAGGCTCTCAGGCCTCGTCTGCAATTTGCTGCAGATACGCTCCGTAACTGCTATTTGCGAATAGTTTTGCTTGCGATTCCAATTGCTGGTGATCTATGAATCCCAACCGGTATGCGACCTCCTCCGGGCAGCAGATTTTCAGGCCTTGTCTTTTCTCAATTGTTTCAATAAATGTCGCGGCTTCTAGCAGGGCATCGTGGGTCCCGGTATCCAGCCAAGCCATACCGCGCCCGAATATCTCGACCGAAAGCTCTCCGCGCTCCAGGTAATGCTTGTTAATATCCGTAATCTCGAGTTCTCCTCGGGCCGACGGCTTTAAACCTCGAGCGATGTCCGTCACTTTCTGGTCATAAAAATATAGCCCCGTGACCGCGTAGTGTGATTTTGGCGACGTTGGTTTCTCTTCCAGCTCTGTTGCTTTGCCAGATTCGTCGAAAGACACGACCCCGTAGCGCTCTGGATCATGGACCGGATATGAAAAAACCTTAGCGCCGCGGGTAAGTTTGGACGCCCGCTGCACCATTTCGCTTAACTGGTGCCCATAAAAGATATTGTCTCCCAGGATCAATGCAGAAGGATTAGAGCCAATGAATTCGGCTCCGAGGATAAACGCCTGCGCCAAACCATCGGGCGAGGGTTGAACCGCATAGGAAATATTGATTCCCCAACGGGAGCCGTCTTGCAGAAGCCGCTCGAACCGCGGCGTATCTTCCGGGGTCGAAATGATCATTATGTCCCTAATTCCAGCCAAAAGAAGAACACACAACGGGTAGTAGATCAGCGGCTTGTCGTATACCGGCAACAACTGCTTGGACACCGCTGTGGTGACTGGCGCGAGCCTTGAACCCGAGCCGCCGGCGAGAATCAGCCCCCTCACACGGCACCTCCCAAACCCAGCCTTTGGCCGTGGTATTGGGGTCCCAACACAGCCGTCACCCAATCCTGATGATCCAGGTACCACTGGACGGTTTTCTCAAGCCCGCTCAAAAAAGTCTCCCGCGGCTGCCATCCGAGCTCGTTTTGAATCCTGGCGCTGTCGATGGCATATCGAAAATCGTGGCCAGGTCGGTCGGGTACAAAAGAAATAAGGTCAGCGTAGGAATTTCCATTTTTTCGCGGCTGTCGTTGATCGAGGCAATGACAAACAGCCTGCACGACAGAAAGATTTGTTCTCTCGGCAGCGCCGCCGACGTTATATGTTCTACCCGAAAGACCTTTCTTCAGTATCAGTAGCAGTGCGCGGGCGTGGTCGTCTACATACAACCAATCGCGAACATTACTGCCTGACCCGTACACCGGAATTGATTCGTCATGCAATGCCTTGCCAATCACCATCGGAATTAACTTTTCAGGATACTGGTAGGGCCCGTAATTATTCGAACAGTTCGAAATTACCGAAGGAATCCCGTAAGTTTCTGCCCAGGCCCGTACCAAATGATCCGACGCCGCTTTACTCGCTGCGTAGGGCGATCGCGGTTGGTAGGGCGACGATTCAGTAAATACCCCCTCCAAGCCGAGAGCGCCATACACCTCATCTGTGGAAACATGATGAAACCGAAAGTCGGTTGACCTTACCGAATTGAGTGTATCGAGATATCCGCGGACTGCCTGGAGCAACGTATAGGTGCCCATGACATTGGTCTCAAGAAAAGCACCCGGCCCATCGATCGATCGATCCACATGGGACTCAGCAGCGAGATGCATGACCGCTGAAGGCTGATGCTTTGCAAAAAGCTCCTGTAGCGCCTCTTGATCGCGAATGTCCGTGTGGGAGAAGTCGTAGCGCCCGTGGTGAGCCACCTCGGACAGCGTTTCGAGATTGCCGGCATAGGTCAAGCTGTCAATATTGACCAATTGGACTTCGGTAGAACGAAGCAATTCCCTTATCACGGCGGATCCGATAAAACCGGCCCCGCCAGTCACAAAGACGCAATGATCCTCAACCTTGTTCACCGCATATTCATCCCAATTGTCTTTGTTTTACTCGAATCAGGCTTTGGCATTGCCCTGTAGATGGTGGACATAATGACGAACCCCTGCTTCCAAACTCGTCATCTCATCCGCATACCCTAACGCGCGAAGTTCTTGTAGATCCGCCTCTGTAAAGCTCTGGTATTTCCCATTTAGTTCTGCCGGCAGCGGAAAGTACACAATGGCTTCCGATTGCTGCGCATCTTGCAAAGACCACTCCGGCTCACCACGTCCTGCTCGGCAGGTATTGATGACAGCAAGAGCAACATCGTTAAAGCTTCGACTGCAACCTGTCCCTACATTGATAATCCCGCTGGCCTCGGGGTGATCCAGCATGTAGAGATTCACCAAAGCGACATCTTTTACCGATACAAAATCTCGTCGTTGCTCGCCATCTGGAAACCCGCCGGTCCCTTCGAAAAGCCGGATCGACCCCTGGCTTTGGAACTGTTGAAATAGTTGATAGACAACAGACGCCATCCTGCCCTTATGTGCCTCTCGAGGACCATAGACATTGAAGTAGCGCAGGCCTACGACCTGTGAGCGACACGCGCTCAGGCGACTTCTAACCAGTTGGTCAAATAGGTATTTGGAGTAGGCGTAGACATTGAGTGGAGTTTCGTTTTTTACACCCACCGCGAATGGCCCGTCTCGACCATAGACCGCGGCCGACGAGGCATAAATGAGCGGGATCTGGGCTTCGATACAAACTTCCAGCAGATTCTTCGAGAAAGTGAAATTGGTTTGCATCACCTCTCGGCCATCCGTCGCCATCGTGTCGGAACAGGCGCCTTGATGGAAAATTGCCGTGGTCTTCGCCGGCAAACCGTGGTCAACAATTTCCCGCTGAAATGTCGTACGGTCTACATAGTCGGTTGTCCGGAGATCCGAGAGATTAACGACTTTCGAGGCATCCGAGAGGTCATCAACCACTAGGATTTCTTCTCTTCCCTGCTCGTTTAACGCACGGACAATGTTCGACCCAATAAATCCAGCGCCGCCGGTAACGACAATCATGTCGGCGATTCCTCGCTCAATTCGGCTTGAATTTCTGTTAATGTGGCCACAGCGGTCCCAAGTTTTCTCACAACCACGCCCGCCGCAATGTTGGAGAAACGCAAGATCTGTTTCCAGTCGAATCCGGCTGCAATCCCTGCTGCCACCATTGCAACAACGGTGTCTCCCGCTCCACTAATATCATAGACCTCCAGCGATCTTGCCTTCTCCTGGAGAGACTCGCCTTCCAGGCGAAAAAATATCATTCCGTCTTCGCCACGAGTTACCAACAAACCATCTATCTCGATCTGTCGCACGAGATCCAACGCTTTATCCTCCATTTCGGCGCTTGAACTCCAGGGGCCAACCACCCCCTGCAGTTCCAATTCATTCGGCGTTACGACGGTCGCTCCGCGGTACCGAGAAAAATCGCCCCCTTTTGGATCAACTACCACGGGGATTCCCTGCCCCTTCGCCAGCTGAATCATCCATTCTGCGCTTTGAAGACTTCCTTTTCCGTAATCGGAGATGACCACTACGTCGGCCTTCGATAACAACTCCTCATAATCTGAAAGGCACCGATCGATGACTTCTTTTCTTGGGGCGTCTTCGAAATCGGCTCTCAATAACTGCTGATTTCTCGAAATAATCCGGAGCTTTTCCGTGGTTCGAGAGGCAGTGTCGATGTGGAGATGTCGATTCACCCCGTGTGCGCCAAGAATCTGATCGAGACTGCGTCCCGGCTCATCATCTCCGATGACCGACACCAAGTGGCAGATAGCACCCAGACCCCGTACATTCGCTGCAACATTGCCCGCGCCCCCCAACCGGAGTTCTGTTCTTTCAACACCCACTACAGGAACCGGTGCTTCTGGTGAGATTCTTTGCACCGAGCCCAGCCAGTAACGATCCAGCATCACGTCCCCAATGACGAGCACCTGAATCGACGAAAAAATAGTGGCCGGGAGCATCGCAATGAACGGATCGTTATGCCGTTCCCGTATCGGTGGTCAGTTTTTCTTTCGACGGGCGTCCAATACCCCGCCATTTGAGGCCATGGGCTCTCACCGCCTGCGGGTCGTAGATATTTCGACCGTCAAAGATGACATTCCCCCGCATACGATTTCGTATCGCGTCAAAATCTGGACTTCGAAAACTCTTCCACTCGGTAACAACAAGCAGTGCGTCCGCATCATCTAGCGCTGCGTAGGCATCTTCAGCGATGGTACATCTTTTTTGTTTCACGAACAGCTGTTCGGCAACCGCGTTGGCGACGGGATCGAATGCACATACGGTCGCGCCGCAACGGGTCAACCCATCGATAATCGTAACACTCGGCGCATCTCGCATGTCATCGGTATTCGGCTTAAATGCCAACCCCCAAACCGCAAAATGTTTGCCACTCAAATCGGTGCCAAATGTCTGGTGAACTTTAGCGACCAGAAGTTTCTTCTGATCGTCGTTTACCTCCTTCACTGCTTTCAATATGTGAAGTGGGTACCCCGCTTCTTTTCCTGCGTGAATCAAGGCATCGATGTCCTTTGGGAAGCAGGAGCCTCCGTATCCACACCCCGGATAGATAAATTGATAGCCGATCCTGGGATCGGAACCAATGCCAAGTCGTACGGACTCCACATCAGCGCCGAATCGTTCTGCCAGATTCGCTATTTCATTCATTAAAGAAATCTTCGTTGCCAACATGGCATTGCCCGCATATTTGGTCAACTCGGCCGATCGAACATCCATGAAAATCATTCGATCATGATTACGATTGAAAGGGGTATAGAGTTCACGCATGATCGATGCAGCCCGTTTGTTTTCTACGCCCACAACAATTCGGTCCGGCTTTTGAAAGTCCTCGACAGCGTCCCCCTCTTTTAAAAACTCAGGGTTGGAGACGACAGCAAATTCGACTGACTCGTTGCGCTTTTGGAGCGTCTCAGAAATCACAGATCGAACACGATCTGCCGTGCCAACAGGAACGGTTGATTTGTTGACAATGATCTTGAAGCCCTCGATGCACTCGCCAATAGAGCGCGCGACTTCGAGGACATGCTGCAGGTCGGCTGAACCGCCTTCGCTCTTCGGTGTTCCGACAGCGATCATAATCAAATCTGCAAAAGAAACTCCGTGCGTCAAATCATTGGAAAAAAAGAGTCGCTCCGATTCTGTACCTCGGTTCACCATGGCACTCAATCCCGGCTCATAAATAGGAATGATGCCTCGTCGCAGCTGCTCAATCTTGTGAAGATCGGAATCGACACAGCAGACAGAGTTCCCCACCTCGGCAAGGCAGGCGCCTGTGACCAGGCCTACATACCCGGCTCCAACAACGGTTACATTCATCAGGATTGTCTAATTCAAATACCCAAAACATGCGAAGAAAGGGTGCCCTGAGGCACCCTTTCCCACCGGTCCGTCATTCTAACAGTCAGAATCCGAGCCCGTATCAACCGTAATCGAATCTCGATTCTTTTCGATCAACGCCACACCAATTCCTTTGACTTTGACCGATTCATGAACACTCTTGAAGACAACACATGCGGCCCGGTAGTCTACGATGGCCGTAGCCAGCGTCGGGCCAACACCCACCATCACTTCGGCCAAGGTGTCGGCATCG
>CAJXWH010000091.1 GCA_913062915.1 uncultured Acidiferrobacteraceae bacterium | reverse complement strand
TCGTAATACTGCGTCAAGGTTAAATAACGTATAGTCAATTCTGGGGGAAATGGTCAACGTGCATTGGGGAGCCAACGTTGACTAGAAAAGGAGCACGATCCATTGCAGCCCGCGGTCGATTAAATGGTGTCTGAGAGCCAGTCCGTCTTCGAAGTTAAAGACGGCAGCATCGCCTTTGGCGGCAACCAGGCGCTCGACGAGGTCTCATTCGCGATGGAGAAGGGTCAGTTAATCGGCCTAATTGGCCCAAACGGTTCCGGCAAAACCACCCTGCTGAACGCGACGAGCGGTATCTATCCACTGAACTCTGGTGCGATCAGCTTCGAAGGTAATCGGATCGAGAAAGAACCACCCCACCGGATTGCCCGGGCCGGAGTTGCCCGCACGTTCCAGATCGCACGTATCTTTCCGCACATGACCACCTTGGAGAACATGCTTGCACCGGGATTCGCGGTCCGTGACGGCGGAAAAGAGACCCGCGTGACCCTGATCCGACGGGCGAAGGAATATCTCGATTTTCTGGACATCGCGGATTTCGCCGACGAGCAGGCCGGCGATCTTTCCGGCGGGCAGCACATGCTGCTGCAGTTTGCCCGGGCGCTGATGCTTAAACCCCGTCTGATGCTCCTGGATGAACCGTTCGGGGGCATTCATCCTCTTTTGATCGAGCGCATTCTCGAGCGTATTCGGGATCTTCGCGACCAGGGCATCGATTTCATCGTCGTGAGCCATGACCTGCCGACAATCATGGGCCTCGCCACGCGGATCGTGGTGCTCGCCAACGGCAAGGTGATCGCTGACGGCACCCCGGGGGAAGTGCGTGAGGATCCCGGCGTGATCGAAGCGTATTTGGGAGTCTGACCGTGCTCAGCGCACACAATATAGTTGCCGGCTACGTCGATGAAATCGACATTCTTCAGAATGTCTCCGTAGACGTACAGGAGCAGCAGATCACCTCCGTGATTGGACCCAATGGCTCAGGAAAATCCACCCTGATGCGTGTAATCTGCGGCTTTCTCACGCCCAAGTCGGGTCAGGTTCTCTGGGACGACACCGACCTGACAGGGCGCCAAAGTCACACTATGGCCGGACTTGGAATCTGTTACCTGCCGCAGGAGCGAACCGTATATCCCCACCTGACGGTGGAACAGAACATCTATCTCGGCGGCTGGACCTTCCGCCGTGACAAGGCGCGCATCCGGCACGAATTGTCGCGGGTCTACGATCTGTTCCCGATGATGCAGGAGCGGCGCAAGTCAAAGGCCGGTAACCTGTCCGGGGGAATGCAGAAGATCCTCGAAGTTGCCCGCGGCATGATGATCAGACCTGAGATACTGATCTGCGATGAACCAACAGTCGGTCTCGCGCCAATAATCGCCAAGGAGGTGTACGATACAATCGAACGCCTAAAAGCTGACGGCCTGACCATTCTCCTCGTCGACCAGAACGTGCGCGAGGCGATCCGTATCGGCGACCAGATCTATGTACTCGAAGTCGGGCAGAACAAGGTGAATGGAACCCGGGCCGAATTCGAGGCCAATCAGCATGACATGATCAAGGACTGGCTGCAGATCTGAATGATAATTTCACCGGGCAGTCTGCCACGTAGGAGTCGGTGGAATTTCATTAACGACGTTAACCACCAACCATGAGGACAAGACGATGATTGAAATACGTCACAAGAAGTTGCTGTCGCAGTTTGCGCTGGTCGCAGCGCTCTCGCTGTCTGTCAACGCCACTCAGGCGGGGGAGACGATCAAGATCGGCGGTATGGCGCCGCTGTCTTCACCGGGCAGCTACCAGCAGGGCCCAGAACTGGTCCTCGGACTGGAATGGGCCGTCGCTGATTTCAATGCCGCCGGCGGCGTGCTTGGCAAACAGATTGAATTGATTGTCTATGACACCCAGGGCCGTCCCCCGACGGGCGCTACGGTAGTTGAAAAACTCATCACCCAGGACAAGGTGGTTGCTGCTGCAGGCGAGTATCACTCGTCCGTCTGCAAGGCCGAAATTGAGGTCTTCCATCAGCACGGAATTCCGTTTGTGATCGGGTCGTGCTGGTCGGATTCCCTCACCAAAGCAGGTTATGACGAAGTGTTTCGCACCAGCGTCTACTCGTCCAAGCTGGCCGAGAACATGGTTGCCGTGATGGCGGCGAACGGCATCAAAAAGGCAGCCAGTCTGGTTGAGGATACGGACTATGGTATCGGTATCGCAAAAAACATCGAAAGTGCGATCAAGAAGCTGAATGCGGATATCGACTTCCAGTATGAAGTGGTCGAGAAAACATCCAAGGACTTCGTACCGATCCTGCTCAAGTACAAGACCCAGGTGAAGCCGGAGGTGCTGATTGTCGCCGTCACCCAGCCGGGTGGCTTCCTCATCCTGAAGCAGGCTCACGAGATTCGTTTCGCGCCGAGCAGAGAGACACTTTATCTTGATGGTACCTGTACCGCACAGAACGACAAGGTGTTCTGGGAAGCGGTGAAGGATGCAGGCAAATACGTGCTGATGTCCTGCCCCTACAGCCCGAGTGTAAAACTGACTGACTTGGGCGAGAAAATCAAAGAGCGCTATGTCAGCCAGTTTGATCGTCAGCCAAACTACCTGCCCTTGCAGGGGTACGACGCGATGCTCTCGTTACTGACCGCGATCAACAACGCCGGTTCGACCGACAGCAAGGCCATCATCAAGGCCCTGAAGGCGCTCAAGGTCACGGGTACGCGGGGCGATATCGAGTTCTCACAGGAAGACGGGGTCTGGCATCACCAGTGGAAGGCCGTACCGACGTTTATCTTCCAGTACACCGAGGTGGGACAGTCGGCGGGCGACGCGGCTGTGCTCTTTCCCAAGCAATTTGCCACCGCGGGAATTGTTCGACCATAACTTGGCTGTAGCCGTGGCCGGGGGTGGGCAACAGCCACTCCCGGCCCGGGTTTTCTCCCGGTAAGATGATCTAGTCCATGGACTATTACATTCTCGCGCAAGTCATCAATGGTGTGATCTTCGGGCTGATCTATGCCCTGATTGCGCTGGGCCTGACTGTGGTGTTCAGCATTATGCGGGTCGTGAACTTCTCCCACGGCGAGTTCTACATGCTCGGTGGATACGCGTTGTATGCGCTGACCGCCGGTGCGGTGACGCTATTCTCAATCCCACTGATCCTGCCAACGATCGTCGGTCTACCACTGGCCATGGTCGCCGTCGCCATTTTCGGAATCCTGGTGGAACGGGGCCTGTTGCGCCCGGTTTATACCGCGCGTATGGATCGACCGGAGGAGTACGCCATCATTCTGACCTTTGGCCTGTCGCTGTTTCTCCAGTACGGCGCCTTGGTGACGGTCGGTCCCTACGAGATGACACCGGGGTCGTTCTGGGAAGGATCGAAGCACATCATCGGCGACCTTTACCTCGCCGGCGACCGGTTGTTCGCGGCTGGCACCTCTGTGTTCCTGATCGGAGCCACCTTGTTCTTCATTTACGGCACCTGGACCGGTCGAGCGCTCATGGCCACGGCACAGAATCGGGTCGGCTCGACCATCGTCGGTATTAACACGGTCAGGATGAACATCACTGCAATGGCACTCGCCGGCCTTCTCGCCGGTGCGGCCGGCGCTCTGCTGGCACCGGTTTTTCTGGTCTACCCCGACGTCGGTCAGATCCCTGTGATCAAGGGCTTTGTAATCATCGTTCTGGGCGGCATGGGCTCGATTCTAGGTGCAGTAATTGCAGCCGTTATCCTCGGCTTAGTGGAGAGTCTGGGTTCGGTATACTTCTCGGTCGCCTACCGTGACGTGTTCGCGTTCCTCGTCCTGATCGGGGTGCTACTTTTTCGACCTCACGGGTTGTTAGGGCAGAAGGCGCGCCGAGTATGACTCGCTTCGAAAAGACGACTTGCGTACTGGCCCTGGCCGGTGGGCTGGCGATCCCACTTCTGCTTTACGACCAGCCATACCTGATTCGGGTTGCAGCGTCAGTGTTGTACTTCATTATCCTCGCGTCATCATGGAACCTGCTGCTCGGTTATGCCGGTCAGTTATCCTTCGCGCACGCAGCTTTCGCGGGTATCGGTGCCTATACCTCGGGGCTTCTCAGCGCTGGATTTCTTGGAGACAACTTCTGTACAAGCCTGGTTGAAAATGGTCTGGGGGTCGTCTCTGATTTGCTCTGTGGTGAGAACTACTCCAGGGATTTTTCCTACGGCGTTCACCCGGGGATTAGCATATTCGTCGGTGGCGCTGTTGCAGCGGGTATCGGCTGGTGCCTAGGGCGTATGTGTCTTCGCACCCGCGGACCTTATCTCGCCCTGATGACCCTCGGTTTCTCGGAAACAGTTCGGTTGATCTTGCAGATTGAACATGAATACACCCGGGGCTCGCTCGGACTTCGAATTCCCTATCTGTGGACCACTGACGACGGGTTACCGAATCACGCTGTTGGTTATCTCATCATGCTGGCACTGACCGTGATTACGATAGTTGTCCTCTATTACCTGGTCAATTCGGAAAAAGGGCTGTTCTTTAAGGCGATACGCGAAGATGAGGATGTAGCCGCGGTGATGGGTGTTGATCTGGTGAAATGGAAAGTCAATGCCTTCGTCATCTCGAGCGGGTTTGCCGGTCTCGCCGGCGCCATCTACGCTCACCTTTTTGTACAGGTACTCGCGCCGCAGATGCTGCTGCTTCTTGAAATGGGGCTGATCCTGGCGATGACTATTGTCGGAGGGCTGGGAACGCTGACCGGTCCAATTATTGGTGCGATACTGCTAGTCGTTTTGTGGGAATTCATGCGAGATATTAGCCCTTACGCCCACATGCTCCTCTTTGCCACGCTCGTTATTATTGTCATGAAGTTCTTCCGTGCGGGGATTTTCGGTCTAATCGCCCGTCGTTTGAAGGCAAAGAACCTGATCAGCAAAGCGCCGCCGTTCACGGTGGAATAACATCGAAGCAATCCTGCGGCGCAGAAACTGCCGCTCATTCCTGGTCGACAGCCGAATCGGGTTCGCTACCGCGATCGCCGCGGTGCAAGTTGCGCTATGCTCCAGAGGTGGTCGCTTTTTAAAGTTGTGTCAAACATCCCAGCCACCATCGACCGCAAGTTCCTGCCCGGTAATATTGCGGGCGTCATCCGAGGCCATGAACAACACCGCGTTGGCGACGTCCTGCGGGGTCGTGACCCGCTTCAGAGCCATCTCCTGCACGTATTCGTCGTAAACCTGTTCAACTGTCCACCCGCGTACTTTTGCCTTGGCTTCACACAGCTTGGACATGCGTGGTGTTTCGACGATGCCCGGGCAAACGGCATTGACGTTGATGTTGTGTTTGCCCAGTTCCAGGGCGACGGTGCGGGTGATCCCGCGCACCGCCCACTTGGACGCGCTGTATGAAGTGCGCATCGGATAACCGCGCAGTCCTGAAGTACCGCCGATATTGACGATCTTCCCGCCATTTTGCGCAATCATGGCCGGTACAACGTGCTTGATTGGCAAGAAAGTGCCTCTTTGGTTGGTCATAATCACGTCGGTGAATTCCTCGACGGCAATATCCTGAACGGGGGTCTCTATGGGACCGGTCACGCCAGCGACGTTGACCAGGATATCAATCTGATTGTCAAAAACCCGGAGTGCATGGGCGACCATATCCCTGACCTGCTCTTCGTTTGTCACATCACAGGCGACGACGTGCGCTTCCCGGTCAAGTAATCGAACCTGGGCTGCCACTTCCTCCAGCGCCGCTGTATCCCTCGCAGTCAGAACGATGTCAGCGCCTTCCCGAGCGAGGGTTGTCGTAATCGCCGCGCCCATTCCTTTGGCGGCACCGGTGACAATTGCTTTTCTGTTCTCCAGTTTCATGGGAATCTTCCTCTCTACATCGGATCATGATTAACATCCTGCGCGCCCAACCTTGATATCATGCCAAACCTACCCACCGGGTCGCTTTACTCCGAATGTTTATCCTATTAGGTTTCGAGTTATTCTAGCGGGCCGACAGCATGATAGACGGTTGCAGGCGGCGTCTTCCAATCTAGACCGAGCATTACAGTGTGACACACTCGAACCCGCACCTGGACTGTGTGAACCTTTACCTGAAGGACCTGCTTGAAGGTGCGGTTAGGGCGTGGAATGTTGTTGCTGACGTTACGGTCAGTGATGATCGCGCCGAAGCGCAGGTGACTGCAGCCGATGGGGTTGCTGTCCACATTACTTGCCGACCAGGTCCTGCCGGTGACTGGCAGTGGCACCTGTCCCGGCTGAACGGGAAGACTGAACAGCCGCGGAATCGGGCCTACCCCTCAGTGTTGGCGATACTGCGTGCCTTGCGTACAGAACTGGCGCCCGACCATCAGGTCTATGGCCTGGTGATCACCCCGCGGTCGGCCAGTCTGTAGCCGCGGGCCCGAGGTGAAATTGATCCCGGCTTCCAGAAGCGTCCAGCGACAACGAGCAGAACGTGAAGTTCCGGACTCATACAATGTTACGTCCACAATATTCCTTCCTGGTGATCCTTTCGGTAGCCCCCTAACTCTTATGTTGGGAATCCGATATCCGGATCGGCCAAGCAAACCATCAACCGGGTGCCTTACTTAACAGACAGAGAAATGTGTAGATGTGTTTCTTCAAAACTTCTTCGACAGTTCTGATTTCTTTTCTGCGTAGTCCTGATGATCTAGTAGTTTATTATCTCTGAAGTCGCGACCAACACCACGGCCACGAGAAAACCAACAGACCATGCCAGCGCTATTGGAATATGGCGTTTCATACCAACAATCCTACGCCCATCAAATATTCTAAATCCAAATGTACGGGTCTGTGAGTGCTACATCTTCAAAGAGCCCTAACACCCCTTCTACCCAGCTCTATTAAAGAGCCAAACAACCTAAACTTTCCTATCTCCCAGGAATGGCCTACTTACAGGATTCATTGGTTATTTTAAAAGATTAAAACCTAACTGATTCTTAGCACCTAAGTTGGAGTGAAACCTTGTGCGAATAGATTGATCTAGAGTATGGTCGCCGTGCTTTGGTCAGGGTCAGGACGACACAATCGACATGCATAGCACGCTATCTGACAAGATGATTCGCCGGGTCCGCGAATATGGATACCTCTTTCCCTACCGAGTACTGACCGCAGCTGAAGCGCAATCCTATCGCGATGCGATTGAAAATTATGAACAGACCCAGGGTGGACCATTAGCGGGAAAGTATCGCTACAAAGTGCACCTCTTGTTTACCTGGGCTCGAGACTTGATTAGGCATCCAAGGATTCTCCATGCCGTCGAACAGTTAATTGGTCGAGACATCCTTGTGTGGACCACAAATGTGTATCTGAAGGAACCACACGATGGTCGTTATATTTCTTAGCACCAAGACAAGGCCCATTGGGGGCTCGATGTTGATGACATCGTAACCGTGTGGGTTGCATTATCTCCGGCAACCCACCGAAATGGCTGCATGCAGTTTATGCCTCGCACACACCTTGGCGAAGTGATAGAACACACAGACACTTGGGAATCAGGCAACATCCTGACCCGTGGCCAGACCATCAATGTGCGTATCGATCCTGAAAAGGCGGTGTCAGTCCAACTTGAACCCGGCGAAGCTTCCTTTCATCACGTCAAGATGTGGCATGGTTCAGACGCCAACCAAAGCGACGACCGACGAATTTCAATTGCAATCCGCTACATTCCGACACGAACTCGTCAGACTTAAGTCAAGAAGGACTTCGCGACGCTTGTGCGTGGCGAGGATACGTTTGGCCATTTTGTGCACGAACCGCCTCCGGAACGCGACATGGTGCCCACTTTCTGACAACTACATGATGAGATAACGGCAGCCCAACAACTCATCCTTTACCACGATACAGATAAAACCGAATACGGCACGTGAGTCATGGTTCCTCGCGTCTCAAAAATCAACTCGGGTCACTTATGTGTGGGATCGGTGTGCGTATGCGGTTAATTTAGCGTTATCCCCATGCGTAAGTGATTGATTTAATGTGACTGCTAGCCCTTCCACATCAACCCTTTACCAGGGCTACCACTGATCCGTAGTTGCGAAGTATGATTGAATATCGGACGGGGACAAAATTGACGGCTTCGACAATCTATATTGATCATCCATACTAATCTGGGAGACAAAACATGGCTGAGCCATGGCATCCCGGAACATATTCGCTCGGATAACGGACCCGAGATGACC
>CAJXWH010000090.1 GCA_913062915.1 uncultured Acidiferrobacteraceae bacterium | reverse complement strand
AATGATTAATAAAACTTAGAGTCAACATTGAAATAAGTGTTTTGTCAAATACAAGGATCGATTTTTAGAATTCCACGTAGGCCAGTCACTGGCTGTAGGGCAGGGGGCATGGTTGTCCCTTCCTAGACATCAACACCCGACAAGCAGGTGCGATATGAACAACCGGAACACAGCAATTGACGCCCTTGAGAGGGATTGGTCAGACAACCCCCGCTGGCGGGGGGTCACTCGAAATTATGGCGCGGCTGCCGTGGTTCGTCTTCGCGGCTCAGTGCAAATCGAGCATACCCTCGCGCGACTCGGAGCTGAAAAGCTGTGGCGTCGCGTCAACACCGAAGATTTTGTACCCACACTCGGTGCGCTGACAGGGGGTCAAGCGGTTCAGCAGGTGAAGGCAGGGATCAAGGCGATCTATCTTTCCGGTTGGCAGGTGGCTGCGGATGCGAACGTCTCCGATACCATGTATCCCGATCAGTCCTTATACCCTGTCAATTCGGTGCCGGCCGTGGTCCGCAGAATCAACAATGCATTCAAACGTGCCGATGAAATCCAGACTGCCAGCGGCGACATTGATTATTTCGTTCCAATTGTCGCTGACGCAGAGGCCGGTTTTGGCGGCGTACTGAACGCGTTTGAACTCATGAAAGCGATGATTGAAGCCGGTGCCGGTGGGGTGCATTTCGAAGACCAGTTGGCGGCGGTGAAGAAATGCGGGCACATGGGGGGCAAGGTCCTGCTCCCCACCCAGGAAGCCATCCAGAAGCTGGTCGCGGCGCGGCTCGCAGCCGATGTGTGCGGTGTTCCTACTGTGCTGCTGGCCCGTACTGACGCCAATGCAGCGGCCCTGCTGACTTCGGATATGGATCCGCGGGACCAAGAATTTCTGACCGGCGAGCGGACAGCCGAGGGATTTTTCGTTACCCGCGCAGGACTCGAGCAGGCGATTGCCCGCGGACTGGCCTATGCGCCCTATGCAGATCTGCTCTGGTGCGAGACTGCGGTACCGGACCTCGATGAAGCGCGCCGTTTCGCCGAAGCAATCCGGGGCGAATACCCGGACCAACTGCTGGCCTATAACTGTTCACCCTCGTTTAACTGGAAAAAGAACCTGGATGACGCCAGCATCGCGAAGTTCCAGCGTGAACTGGGCGCGATGGGATACCGCTACCAGTTCATTACGCTGGCGGGTATTCACAGCATGTGGTTCAACATGTTCGAACTTGCTGAAAACTATGTCCAAAATGGTATGACGGCCTACGTCAACATGGTTCAGGAGCCAGAGTTCAATGCGGTAAAACGAGGCTACACCTTTGCCAGTCATCAGGCGGAAGTCGGTGCGGGTTATTTCGACGACGTAACGACCGTGATTCAGGGCGGTCAGTCGTCCGTGACCGCTATGTCCGGCTCCACCGAGGAGGAGCAGTTCGCCGCCGGTCGGGCCTGACCCTCTTCCGGGCCGGGGCCACGAGCACGCCCCGAGATGCGGTGTAAACCAGCGGTGGATTGATGCCACTGCTGGTTTTTTATGGTTTTCCCTGGCAAGAGGGGTTGCCCCACCTTGAGAAAAGATCACTGCAGCCTCTATTATCCACTTCTGTAAGGGCAGCGGTCGGAGTTGACAGGACTCCAATCAGCCGACATCAGGGCAGCCATGAGCGATCAAAAGCAAATCCAGCACACAGGCGGCGTCGCCGTCGACGAAGTCAAGCCGAAGTTAAAAAAGCCGACGCTGTACCGCGTTATCCTGGTCAACGACGACTACACGCCGATGGAATTCGTGGTTCTCGTTTTGCAGCAGTTTTTCCGCAAAGGGCGTGAGGAAGCCGTGCAGATCATGCTCAATGTGCACACCCGTGGCAGTGGCGTCTGCGGCGTATTTACTGCCGAGATCGCCGAGACCAAAGTGCGCCAAGTGCTGAGTTTTTCACGCGATAATAAACATCCACTGCAGTGCACCATGGAGCCCGAGTGATGTTGTCTTCCGACCTAGAAACTTCCCTCAATGTGGCGATTCAAAGCGCACGCGAGGGGGTGCATGAATTTATTACGGTAGAGCATTTGCTACTGGCGTTGCTCGACAATCCCTCGGCGAGTCGCGCCATTCGGGCCTGTGGCGGGGACGTAGATCGTTTGCAGGAGGAACTCAACAGCTTTCTCGACCAACATGTTCCGCTTATACCGGAAGACAGTGAAGAGGATCCGCAGCCCGGACTTGGGTTCCAGCGGGTCATTCAGCGGGCGATTCTTCATGTGCAAAGCACCGGCAAGAAGGAAGTCAACGGCACCAACGTATTGATCGCCATGTTTGCCGAGAAGGAGTCCCATGCTGTGTATTTTCTTCATCAGCAAGATGTGACCCGCTTCGACGTGGTCAATTTCATCGCTCACGGCATCGCAAAGGTCAGCGACGAAGGGCTCAGCCTGCCCGCACCGGACGGTGATGACGTTGATCTAGAAGATAAAGATGATGAAGAAGGCCGAAGTGCGCTGGCCATGTTTGCAATCAATCTGAATGAACAGGCGATGGCGGGTCGGATCGACCCATTGATTGGGCGCGGCACCGAGATCGAGCGCACCATCCAGATTCTTTGTCGCCGACGCAAGAACAATCCGTTGTTCGTCGGCGAAGCGGGTGTAGGCAAGACGGCGATTGCTGAGGGCCTGGCAAAGAATATTGTGGAGGGCGCCGTACCCGAAGTACTGATGGACAGCACGATCTATACATTGGACATGGGAGCGCTGCTGGCTGGGACCAAATACCGTGGGGACTTTGAACAGCGGTTGAAAGCGGTATTGGCGGAACTGGAACAGACGACCGGTGCCGTGCTGTTTATCGATGAAATTCACACGGTAATCGGTGCCGGTGCTGCGTCGGGTGGCGCTATGGATGCCTCCAACCTGTTGAAGCCGATGCTGGCATCCGGTGAAGTCCGTTGTATCGGCTCGACCACGTATCAGGAATACCGTGGGATTTTTGAGAAAGACCGCGCCCTGTCGCGCCGTTTCCAGAAGGTCGATATCGTGGAGCCCTCGTTAGAGGAGACGGTAGAAATTCTGCGTGGCCTGAAATCTCGATTCGAGGAACATCACAAAGTCCGCTACACGGCGCCGGCGCTTAGAACTGCGGCAGAACTGTCTGCCCGTTACATTACAGATCGCTTTTTGCCGGATAAGGCCATCGACGTGATCGACGAAGCGGGGGCACAGACTCGATTGCAACCGGCAGCGAAGCGTCGCAAGACAGTGGGTGTTACAGATGTCGAGCGGGTGGTATCCAAAATGGCCCGGATTCCCCCCAAGACCGTCAGCGCCAGCGACAAGGATGCACTGCGTAATCTGGATGTAGGTCTTAAGCGAGTCGTTTTCGGCCAGGACGAGGCGATCGACGCATTGGTGAGTGCAATAAAGTTGTCGCGTTCCGGCCTGGGAAATCCGGATCGACCCATTTCCTCGTTCCTGTTTTCGGGCCCGACGGGGGTCGGCAAAACCGAGGTGACTCGGCAGCTGGCGTTAACCATGGGTATCGAGCTGGTGCGTTTTGACATGTCTGAGTACATGGAGCGACACACGGTCTCAAGACTCATCGGCGCCCCACCCGGCTACGTAGGTTTCGATCAGGGTGGCTTGATGACCGAAGCGATTACTCGCAACCCCCACGCCGTTTTGTTGCTGGACGAGATAGAAAAGGCGCACCAGGACGTTTTTAATTTGCTTCTGCAGGTGATGGATTACGGCACCTTGACCGACAATAATGGCCGCAAGGCCGATTTCCGCAACGTCATCATCGTGATGACCACGAATGCGGGAACCGAGCAGATGTCACGTAACTCTGTGGGATTTATCGACCAGGATCATAGCGGTGACGACAAAGAAGTGATCAACAAACTTTTCACGCCGGAATTTCGCAACCGCCTCGATTCCATCATTCGATTTGGCTCGCTCGATGAAGAAACAATCCTGGACGTGGCAGGGAAATTCGTACTCCAGCTGGAGGAGCAACTGGCAGACAAGCATGTCTCGTTACGGGTGGAAGACTCGGCCCGCCAGTGGTTGGCAAAGCATGGCCATGACCCGTCCATGGGGGCTCGACCGATGAGTCGATTGATCCGTGACCGGATCAATCGGGCACTCGCCGACGAGTTGCTGTTCGGCAAGTTGACGAACGGCGGCAGCGTGCGCGTTTCGGCCAAACAAGACGAACTTGTATTCGAGATAGAGCCACCCATCAAGCATTGAGCGAGCGACGCACCCCGGCGTGCGGCATCGCCCCATTGTTGTCCGCGGTGCTTGTCAGAAGGCCGGGGTCAATCCGGGGATGCTCAGGCCTTGATGGGGGCGCCGTCGAGGTATGCAATGCTCGCTTCTAAGTGCAGGCGTTCCGTGGCAAACCAGGCAATGGCGCGGGGGTAGATTTCATATTCGCACTGGTGCACTCGTTCGGCCAGGGTAGAGGGTGTGTCATCCGCCTGCACGGGAATGCGGCTTTGCAAAATGATCGGTCCGGCGTCGAGTTCGGGCGTTACGAAGTGTACGGTGGCGCCGTGTTCATTCACACCATCTGCCAACACCCGGGCATGGGTATTCAATCCTGGGTAGTCCGGCAGTAGTGAAGGGTGAATGTTCATCATGCGTCCCAAGAAGTGCTCGGTCAGGTCGAGCCCGAGAATACGCATGAACCCGGCCAATATCACCAGGCCAGGTTCAAGAGTGTCGATCAGACCTTTCAGCCTTTCATCGAAATCCGTTCGCCTGCCAAAATCACGATGATCGATGACATGAGTGGGAATGCTGGCGTCACGGGCCCGCTGTAGTCCGTAGGCAGCCGGTTCGTTGCTGATGACGGCGGCCACCTTGGCCGGCAATGTACTGGCGGCGCAAGCGTCGATGATCGCCTGCAAATTGGTACCGTTGCCGCTGATCAATACGACCAGCCGGCAGGGCTCCGATGGTTTAACCAATGACAACGCCTCGATGGCCTTCGACGATTTCGCCGAGCACAAAGACTTGTTCTCCTAGTTCTTGGAGTGTGTCGCAGGCCAGTGTTGCATCATCTTTTTCCACCACCAAGATCAACCCGACACCGCAATTGAAGGTGCGCAGCATTTCGTCGTTTGAAATGTTGCCCTTATTTTCCAGCCACTGAAAAATCAGCGGTTGCTCCCAGCCCCAGCGATCGATTCGAGCCTCCAGGTTCGGCGGGATAATTCGACCGATATTGCCGGGCAGGCCACCGCCCGTAATGTGGGCAATGCCGGACACCTCGATTTTCTCCTGGAGTGCCAGGATTGCCGGGACATAGATACGGGTCGGGGACAGTAAAGCCTCGCCTAAGGTCGCATCTCCAAGCGGTGTAGCGAGAGAGGCGCGGCTTTGCTCGAGAACAGCCCTAATCAGCGAATAACCGTTGGCATGGGGCCCTGAAGAGGCGAGCCCCAACACCTGGTTACCCGATCGAATGGCATGCCCATCGATGATGCGTTCTTTTTCAACGACACCGACACAGAATCCCGCCAGGTCATATTCTCCCGGCACATAGAAACCAGGCATCTCTGCAGTCTCGCCACCGACCAGCGCAGCGCCGGCTTGTTGACAGCCTCGGGAGATTCCCGCGATCACGCTTTCAGCCTGTAGGGGGTCAAGTGTGCCGGTCGCAAAATAGTCCAAGAAAAACAGGGGTTCTGCGCCGCAGGTGGCCACGTCATTGGCGCACATGGCGACAAGGTCGATGCCGATCGTGTCGTGCCGATTCAGTTCAAACGCAAGTTTGAGTTTGGTACCAACCCCGTCGGTGCCGGAAACCAGTACGGGATGGCGATATCGGTCGAACGGCAATTCAAACAGTCCGCCAAATCCGCCAATCGCCCCTAAGCATCCAGGTCGCCAAGTTTTCTCCGCCAGAGGCCGGATTCGTTTCACCAGTCGGCTTCCAGCATCAATGTCGACACCGGCATTTCGATAGGACAGAGCGTCGCTAGATTTTCTTTGGATTTTGTCGGACATCGGGCTTTCGCACACTATTCGCCTGGGTTCAATGCGCAACGCTTATGGTATCGTACTGCGTGAACAGGCAGAGCAAAATGCTGTTCTGGATCGAGGTTCTGACACTTTCGTTTTTCCATTGACCCGAAATATCCCAAATTTGCTGACGCTGCTGCGGATGTGTGCCGCTCCAGTGCTGATCTTGTTTCTGATGGAGCGCAACTATGGCGTCGCCGCATTTCTTTTTTTGGTTGCGGGAATTACAGATGCCCTGGATGGTTGGTTTGCCAAGCGTTTTGATTGCGTCACCCGCTTAGGGACAATTCTCGATCCAATTGCCGACAAGATGTTGATCATCACAGCTTACATCGTGTTGGCGTTGCTCGGGGATATCCCACTTTGGCTCATGTTGATCGTTGGGTTTCGCGACCTGGGTATAGTTGGCGGCTACCTGATCCTCCAGACCATTCATGACGAAATGCCACCCCAGCCGAGCCTGCTCAGCAAGCTCAATACTCTCGCCCAGATCACCTTCGTGTTGATAGTCATGATAAATAAAATCGGCTGGATTCCGTTGTCAGACGTGGTCAACGTTTTGCTCTGGTCGGTTGCTTTCACTACGCTGGTGAGCGGGTTTCACTATATTTACCGGTGGTTCATCCGCAGTGATACTGCCGAGTCCTGAAGCCATGTCAGGTCCAGATTATTGATCAGGCAACTGCATTTGCCCATCCGGTTGCGCGACTCGGTGTCTGTGGACAACTTTTTTCCAGCTGGCAACGAAGAGGTTTTTGCTGCGTTTAATGGATGGCTCAACGGGGACACGGATAAGTCAGTATTGTTTTTACACGGCGTCGCCGGCAGTGGCCGCTCCCATCTGCTGCAGGCTGCTTGCCGTTTCGTATCTGAAAAAGAGAGGCCGAGTATCTATGTACCTGCAGGGGAGCCTGACATTAGTGGGGAGTTCATCAGCCAGCTGGATCCTGAGTCAACGGTGTGTATCGATGATCTTGATCAAGTGGTGGGTGACGAGCATTGGGAAGAAGCCGTGCTGGAAGTTCATGAACGTTTGTTATCCAGCAATGGTCGGCTTTTGCTTGCTGCGTTACAGCCCCCCCGTGCACTCGGTTTGACGCTCCCAGATCTCGCCACACGGCTGGCTGCCGGAGGGGTTTACCGCATTCGGCCACTTACGGAACGCGAACTGCCTCGCGCCATGCAGCTTCGAGCCCGGCGTCGCGGTCTGGAGCTGCCGGACGAGGTTGTCGAATACCTGTTGCGCCGTGTACCACGGAACAGCGAGGCGATTTTCGATCTTTTGGATCGTGTCGATGAAGCGGCGTTTGCCAAAAAGCGTCGCCTCACTGTGCCGTTCATCAGGGAATTTGAAAAAGAGCAGGATTGAACGTCAACCGATCTTGGAAAATTACTAAGGGCGAGCAATTCATCTGCCACCAAAACAAGAGGTGGCAGATGGTTCTATGGGAAGCGTCTTTCAGATGGGGCTAAGTGATTGCTTTGCCCTGCTGCTGATCAAAGGATCGTGAGGGCTTGTTCAGGCGGTCGACCAATGACGGCGCGGTCTTTTGAAACGATGATGGGTCGTTGCATTAAGATGGGATGTTCGACAATCGCTTCGATCAATCGGTCGTTATCGGCTTGGGCAAGATGCAGTGTCTGATATTCTTTTTCGCTGGTGCGCACCAGTTGTGCCGCAGACCCGCCGAGTTTCCCTAGAATCTCGTGGAGAGTCGAAGAATTTGGCGGTGTTTTCAGATATTCGATGATCTCGATGTCCAGTTGTCGCTCTTTTAAAAGAGACAGGACGGCACGTGATTTGGAGCAACGCGGGTTGTGATAAAAGGTGATGTGCACGGGAAAATCCTCTACTTTATTGACACTATAACAAGTCAATGCTACTTTTCGCCTAGACCACGGCCCATGTAGATTATTCAATGAAAAGGTGCCGTTTTTCTGTCGGGAATCATCGCGAGGGAACGATCTTATGCTGAGTTCGGCCACGACCATACGTAACCTGTTCATCCTCTTGGCGGCGTTGGCGTTGGCCACCGGCTGTACCACAGCGAAGACCTTGGGTACGCCTGTGAGCGCAGTCGCAGCGACCCCAGCGCCATCCTCCGATACGGGAGCCGCAGAAGCAGCCGAACCCAGTGTAGAGGCCGGAGTTGCCGAAGCAGCCGAACCCAGTGTAGAGGCCGGAGTTGCCGAAGCAGCCGAGCCCAGTGTAGAGGCCGGAG
>CAJXWH010000089.1 GCA_913062915.1 uncultured Acidiferrobacteraceae bacterium | reverse complement strand
TCATCCAACGCCTGAAGGCGAAGACGAACGATCTATTATGTATTTATATGGGGCCTAAACCTCCCCCGATCAAGGTCCAGGCCTTTGTCTGGCGACTTCGCAGAACGCCCTTTTTACCCCTCTATTTGACCCCCGGATGGGGACGGTACATTTAAGCGAATAGGGTGAACTCAAGCCAACCAGATGAGCGAAGCCATGCGGCCACAACGGCCATCACGGCGATGGGAAAACCAGGCCGCGGGATTCTTCGCTGTACAGGTTTCACTGCGCCGAATCTCTGCCACACCCGCCCATTGCAAACGCTGTTCGATCATGCGGCCCAGGTCGGCCCGCCACTTGTCCCCGTGGCTGGCAAAGGCTTGCACATGGGCCGGCAGTTGGCGGGTCAGTTGTTGATGAACCTCACCGCCGACGACAAATACATCGCGTCCGATTCCGGGTCCTACCCAGGCCAACAACTCCTGCGGTTCTGCACCCAGGGCGGTCAGCCCCGATTCGATCACGCCGGCTGCAAGCCCCCGCCAGCCCACATGCAACAAACCGACGAAACTGCCGAGCTTGTCGGTCAGGAATAGAGGTATGCAATCAGCCGTCAATACAGCACAGACGATGCCCGCTTGCCGTGAAAAACTGCCATCGGCTATACAATCTCGCCGGCAAGACTCCGCTTGTACTACCCGCCGTCCATGTACCTGCCGCAGCCAGATCGGCTCAGATGGCAATTCCAACTGGTCTATCAGACGGGCTCGATTTTCTTTGACAGCGGCCCGATCATCCCCTACATGGGCGGCAAGATTCAGACTATAAAAGGCCCCCGTACTCACCCCGCCGGTTCTGAGGGTTGTCAGCGCCTTGACATGTGTTGGGGCCGACCATTGGGCTGCCTGGCCCGTGACGCCGGAGTCGCTCACAAGATGTTGTGTTGACGCGGGAGTACTTCGAGCAACTGCTGAAAATCTTGTGGCAGGGCGCTTTCCCAGGTAAGTCTCTTGCCTGAATCCGGATGTGTTATGGACAATTCTGTCGCGTGTAACGCCTGCCGATCAAACGAACGCATCAGCGTGGCAAGCTCGGTGCTGGCCCGCGGTGGCATACGTGGACGACCGCCATATAACAGGTCTCCTACCAATGGCAGTTCGGCATGCGCCAGATGCACTCTAATCTGGTGTGTCCTGCCCGTCTCTAACCGAACGCGCAACAAGGTGTGGAAATCGTAACGCCGCTCTATTCGAAAATGTGTGACTGCCGGCTTGCCTTTGTTGGATACCGCCATTCGTCGTCGATCCTTCGGGTGACGGCCAATCGGTTCATCGACTGTGCCTCCTGCCACGGGTCGACCATGCACCAACGCCAAGTAGTGTCTATGGATAGTTCGGGCCTTCAAATCTTCAATAAGTTTCTGCCGCGCACTTTCCGTGCGGGCCACAACCAATAGACCCGTTGTTCCCTTGTCGAGACGGTGGACAACACCCGCACGGGCCAGAATCCGGTTTTCCGGGTAATGATGCAGTATGGCATTTGCCAACGTGGTGTCCGGGTTGCCAGCACCGGGGTGAACAACCAGTCCGGCCGGCTTGTCGATCACCACAATCTCGCTATCTTCATACACCACCTGCAAAGGCAGGGATTGTGGCTGCCAGTCCTGCGGCACCTCGTTTGGCACCAGTAAGTGGAGTCGCTCGCCGCCTCGCACGATCTGCCGTTGTGAAGGTATTGACCCTTCCATCGTCATCCGCCCCTCGCGAAGCCAATTCTGTAACTGTGAGCGGGAGTACGGCGGAAACAGTGATGCCAGCACTTTGTCCAGGCGTCGCCCGGCAGAGTCGACCGGAATCATCGCGGTAAGGTTTCTCTGCCCGTTCATTTCCAAACTTGTTTTCAACTCAGCGTACTGACGGCAGCAGTATAATTCACCTGGTATCTGCTTCCCCGTTACGTACATTGCGCCTACTGTTCAAAGTTACCCTGCTCTTCGCAGTCTTGTTAGTGGTGGGTTGTGCCAGTGTCGAGAAAACCGCCAACTGGACTGTCGAAGAATTCCACGCCAAGGCCCGAGCGCATCTCGACGCCGGAGAGTGGGAACAAGCGATTGACTATTACCATCAACTCGAGCGACGTTATCCCTATGGAAAATACGCTGAACAATCGCAGCTAGAGGTGATTTACGCCTATTACCGTAACCGTGAACCCGAACTTGCGATCTCTTCGGCAGACCAGTTTATCCTACTGTATCCGACCCACCCGCGGATTGATTACGCCTACTACTTGAAGGCGTTATCCATTTTCCAGTCATCTACATCCCTGCTGGACCGTCTCTCGCGCGTCGATCCGAGCAGGCGGGACCCTGGTCCTGCACGGGAATCCTTTGAGGCCTTCCGGGCGCTCGTTACCCTGTTCCCGCAGAGTTCTTATGCCAGAAATGCGCGTCAGCGCATGGCTGAGATACTCGATCTCATCGCGCAGCATGAGATCAATATCGGCCGTTATTACCTACGACGGGGGGCGCATGTCGCCGCCCTGAACCGGGCGAAGTACGTCATTGAGCACTACCCAGACGTATCAGCAGTAGAAGATGCACTCGGGATCATGGTCGCGGTGTACAAGAAAATGGGCTTCGATACGCTGCTCGACGACACTGTGCGAATTCTTCAACAGAGCTACCCGGACAGTATCTATCTTTTGCCGGGTTCGAAATGATTTGTTCCAGCAAACTGTATACGGCAAGGTGCGATCCACAAGCCGCAATGGCTGCGATCTTTCCCGGTTTCAGCCGAATGCAGAGGTTATTGGATAACGACGGTCCCGACCAAACGCACGTTGACTGATTCGAACCCCAGGTGCGGCTTGCCGTCTCTTAAATTCATTTCGTTTCACTCGGCGGACCACACCGGCCACGGTATCCGCGTCTAATCCCTCCTTGACGATATCGGTAACGGCTTTGTCGTGCTCGATATACGCCTCGAGAATGGCGTCGAGCACAGCATAGGGCGGCAAAGTGTCCTGATCTTCTTGGTCCGGAGCGAGTTCCGCCGATGGCGCCCGGTCGAGCACTCTTTCCGGGATAATTTTGCTTTTGTTATTACGGTATCTCGCCAAACGGTACACCAGCGTCTTGGGCACATCTTTAATCGCGGCAAAACCTCCGGCCATGTCGCCGTAAAGAGTTGCATAACCGACTGCCATCTCGCTTTTATTTCCAGTCGCCAAGACCATGGCGCCGGTCTTGTTGGAGACCGCCATCAGCAACGTACCACGAATTCGAGCCTGAAGGTTCTCCTCAGTACTGTCTGGTTGGAATCCTTCGAACACAGGCGCCAACTGCTGCAGAAACACCTCAAACAAAGGCTCTATATCCACAATACGGTGCGCAACCCCCAATGCATCTATTTCTGCAATGGCATCCTCTATGCTGATCTCCCGGGTATAGCGGGACGGCATCAACATCGCCTGTACGCTGTCGGCTCCCAGTGCATCAACAGCGATTGCGAGCGTCAGTGCCGAGTCGACCCCTCCGGAAAGGCCCACCACGACCCCGGGGAAACCATTTTTCTGAACGTAATCGCGTACACCGGTAACAAGCGCCTGGTAAACACTCTCTTCCAGAATCGGTATCTTGGAAATATTTCCCTGCACCGGGCAAAGTCGATCGTCGAAGTCCACCCGGAAAAGTTGCTCCTCAAAAAACCGCGCCCGATGGGTAACCTTGCCTTTGTTGTCAGATACGAAAGAGCCGCCATCGAACACCAGTTCATCCTGCCCGCCGACCAAATTGACATAAGCAATCGGCAAAATATTCCGCCGCGCCCGCTGGGCGACGACCTGTGATTCGCGCTCGCTGGCCTTGTCCATGTGAAACGGAGACGCATTCAGATTGACTACCAGATTGGCACCCGCCGCGGCGCTCTCCTCGACTGGCCCATCGTGCCAAATATCCTCACAGATAGTGATGCCCAGTCGAACACCATCCACCTCGACGACACACGGTTTGTTACCGGGGCAGAAATAACGTTTCTCATCAAATACGCTGTAGTTGGGTAACTCCCGTTTGCAGTATCGAGCCATAACCCGACCCTCGCTGAAGACTGAGGCCGCGTTGTACAAACCACTCTGGTCTCTAAAGGGATGTCCAATAATCGCGGTGACGCCTTCAATCTCACTGCCAATCCTCTCTAACCCCCGCTCCACTTCGAGGATAAAATCGTCCCGCAAGAGCAAATCTTCCGGCGGATAACCGGTTAGAGCCAATTCTGGAAAGACAACGAGTTTGCACTCAAGCGTGTCCCTCGCTCGACGGCATACATCGATGATCCGGGCAGTGTTCCCATCGATATCGCCAACGGTACAATTGAGTTGCGCGAGGACAATAGAGAATGAATTCGTCAAGAGCAATGACTCCAGAGCAAAGTGGCCTGACCGCAGTCCGTATCAATCCAACGCCTGGCGATAATAAATGGTTCAGTGGCCAGGTAACAATCCACCGTTCTTTAGACGAGATTGCGCCAGACCATTGGAACGCACTGGTTCCGGGAGATTCCCCGATTTTGCAGCATCAGTTCCTGACGGCGTTCGAACGCACTGGATGCGTTATACCCGATACAGGCTGGGAGCCTCATCATCTGGCTATCTACCACGCTGATCACCTGCTCGCGGCAGCACCGTGTTACCTGAAATATCACTCTTATGGCGAGTATATATTTGACTGGGACTGGGCCCATGCCTACCAGCAGGCAGGGCTGGACTATTACCCGAAGATACTTCTTGCCATCCCGTTTACCCCAATTACGGGTAAACGTCTGCTGATTCACCCGGATGCTGACATCCAATTCGCCGGCGCAGCACTTTCGGCGGCTGCCCGAGAACTTGCGGAAAAAACTTCAGCTTCGTCAATTCATTCTCTCTTCACGACCGCTGAAGACAACGAAGCTTTGAAAGCAGCCGGTTTCGTCCCACGCCGCAGCAACCAATTCCACTGGCACAATCAGGGCTACCGGAACTTCAGAGAGTTCCTGGCCGCGTTGAACTCAAAAAGAAGGAAGAACATTTTACGTGAACGCCGCGGCATGAACTCCGAAGGAATGACATTCCGGTGGCTCAGCGGCCGGGAGACAACAGCGAATGACTGGTCTTTTTTCTATTCATGTTACCGGACGACCATCGCTGAACATGGCGCGATTCCATATCTTAACGAGGCGTTTTTTCGATTGGTGGGGCAAACGATGCCCGACGGGGTTCGCCTACTCGTGGCAAGCCGGCAGGGCCGCGACATTGCCGCCGCTTTCTTTTTGCTGGGAGATCGATCATTGTTCGGTCGCTACTGGGGCGCAATCGATCGAATTCCAAACCTGCATTTTGAGACCTGCTTTTACCAACCAATCGAATACTGCATTCGCAATCGCCTACAACGATTTGAAGCGGGCGCGCAAGGTGAACACAAATTGAACCGTGGCCTGATCCCCACGCCTGTACTATCAATGCACTGGCTTAGCCACCCGGGCTTTTTCGACGCGGTCCAACGCTACACCCAGTCAGAATGGGAACACGTAGAACAGTATCAGACTATTTTGCATGCTCATTCTCCTTACCGAAAAGAACAATAAGAACCAACACAACGCATTACCTGGCCGATAAATAAAGATCGCAGTGTTGCGAGTGAGCGCGCCGCCAGCGAGTGCTAGAATGTGATTTATGATCGCAGAACCGAACAAAAGTTACGTGTTCCCGTCGCTGGAGGAGGCCACACCGGAGGGCCTGGTCGCAGTCGGTGGTGATCTCAGTCGAGGCCGTTTGCTGACCGCATACCGCCAGGGAATTTTTCCCTGGTATAGCGAGGGACAGCCCATCTTGTGGTGGTCGCCTGATCCTCGGACCGTCCTATATACAGGCAAAGTAAAGGTCTCCCGTAGCTTGCGAAAAACACTGCGACATGGTGACCTGACGATCACCATGGATTCGGCATTCGAAGATGTGATCAGCGCTTGTGCTGCGCCCCGTGGCAACGAAAGCGAGACATGGATTACAGACGATATGTGTTTTGCATATTGCGACCTCTACAGACGGGGCGACGCACACTCGATTGAAGTGTGGCGTAACAATACCCTGGTAGGGGGTTTGTACGGAGTCGCACTCGGGGACGTCTTTTTTGGTGAGAGTATGTTCTCCCGGGAAAACAACGCATCCAAGGTTGCGCTTGTTGGCCTCGACTGGCAACTGCAACAGATGCATTTCCGCTTGATCGACTGCCAGATTCCCTCGAAGCACCTGTTCTCACTGGGTGCAGAAAGCATTAACAGGGGGCAATTCTTGGCCGAACTCGAAAATGGCCTCCGGCAGAACGGGCAACCTGGGCGCTGGCAACTCGATATTTCTGCAGCGATGCTGGCATGACGCAACAGCAAAGCATTCCGGACCTGTACAAGTCCACTACCCACGCCTGCCCATACCTGAAGGACAGGACCGCCGCTAATCTATTAGTGGATCCGCGTTTTGAAGTCACCCCCACGCTGTATGACAGTTTGATTCGAACCGGCTTTCGCCGCAACGGCACGCTTTATTATCGACCCCACTGCCCGGCCTGTTTGGAATGCCGATCTGTACGAATTCCGGTCAACGATTTCCTGCCCAATCGTTCCCAAAAACGGGTGAAAAAAAAGAACGGCGACGTTCGATTCGAGCTACGTTCACCCGCATATAGTGACGAACACTTTTCTCTTTATCGTCGCTATCAGTCTGTACGCCACGGCGGCGACAGTATGGATGATTCGGATCCGGAGAAGTATCAACAATTTCTCATACGATCGAACATTGATACATTCTTGATTGAAATGCGGATACAGAGGCGCCTGCTCGGCGTCTCGGTCGTGGATCATGTTGCAAACGGACTGTCCGCGGTGTACACCTTTTTCGATCCCGAGCAAGAGTGGCGCGGACCCGGTACGCTCGCCATTCTCCACCAAGTAGAACTGACCTGCCAGATTGAGTATGACTGGCTGTACCTGGGGTACTGGATCAAGAACTGTTCAAAGATGAGTTATAAGGAAAATTTCGCCCCGCTACAGGCATTCGACGTGGAAATCGGCGACTGGCGCGAAGTGACCTGATCCTTTTACTCGGAAAATTTCCGCTCCAGAGATTTTAAACGGCGGGCCAAGCGGTCCAGTTGTCGAAACCGGGCAACGCTGCGTCGCCACTGCCGGTTTGGCATCTGTCCGGTGCCGGAGGAATACACTCCGGGCGAGTAAATCGATGATGAGATCAAGGTCATGGTCGTTACGTGAACATGATCGGCAATTGTGACATTGTCGACAATACCCACACCGCCCGCCAGGGTACAGCAACACCCAATCTCGACACTACCGGAAATTCCCACGCATCCGGCGATTCCGGTGTGGTCACCAATCCGGCAGTTGTGAGCAATCTGGACCTGATTATCAATCACCACGCCATTGCCAATCACCGTATCGTCCAAAGCGCCCCGATCAATAGTTGAATTGGCTCCAATTTGAACATCATTGCCAACCTTCAAAGTGCCCAGTTGGGGAATTCGAATCCAACGATCGTCTTCCTTTGCGTTACCGAAACCATCACTACCCAGCACCGCACCACTTTGAATCACACACCGTTCCCCAACAAGCACTCCGTGATAGACAGTGACGTTGGCGTATAAGCGCGTAGCAGCGCCGATCACTGCGCCCTCTGCAATCACACAACCGGGACCCAGTATTGCACCCGCGCCGATCCTGGCGCCACTTTCGACCACACAGTGCGCCCCAATCGATGCCGAGCGATCGATCTTGGCATCGGCCGCTGCTACCGCGCTTGGATGGCAGCCTGGATCCGGTACCGGTGTCGTATCCAGCAATTGGGCCGCGCGTGCATATCCAGCGTACGGATCCGCACACACGATTGCTGCTCCATTCCACCCAATGAGGTCATCTTCGCGCAGAATCACGGCCTCTGCACGACTGCCCGCTAGATGACGAAGAAATCTCGAGTGAGCAACAAAGGTCAACTGATTCGGACCCGCCGTTGCCGCAGGGGCCAAGCTATGGATTTCCGTGTCGCCCTGACCTCGGCAATCGCCGCCGATCGCGCTTGCAATGGTTTTGAGTTTCAACGCTCTCTATCTCAACATCTGCATTGGTATTTTCCGAACCTGGGTGGGCACACGGCCGGCTGCAGTCTGAGGTTTCTCTTCGCCGACCCTAGTATATCGAGTCCGGCCAACAGCGATTACACCAACGAGAGATTAACTTCCAGCCTCAGCGCGCCAGGGCCGCCGCGATTTCAATCTGCAGCGATTCAGCTGCCGCGTGCGG
>CAJXWH010000088.1 GCA_913062915.1 uncultured Acidiferrobacteraceae bacterium | reverse complement strand
CATGACAAGCCTTCGGCCGACCCAACGGTTTTCGCTGGGCATCGCCACCCTGATCGGACTGAGCATGAGCGACTCCCCACTGCCCGCCGCAAACTACGACGAGGCCAAGGTGCCACGTTACGAACTCCCCGACCCGCTCACCATGCAGGACGGCGCCCCGGTGAAATCGGCGAAAGACTGGACGGAGAAACGCCGGCCCGAGGTACTCGAGTTGTTCCGGAAACACGTTTACGGCCGCAGCCCGGCCAAGCCAAGCGGGCTCAAGTTCAAGGTCATCCAAAACGACGACACCGCGCTTGGCGGCCAAGCGATCCGCCGCGAGGTGCTCATCACCTTCGCCCGCAAGGGGGCAACCCCCGAGGCCAACCTGTTGATTTACCTGCCCAAAAACACCGACGGCCCGGTGCCGGCGTTCCTCACGATCAACTTTGTCGGCAACCACACCGTCCACCCCGACCCTGGCATCTCGATCACCCGCAGTTGGGTGCGCAACAACAAGGATTGGGGCATCGAAAACAATCGCGCCGACAAACGCTCCAGAGGGTCACGCCGCTCACGCTGGGCCGTCGAGAAAATCCTCGAGCGCGGCTACGCCTTGGCCACGATCTACTACGGCGACATCGATCCCGACTACGACGACGGCTTTGCCAACGGCGTCCACCGCCTCTACCCCAAGCCGAAGCCGGACGAGTGGGGCAGCATCTCCGCTTGGGCGTGGGGGCTGAGCCGCTGCCTCGACTACCTCGAGACCGACCGCGACATCAACGCCAAAAAAGTCGCAGTCATGGGCCACTCGCGCCTCGGCAAAACCTCCCTTTGGGCCGGCGCACAGGACGAGCGGTTCGCTCTTGTCATCTCAAACGACTCCGGCTGTGGCGGCGCTGCGTTGAGCCGGCGTGAGTTCGGGGAGACAGTCAAACGGATCAATACCAGCTTCCCCCACTGGTTCTGTGACAACTTCACAAAATACAACGACCGAGTGAACGAGTTGCCGGTCGATCAACACATGTTAATCGGCTTGGCCGCGCCGCGCCCCGTTTACATCGCCAGCGCCACCGGAGACCCGTGGGCCGACCCCAACGGCGAATTCCTCTCCGGCTACCACGCCGGTTCCGTGTACGAATTGTTCGGCCTCAAGGGCGTCGGCGTGGCGCAGCAGCCAGAGGCCGACCATCCCGTTGGCCATCATGTCGGTTACCACCTCCGCACCGGCAAACACGACGTCACCGACTACGACTGGGAACAATACCTAAACTTCGCCGACCGCCACCTGAAGTAGCTTGGCCAAGCGCAACGCCAACCCCCGGACTCATTGTAGGACACATTCCTTCACGAGGTATTCCACGCCATCTGCAACATGATGGGGTTGAAGGACACGGAGAAGGAAGAAAGCTTCGTTCGCCGCTTGGCCACGGGATTGTGCACGGCCCAGCACCAGAACCTGTCAGCATTCAAATGGTGGAGTGGGTTGGTTTAAGTTGCCAGCGGCTTCAAGTTCCTTCTTGGTTTTGCCGCCGTGTTTACGGAGGAGATCGGCGGTTTTGAGGTTGCGTTTGCTCTGGGTGGCCAAATCCAGCGGTGTGCGCCCGCTCTCGCCCTTCGCATTCACATCCGCGCCATTGGAGATAAGCAGTTCGACTATTTCCTTGCGACCTCCAAAAGCCGCTTCATGCAAAGGAGTCCATCCATCAACATTTTTCGCATTCACATCCGCGCCACCAGCCAAGTGTTGTTTGACGGCTCCGATGTTTTCCAAACTGGCAGCTTGATGAATTGTGATGCCTGATGCTTCAACTTTGGCTTTCGGTGGTTCTGCCTTTGCAGCTTCGGCAAAGGGTTCAACCGGTTTTCCAATAGTTTTCATGGCTTAACCCGTTTTGCCACTGGGTTCCCGGGGGAGTTCGGCGGTTTCGGTCCGTTTGAATCGGACGGCAAAATCTGCTGGTGTCTGGTTATTCTTGGTCTTCGCATTCACATCCTCGGCGACTTCCATGTTACCAGAATTGGCTGCATTACAAATACAAATTTTCCGGGCTTGCACCTGTGCTGTTTGTCTGTATCTTACTCCTTGCTGGAATCTCTGTTCTCGTTGAGGGATTGTTATTCAACGAACCCTGTTGATACCGAGAATCACCGGGATTTTAAGTATATCCGCCAATCCAGCTGAAAACCCTTTCAAGCAACGCTTGATTAAGGGTTGGCGTCTGTTTCTGCCTACTGCCACCCGTGTTGATCAGACCGAGTGGGTCGGCAAACGAGTGTAGTGATAAAAAATATGATTAATACCGTAGTTCCAAGCGCGATCATACTCGCCGCAGGCATGGGCGTACGCATGCAAGAGTTGGGCACGCAGATGCCCAAGGGGTACATTTGCCTGGGTACGCGCGTGATTCTTGAAGAATCCATTTCGCACCTCGTGTCAGTTGGCATAAGACACATCGTGATTGTCACCGGCCACCTCGCGGAATTTTTTGAGCCTCTTTCAGCCAAGTATGACGGCATCGTGCAATTGGTGCACAACCCCTTGTACGCCGAGTCTGGCAGCATGTATTCGCTGTATTGTGCCCGCCATCATTTGGACGAAGATTTCCTGTTGCTTGAGTCCGACATCATTTACGAGCGCAAAGCCCTCACGTCTTGCTTGGAGCGTCCTGATAAAAACATAGTGTTACTTTCAGGTTGTACGAATTCGAGCGACGAGATCTTCGTTGAGACCAACCTAGAAGGCCACTTGGTGTCCATGTCCAAGAACCGCGATGACCTGGGAGCCGCGATCGCGGGGGAGTTTGTCGGAATTTCGAAGATCTCTCAGAGACTCTTTGGAGTGATGCTCAGTAGTGCGAAGGAGAGCTTCCTCACTACACGCCACGTGGACTACGAAACAGATTGTTTGGTGTCGAGCGCCGGACTCGTAGCTGTGAGTTGTCACCTCGTCGAGGATCTCATCTGGTCGGAGATTGACGATGCGTCGCATCTCGGGCGGGCACGAAATGTTATTTATCCGCGGCTCCAGAAACAGAACGATGAGAACGGCTTGTTTTTACCGAGCGCACAGCCCGCGTGAATCACCGTCAAACTCCAAGCGCGGCATTCCAGTCGCTCAAAAAATGTAGAAGGGGAAGAATATTAATGAGCGATTGGCTCCGGAGCACCGTGCCTCACTTCATTCATGCGGGACAGGCGCAACGACCGAGCTTACTTGCATTTGCTGGAGCCCCCGCCAATCTCGCTTCCGTCAGTTTGACGGGGATTTTCTGTATAGTTCTTGGATTCTGCTTTATAAGCCGGACTATCAGTTCTCTTTATGAAAGGACGACGTGGACATTAACCTAAGCAAGTTCAAGCTTGTCGGATTTTTTGACCAACGGGACTTGATCATTCGTCACATTCACGATTTCTTCGAGACCGCGAATGAGCACCAGATCCGTGCCTGTATCATGTTCGGCACGCTGCTGGGCAAGCTGCGGCACGACAACTTCATCCCCTGGGATGACGATGTGGACATCGTCATCTTCGACTTCGACGCCTTCCTGGAGCACTGCGCGCCAGAACTCGAGCGACAGGGATACATCGTTGAGCCCGACGTCCGGGACGGCAAGAGAATGGGATGCAGGATCTTTCATGAAACCGGCGCGAAGATCCCAGGCAAGCCTCACCTTCGCTTCCCGTGGATCGGAATCTGGGAGCACGAAATCGGAGGGGACGGGCTGATTGTGCTCCCACCCGAAGATGTGCGATACCGGCAGGAGGATTTTCTTCCCCTCGGTCGTACCGATTTCTTGGGTGCCTCTGTCGGAATTCCGCATAAACCGACGAATATTCTGAACACGTATTTCGAGTCCAAGGATTGGATGGAATTTTGTGTGCTGCCTTACCGGGATCATCGGAACGGAGGAGGGCTCACCGGCTTTTCCAAGGACAAGTTCAAGTTGAAGAGGGTGTTGAACTACCTCGCCCCCGAACTCCTTCCCGCCCAGTGATGTGACCACGAACGATGCCCCAACGAACGATGCCGATCGATGGCAGTACCCGACGCTCGCCAAGCCTGAGTCGGACGGCTTCTACTGTTACCACATTCAGAGACGCATTTCCGCTTGGTTTTCGGTTCGACTCGCCGGCCGCATGGAAGCCAACGCAGCCACCGGCCTGGATCTAATCTTTGGCGTCGCGGCCGCCACGCTGGTGCTGCTCGATCACTGGTTGTGGGGAGTGGTGATGATTCAGTTGTTCGGCATCTTCTCGTGCGTTGACGGAGAGATCGCCCGAATTCAGGGCCGCTCATCCAGGATCGGCGACTTCCTGGATACGCTGACAGATCGGGTCGTCGAATTGCTGCTGGTGGGGGCGATCGCATTCTCTCTGCGCGATCGAATGGAGGATCCCGCAGCACTCACCGCGGGCTTCGCCCTCCTCGGAGGCGTCTTCATGCTGACGACCAGTTCCGAGAAATTTCGCTCGGCCTGGCAGATGGGGTATCCCAAGCGTCGGCTCGAGAAGTTGTTTAGCCTCTTCTGTGCAGCAAGCGACACCCGCCAGTTGATGTTGTCGATTGGACTGGTCGTGAGCGACCTCACCGGGGATGGTTCGTTTCTGTTGTGGTTGTTGTGGGCACTGGCCGCAGCAGCCTACGTCAATTTTCTCGTACGTATCGGGTTGGTCTACCGACACTTCAGAGCGGGGGATCCTCCCGAATCATGAATGCCACCTCTCGAAACCAGAGCAATGAGACAGATCTCGCCGAATTCATACGCGATCGAGGCCCGCATTGCCTGATCGTCGCCCGACACGGGGAAACCGAATGGAATGCCGAACGGAGACTGCAGGGCCAGCAGGACATTCCGCTCAACAGCCAAGGTCGCAGACAGGCCCTTGCAGCGGCGCGATTTCTGAGGAACGTTTCACTCATTGAAGTTCATTCCAGTACTCTGCAGCGCTGCCAGCAAACGGCACGTCCCATCGCCGAGGCCAACATCGGCCGACCCAACGTGGTCTCCAGCGACTTGCTCAAAGAGACCGCGTTGGGCGTTCTCGAGGGTGAGTTTACAGGCCGGCAGTCCACTGCCGAATTGACTCGGCACTATCGGGGTTTTTCCAGAGACGAGATTCTCTACCGCGTGCCCAACGGCGAAAACCTGCACGACGTTTCCGCCCGTGTGCAAAGCTTCTTCGCCGACCAATGTCAACTGTTGAACGGGCGAGGGATCCATTTGATCGTGGGACACAGGAACACGAATAAGATGATCCTCAAGTTCCTTCTTGGACTGTCATTCGAGGAGGGATTTCGTGTGGAGCATGAGCACCAACGACTCTACTTTTACTTCAGTGCCTCGAAGGAGCTGTGGTCCTGTCGAGTGGAGGGTACAAGCCTCCGGTTCAAACAGGGGTACGCCACCACCATCAGCAATAGCTACGCATAATCAAAAAAATCAATTGAAAACAGTTTATATCGCAATGAGTGCCGATCTGATAACTCCAGGTCATGTGAGCATAATCCAGGAAGCCAGGACAATGGGCGATGTGGTTATCGGCCTGTTGATCGACAGCGCAATCGCTGGCTACCAGCGGTTGCCCTACATGCGCTACGAGGAGCGCAAGGTCGTCCTGGAAGCCATCGCTGGCGTCAAAGAAGTGGTGCCCCAGGAGACGCTGAACTGCGTGCCGAATCTGCTGAAGATCAAGCCCGACTATGTGCTCCACCGCGACGACTGGAACACGGGCGTACTGCGAGAGACTCGCCAGCGCGTCATCGATACGCTTAATCAATGGGGTGGAGAGCTTATAGAACCGGATCCGATGCCCGGCATCACGGCTACAGCGCTCCACCATGCCATTCGGGAAGTCGGTACCACACCAGAGAGGCGGCTGAGCATGCTTAAGAGGCTGTTGGAAGCCAGGCCGCTACTTCGGATTATCGAAGCCCATAGTGGTCTGACGGGACTAATCGCCGAGACCGTTTCTGTCGAAAGCGATAACAAGGTCCGGGAATTCGACGGGATCTGGATGAGCAGCCTCACCGACTCGACGGTTAAGGCCAAGCCTGACATCGAATATGTGGACATGACTTCGCGCATGAACACCGTCAGCGATATTCTCGAGACCACGACCAAGCCCATTATCTTTGACGGTGATACTGGAGGGATCGCCGAGCATTTTGTATACATGGTCCGTACGCTGGAGCGCCTCGGCGTCTCGGCCGTGATTATCGAGGATAAAAAAGGACTGAAGAAGAATTCGTTGTTCGGTACCGATGTTGTACAAATACAGGATAACATCGAGGACTTCGCGCAGAAAGTCTCCGCTGGTAAGAGTGCCCAAGTGACCGACGACTTCATGATCATTGCACGCATCGAGAGCCTGATTCTCAAGGCGGGAATGGACGACGCACTTGCCCGCGCCCAAGCTTACATTGCCACCGGTGCGGACGGCATAATGATCCACAGCAAGAGGCCAACCGCTGACGAAGTGCTGACCTTCTGCAAGGAGTACGAGAAGTTCGATGATCGCGTGCCCCTGGTTGTGGTTCCTTCGACGTATGCCCAGACGACCGAGGATGAATTGGCGGAGGCAGGTGTTCGCGTTGTGATATACGCTAATCAACTCTTGCGGAGCGCGTACCCAGCCATGGTCGAGGTCGCCAAAAGTATTCTCCTTCACAGCCGAGCGGCTGAGGCCGAGGAACACTGCATGTTTATCAAGGACATCATCAACCTGATTCCGGAAAGGAACTAAGATAAGCATGATTCGCTGTCAGGATTTTGTCGAATGGCTCTCGGCGCTCGGTGTGGATTTCTACACGGGGGTGCCGGATTCGCTGCTTAAACCAGTTTGTTTTTACCTGGCCGACCATGCCGGTGACAAACACGTTGTGGCAGCCAATGAAGGCGGGGGGGTGGCCCTGGCTTGCGGATATCATCTAGCAACGGGAAAAGTGCCGCTTGTTTATTTGCAAAACTCCGGTCAGGGCAACACGATCAATCCGCTGCTTTCGCTAGCCGACCGGGACGTCTACAGCATTCCACTTTTTCTACTCATCGGCTGGCGGGGTGAACCTGGCACGAAAGACGAGCCACAGCACGTCAAACAGGGCAAGGTCACTGTGAGCTTGCTGGACGCAATGGATATTCCCCATCGCGTCCTGTTGCCGGAGCCCGAAGGAGCCCGGCGTTGTGTGGATGATTTGTTAGAGATCGCAAAAACTGAACGCCGACCGGTCGCATTGATGGTGCGCAAAGATACCTTCGAGCCTTACAAACCGTCCGACCCGCCCGCTGACAACTTCCAAATGACGCGTGAGCAGGCTATTGAGACGATCGTTGCAGCCTTGAGCGAGACCGATGCGGTCGTTTCCACTACGGGAAAAATATCGCGTGAGCTTTACGATTACCGCGATCGTATTGGACAGGGACACCAGGGGGAGTTCCTGACTGTCGGCTCGATGGGGCACGCCTCACAAATCGCTATGGGCATCGCCCTAGCTCAACCCAAACGCCAGGTGTTTTGCCTGGACGGCGACGGGGCCATGCTGATGCACATGGGCGGAGCTGCGATTGTAGGCGCAGCCGGCTTGGCGAACTTTAAACATGTCATCTTGAACAACGGGGTGCACGATTCGGTAGGAGGCATGGCCACGGCGGGTCTGCAGGTCTCATTCACGGAAATCGTCAAGGCGTGCGGTTACACTGAAGCGTGGCGCGTCGAGCGGCGCGAAGACCTAGCCGAGAGAGTAGGCCAGCTCCGCTCCCAGCGAGGGCCAGCTATGCTTGAAGTCATGGTCCAAAGGGGCGCACGGGCCGATCTGGGTCGACCGAAAACCTCTCCGATCGAAAACAAGACAGCCTTCACAGATTTCTTGTCCCGCTGACCCCAAAAGAGCACACCGGTCGACCCAACATTGTCACCAGCGACTTGCTCAAGGTGACCGCGGGGGGTCTTGAGGGCGAGTTGATAGGCCGGCAGTCCACCGCCGAGACTCGGCGATATCAGATTTTTTCCAGAGATGAGATTCGCTACCGCCTTCCCAATGGCGAGAATCTGCACGACGTTTCTACCCGTGTGTAACGCTTCTTCGCCGACCGATGCCAACTCTTGAAAGGTCAGCGGACTCATCTAATCGTGGGACACAGGAATGTGAACAAGATGATCCTGAAACACCTGCTTGGGTTGTCGTTCGAGGATGGATATCGTGTGGAACATCAGCACCAGCGACTCTACCTCTACTTCGCCGACTCGAAGGAGCTATGGTCTTACTGCGTGGAGGACGCCGCCGCTCGATTCACACGGGGATATGTCACCACGACAGCCGGCGTTGTTGCATGATTGC
>CAJXWH010000087.1 GCA_913062915.1 uncultured Acidiferrobacteraceae bacterium | reverse complement strand
CCAGATTCCTGATTACTCGATATTAGTGAAACCGGCACAAGCCACCTCCTAGCTCGACACTACCACGGCATGATACAGCAGTGATGTCATTTACAGATCAACAATCAAAGCCTCAGGCTACATGGTTGCTGGTCTTAATCACGTCGACAAGTGTATTGGCCACTGCCATTATCACGCCATCGTTGCCCGGAATCGCAGAATCCTTTTCGGTAACACCTAACAGCGCCCAGCAGGTGTTAACAGTGTATTTATTAATGCTCGGACTGGGTCAATTAGTTTTTGGACCAGCATCCGATCGATTTGGCAGACGCTTAACTCTATTCGCCGGACTCGGACTCTATTTGTTAGGTTCAGTCTTGGCATCTTTCGCGCCACATCTTGAGTTTTTGGTACTTGCACGTTCTATCCAAGGCTTAGGGGCCTCGGCCGCCTTGGTCTTGCCGAGAGTAATTATCAACGACACGCATCAACCCAGAGCGGCTGCAGCCAGTCTAGCTGCCGTCACAGCTGCTATGGCGATCACACCAATGATCTCGTTTCCCTTTGGCGGTATTTTGTTTGAGTTTTTTGGCTGGCGTGGCAGCATGGTTGTTACGACATTGTTAGGCGTCGCAACAATTGTGGCAACATTATTTCTACTGCAGGAAACCAACAGCGTGCGGCAGAGGCGCTTACGTTTGGTTTCAGTCGCAGTTGATTATCTTTCATTAACTAAGAACAAGCAGTTCTTATTACTTGCAACGAACATGGGCCTTCATACTTCCATATTTTATTCCTTTCTTAATTTTCTACCCTTTTCCTTTAAACATCTGGGCTATTCCGCTTCAGAATTCGGGTATTACATCATGCTGCTTCCAACTAGTTTTATCTTTGGAAACCTGATCAGTCGTAAATTAACGCCGATTCTTGGCATTACAAAAATGGTGCGTATGGGATCGCTGATGATAATCGCTGGAATGAGCGTAATGGCGGGTTTAGTATTTCTTGGATTTGAGTCGGCTTGGGGATTGGTGTTGCCCGGTATGGTGTATTCTCTTGCTGTCGGTTTTTCCCTGCCAAATGCGACTATGGGCGCAATCAACGCCGTTGGCCGATCCGTTCGGGGTCTTGGTTCTGGATTGGCGGGCAGCCTTCAAATGTTGCTTGGCTCAGGAATTGCAGCTTCGACTATATTACTCGGAGCTGCTGAAGATACGAGAATCGGTCTCGGCATTTTATTACTGGTCGCAATTGCCAGTTTTGTCACCACCCTATTTTTGGTGGATGATTCGGAAGATACGTAAGCCCGGTTATCGTTGCAGTCCAGTTTCCTCGTTGAGTCCCAACATCAGGTTGAGTGATTGAATTGCAACGCCTGAAGCCCCCTTCCCGAGATTATCCAGCAGGCCGACGAGCAGCAGATGCCCTGCGGGATTCGGGAAAACGTGGAGGCGAATTCGGTTGGTGTCGTTAAGCGCGGTCGGATCGAGGCTCCACTCATCGATAGATTCCCCATTCGCGAACGGTGCGACCTCAACGAAGGGTTCACCCCGGTAACGTTCTGCAAGTGCATTCCACGCGTCTTGCCCGGTAACTCCCGAGGCGAGCAGGCTCTGATGGATGGGTACCTGGACCCGCATACCACAGGCGAAAGGGCCAACAGCCGGTAAGAATTGCGGCGCCTTTAGAAGGCCTGAGTAGCGTTGCATCTCGGGTATATGCTTGTGGACCCGATCGACAGCGTAGGGCGCCTCAAATAGGTGGCTCTGCAATCCAGTGTCCGCGGATTCCCAGCGTTTAATTGACGATTTACCGCCACCGCTATAGCCCGACAAGGCGTGAACCGACATCGGTGCGTCGGCGGGCAGCAAACCTGCGTCCACGAGGGGCCGTACAAGCAGAATGAAAGACGAAGGGTAACAACCCGGATTAGTCACCCGCTGAGCATCTCGAATCTCGTTACGTTGGCCAGGAACAAGTTCGGGCAGTCCGTAGACCCAGCCGCCCGCGACGCGATGACTCGAACTGGCGTCCAGAATCCGGGTGCTACTCTCCATCCCCCACTTTGCAGCCACCCTCGCCGCATCATCTGGCAGACACAGAATCGCAAGATCTGACTCTCTAATCGCGTTGCGCCTTGCCGCCTCGGACTTTCGGTCCGCCTCGTCAAGTGTCCTTACTTCCATATCGTCCCTGTCCGCAAGCCAGCGGCGGATACGCAAGCCGGTGGTGCCAGCGTGACCATCAATAAAAAGGTGGGGCTTCGACATGGCGGCGAATTCTAGCATTTGATCCAGCAATTCTCGGGAAAAGAGAATACTTTGGCTAGAGAACTGTCACAGCGCCTACGTATTGCGAACCGAGTGATTACTGAGCACAAATCGTGAGTCCCTAGCCACTCAATAGGCCTGCGGTAAACTCCGATTAAGCATACTTAGCTTCGAAGTAATTGGTGAGGGGCTCGATTCCACCGGGCCACACTATAATTATTAAGGATTTATCGAGTTATTGGAATTATGGATGCTCCCACGAATTCTCCCCACTACGATGTTGTTATTGTTGGTGCCGGTTTTGCGGGGCTTTACATGTTGCATCGGTTGCGAGGCGCTGGCTTTAAAACCCACGTTTTCGAGCGGGCCAGCGACGTGGGCGGCACCTGGTACTGGAATAGGTATCCGGGCGCACGTTGTGACGTCGAAAGTATGCAGTACGCTTACAGTTTCTCGCCCGAACTCGAACAAGAATGGGAGTGGACTGAAAGATACGCTACCCAACCTGAAATCCTTCGTTACGTGAACCACGTCGCAGGTCGCTTCGATCTGCGCCGCGATATTCAGTTCAACACGCGTGTAGCGGCGGCGATCTTCGACGAAACCGACAGTCGCTGGATGATAGAAACCAGCGATGGAGGCCGCACTTCGGCCAATTATTGCGTCATCGCCACCGGATGCTTATCGACGATAAACACGCCGAACTTTGAGGGGCTTGAATCATTTGCTGGATCGCTCTACCACACAGGCGAATGGCCCCACCATGAGATCGACTTTAGCGATCAGCAGGTCGGCATCATCGGTACCGGATCGTCTGCCATCCAGTCGATCCCGCTTATTGCCGAACAGGCGAAGCATCTCTATGTGTTTCAGCGTACGCCGCACTACACCGTGCCGGCTTGGAATCAACCCCTTCAGACCGATCCCAAAACGCAGCATTCGGGCCGAAAGGCCTACGGTTACGACGAGGACCTGACGATGGAGGAGATAAAGGCAGATTACCTCGGACTGCGGCAACGGGCACGAAAAACGTTCGCCGCATTGGCATTTACGCCGAACCCGCGGTCAGCACTAGAGATGACCGAAACGGAGCGGCAACAGGAATTCGAAAACAGGTGGAAACGGGGAGGATTACCGTTCCAGGGGGTGTTCAGAGACTTTGCCGTGAGCCGCGAGGCGAACGAGCTCGCGGCTGAATTTGTGCGTCAGAAAATACAGCATATAGTCAAGGACTCGGTTGTCGCCGAAGCTTTGCTACCAACCTATACCATTGGTTGCAAACGGCTCGCAGTGGATACCGGCTACTACGAGACCTATAACCGGCCGAACGTGACGCTGGTAAATGTCAGTAAATCGCCAATAGAGCGGATTACTCCGGCCGGAGTTTACGCCCTAGGCCGGGAGTACCCATTGAACTCACTCATCATGGCAACAGGTTTCGATGCAATGACCGGTACCTTGCTCAAGATCAATATTCAAGGCCGTGGCGGTCTTCGTCTACATGAAAAATGGGCAGAAGGGCCACGGGCCTACCTCGGTTTGTGTCTGGCCGGTTTTCCCAATCTTTTCACCATCACGGGTCCGGGTAGCCCGTCGGTCCTGACCAACATGTTATTGTCTATCGAACAGCATGTGGACTGGATTGTCGACTGCCTGGAGTATTTGCGCGACCGAAACATCGCCGAGATAGAACCCACATTGGAAGCCGAAAACGAATGGGTAACGCACAACAACGAGGTCGCCAGCGATCATATTCGCAATTCCTGCAGCTCCTGGTATGTCGGCGGCAACATCGAGGGTAAACCAAGGGTATTCATGCCATACGTTGGCGGATTTCCAAATTATGTTGAAAAGTGCCGGAATATTGCCGCCACGGGCTATAAGGGTTTTGTCCTGAGGGGGGTTGGCTCCTGATTCTCAGTTGTTGGTATGTACGGAAAACAATCGTACTGACATTGCAAATCTGAGACGTGATTCTAGATGGGTCTTGTAACCAGGCTGCCCGCCTTTGAACGGAGTTGCCTGTGACTTGAATCTATTCGCATCCGGTTTCTTTTCACAGAATGATTGAATGTCCGAAAATACGCAGACAGCACCCATCGTTGAACTCGTAACCGTCTGTTTTTCAGCTCAAGGCTGTGGCATTTTTATCGCCTAGACCACGGGTGAGGTACCCCCATCGATATTGATCGAAGCGCCCGTGACGTAACTGGCTCTTGGTGATGCCAAGAAACAGATCACATCACCCGCTTCAAGCGCCTCGCCCACACGACCAAGAGGTATGCCTTCCGACATGGCTCGCCAGTGATCAGATAAAGAATAAGCCGGGTCATCCGCGTGTGCCGCGGCCCATTTCTTCCGGTGCTGGCCGCTTTTTATCAGGCCAATACAGATGGTATTTACTCGAATGTTGAATTCAGCGAGTTCCTTTGACCACGATTTGGTGAGAGAAATGCCCGCTGCCCTAGACATCGCGGTCGGTTGATTGCCAGCGGGAGACGCCTTACCGCCTGGCGTTGTGGTATTGATGATAACGCCGGCTCCTGATTGTTTCAGGTATGGCAATGCGTGGCGCGCGCAGTAGATGGCGCCGTATACCTTGAGCGCAACGTCGGCCACCATCTGTTCATTTGTCATCTCCTCGAGTCGCGCAACCGAAGACGTGCCCGCATTGTTCACGATGATATCGATCTTTCCCCATTTGTCCGCCACTTGCCGAATGAGAGACTCTACTTGCGCCTCATCCGAAACGTCGGTTGAGATCCCTATGACGTCATTACCCGTTTCGGCATTGATCTGAGATGCCGCCTCTACAAGGGTCTCTTCGGTCCGCGCCGCGATAGCAACCCGTACGCCTTCACGCGACATCGACAGCGCAGCCGCCCGGCCGATTCCATCGCTACCCCCGGTAATGATGGCGACTTTACCTTCGAGGTCGAGATTCATCAGTGCAGATCGATCCTATAACCAACGCTTTGATAAGCGCATGGGCGAAAAGAAGTTGACATCAGCCTTGAATCTTCTTCATTCCGATGATCGCCCGGATATGTCCCATGCATTACAAACAAAACAGGTTCCGTGATGACAAACAGCCTGTGCGAATCACCGTTGCCATTCTCATGTTCCAATGCCTAATCGACGCCCTCAACGATGCGAAAATCCCGCACGACTCCGCCTTTAAGTTTCTCAAGTGCTGCTTTGTACTCGTCACTTTCATATGTCGCAACTGCCGCATCAAAACTGTCAAATTCCACAACAACGGTCCGCTGCTCCACTGCGTCTTCTTTTGCTCTCATCTGGCCTCCGCGGACTAAAAAGCGGCCACCATTTGCGATTACCGCCGGCGCGGCAAGTTCCGCATACGCAGCAAGCTTCGTTGCGTCTATGATCTCACGATAAGCACTGATCCAATATCCCTTTGCCATATTTTGTCTCCTTGTCTTTAAACACGACCACCCACTCGGCGTATGGATGCCGCGAACGATGTAGAAGAATATACCTATTATACGGGCGCGATTCGCCGTATCTGCATCGGCAACATTAAGGCAGCTCCCATCATCAATGGGTCTTAACCGCAACCCACCACCGCTTCAACGAACGAACTGGTTTCGGCACCCCGAATACTTGTGCGAACGAACCTGCACCGCGCCTGCCGCCGGCTCGGTCTGACGGCTACACCTCGATATTTACTCACCAGAAAGTTATCTAATGTCTATTCCCATACGTTTTGCCGCAAAAAGCCCTTCGATTGGAATCAAATCTACTCTGCCAGCATCCGACTCGACTCGCTTCTTCAACCAATTCGACAAGTCATACCGCCATCTACAGGTAATGCAACACCCGTAATAAAGCCAGCTTCCTCCGAGGCCAGAAAAAGGCCGGCGTGGGCGACATCCCATGCACTGCCCATTTTGTTTCGAAGCGGCACCCGGGCATTACGTTCGGCCGCCACATCATCACGGGATCGATCCCATGCCTTAGCCCGGTTGTCTACGGCCATCGGTGTGTCAATCAGCCCGGGAAGGATCACATTGGCCCGTATCCCATACTCCGCGTTCTGTATTGCCAATTGCTTCGTAAAAGCCACCAGCGCAGATTTACTGGCCTTGTAACTGACCCAGGGATAATTATCTATGGCAGCAATGGACGAAATCGTCAGAATGACGCCGCTCTTCTGGGCGCGCATCACTGGCAGCGCGTGTTTGCAAGTCATCACGACACCGCGCAAATTGACTGCCATGATCAGATCGAATGCCTCGACCGTAATCTCTGTTACCGGGGCGTCACCGCCAGTCACACTGATGCCCACGTTGTTATGAAGCACATCGAGTCGACTCCAGCGGTTCATACAATCTGCTACGGCCCTTTCCAGCGTTGCCTCGTCAGTCACATCCGCTTCAAAGGCAAAAGCGCAACCGCCTTCGTTACCAATGATCTCGACGGTCTCGTTGGCTGATTCCAAATCGCGATCGACTGCCAGCACCTTAGCGCCCTCTCGAGCAAACAGGACCGCTGTCGCGCGCCCGTTTCCCATGGTCGGGCCCGGGGTCTGCCCTGCGCCTACCACCATCGCAACTTTGTTCTTTAGGCGCATCATTTGATTCTCCGGCATCACGGCGATAACGGTGGGGATTCACCTTTCGGCAATGGCATATCAAATACATTCAGTGTAATCGACACCAAACAGTAATAACCGACGATACCGACCAGATCCACGACCCCGTGTCGACCTAACGTGGCCTCAGCCTGGTCATAAGTCGACTGACTGACCGTGCGGCTTTCCAGCAGTTCACTGACAAAGCCGTATACCAGGCGCTCATCGTCGGCATCAAGATTTGGCTTTTCTTTGAATCGTATTGCTTTTACCGCCGCGGCTGAAATCCCTGCACTGATTGCCATGGGGGCATGCGCGTACCATTCAAACTGGGCACACCAATGTCTTGCTATCACCAGGATTGCCAATTCTGACAAGCGTTTTGGTAAGGCGCTGGAAAATCGGCAAAATTCGCCAAGCTTCTGGGCCGGATCGGCAAGCCCTGGGCTATAAAGCCAGGCGTGAAACGGGCCTTGCAAGCTGCCGCGGGGACCGGCCAGAATTTCATCATGTATACGCTGTTGTGCAGAACTCATTTGATCCGGTCTAAGTTCGGGTATTCGGGGCATGTCTTTCTCAATCTCCTCGTTGTCGATGTGAAATCCACTCGGCCAAGACGGTGGATCCGGTGAGTTCGGCTATGATTGATTCTATATCCATGAACGATGGGGGTAATAGAAATGTTCGATGGATTCTCGAAAATCAAGATTGACGGTGCCGGCTGCCAGATTAACGTGGTCCATGGGGGCTCAGGACCTCCTCTGTTGTTGTTGCACGGATATCCGCAAAACCATGTGGAGTGGCACAAGGTGGCGCCCGTGCTGGCCGAACGATTTACCGTTGTCTGTCCCGATCTTCGCGGTTACGGCGACAGCGAGAAACCCCCGTCATCCGCCGATGATTTCTCGGTTTACTGTAAGCGCGCAAGTGCCAATGACCAGATGGCTGTGATGAAGGCCCTTGGTTTCGATACGTTCCACCTGGTCGGTCACGACCGGGGTGTCCGAGTAGCGCTTCGGCTCACTCTGGACCATCCAGATGCAGTCATGAGCTTGGCCAGCCTCGACGTGGTGCCTTCCCTAGAAGCCTTCGAAAATATGGACGCAACGCTTGCGTTTTCGTGGTTTCACTGGCACCTCATGCGTCAGCCCCCGCCGTTACCTGAAACCGTCTTCAGTGCAGATCCGAAACTCTTTCTCGACTTCTTCCTCGACACCTGGTCGGCAAACCGGAAGAGCTTCACAGATGCCGCTTACAATGACTATCTTCGTTGTTTTTCCAACCCGGAAACTGTACGGGCCATGTGTGCGGACTACCGCAGCGTGCTGCTCGATCTAGAGCATGACCAGGCAGACCGCGGGAAGAAGTTATCCTGTCCCGTGCTGGTCCTGTGGGGCGCTGAGATGGCGAAACGCCCGGGATGGCAGACCGGCGCGCATCTCGACATGATGACGGTATGGCGGCAACGCGCTGACAACGTTCGCGGTA
>CAJXWH010000086.1 GCA_913062915.1 uncultured Acidiferrobacteraceae bacterium | reverse complement strand
TGGCCTTCTTCTTTGTCGCCTTCTTACGCGTGGCCTTCTTCTTTGTCGCCTTCTTACGCGTGGCCTTCTTCTTTGTCGCCTTCTTCTTTGTCGCCTTCTTACGCGTGGCCTTCTTACGCGTCGCCTTCTTCTTTGCCGCCATAGTGTTTCTCCTCTACTTGGATTGGGATACCACTGGACAGACTTACGAGCACAACCTTATCTTTATCGATACACCGTGTATGAACGGGCTTTCAGTTTGCTAATCAATAAGACCGATGAGAGTGAGGAAAGTAGCAAGAGAGCACGACACATACAGGGGTGATAACTTTCAGGTCGCTTCGTAAGCGCGAACTATAACCACGCACAAAAAAATGTCAAGTATTTCAAGTTTTCGAACAACAACAAATGAGACATCCACTTTGCAGTTTGAAAATCATTTCATTGGCAATCGGTACCCCTTGTTAAGTGACGATAACCAGGCAGTGAAAAATATTGCAATGCAATCTTATTAAGAAACTAGTATCGGATTCGATGATCGATCAGCGGCAGTAAAATTTGCAACGATCTTTCTGTCGCGCCGCTGTTTTCCGCAACCATTACCATTCCCCGCTCACCCATCGATGCGCGCAAGTTCGGGTTGCTCAAAAGCATGGATAACTGCACCTCGAGGTCTCGCAGATCGCGCACTTGAATTCCCGCTTTCGAGGCAGTGGCAATGTGACTAATCTCCTCGAAATTTGGCATAACAGAGCCAAAAACGACGGGAACTCCAACTGCACAGGGCTCTACGATGTTATGCCCCCCCAGACCTCGGATCAGGCTTCCTCCGACAAACGCTATGTCGGCAGCGGAATACAGGACCGGCAGCTCACCCAGTGTGTCAGCGACCAGAATATCGACTGTATTTGGCAGAGTTCCGTGTTGTTCGGTACGTCGCGAGGTGACAAGGCCACTTCGTGCAGCAAGGCGAAAGACCGCATCGAAGCGCTCCGGGTGTCGCGGGGCGATCACCAACAGCAATTCACTGTGAGCGACCTTTAATTGCTGGAAAATTCTCAGCAAAATCTCTTCTTCTCCTTCGTGTGTGCTGCCCGCTACGATGACCAGTCGGTCGCGGCCCCAGTCTTGACGGACGGCTTCCGCTACTTCGCGGACCCCCGCTGCCAATTTGATTTCAAACTTCATGCTGCCCGTTCGATGTACGGCAGAGGGCTGTACACCGAGGTCGATCAGCCGTTGTCTGTGCTCTTCCGATTGGGCGCCAAATCTTTGTATACGATGTAATATTGGCCGCGACAGCCACGCGATTCGTTGATAATTCCGACGCGATTTTTCCGACAAGCGTACATTCAGCATCACGACCGGTACGTTACGCACCGAACAAAGATGAATCGTGTTGGGCCAGATTTCTGTTTCTATCAGGACCAAGACGCCCGGCCGGACTCGATTGAGAAAACGTTGTACAGCAAAGGAATAGTCGTAGGGCGCATATGAATGACCAACGCTGTCACCAAACGTGCTGACGACACGGTCAGACCCGGTAGGGGTCATCGTGGTGATCAAAATCCGAAGATTTGGATGACGTCGTAGCAATTCATGAACGAGCGGCGTTGCCGCATTGGTTTCGCCCATAGATACCGCATGCAGCCAGATGTCGTAACCGTGTTCATCACAATTAACCTGGCCGAATCGCTCCCCCCAGCGACGCCGGTATTCTGGGTTCCTGATACTGCGCCAAAGCAGCCGGACCAAAATGGCGGGCAAAAGGATCCAGAGCAGCAGTGAATAGAGTTGTCTTGCCAAGTAAATCTGCAATAACAGGGGATCTATCGAAAGATCCCGTCGCGGGGAACCGGTAAATCTAGAAAATTAGGGCCAAGTGGTGAAATCATGCCCCGATTCCAGAAGCGCGCCGTGTTCCGATTGGAGTTATATTGAACTTCATCCGAGAGACTTGCGCAGGCAACTCGAGTAGACGTCCTTCAGCGCTTTTCTGTTTTCCGCTTGATACCGGCAGTACGCGCAGCGGTCGGCGGCGCTGATTAACCGCCCCGTACCCATTTGCCGGATTTGGCGTCACGGATCGAACTTGGGCCGTTTGTTCTTCCCACGGGACCTTCCAAAACAAAATCGATCGCGCCTTTAAATTCAGTGCGAACTTGATGGCTCGTACGCAATGGGGGCCGACCGCTGCGGTTGGCGCTGGTCGAGACGATTGCGGATCCAAAACGCCGGCACAAGGTGCGTGCAATCGGGTGGGCCGTGACTCGAACGGCCACGGCGCTGTGCTCACCACGGATCCATCTCGGCGTTCCGGGCAATGCCGGTAATAACCAGGTGTGAGGGCCGGGCCAAGACCCGCACGGTTGCTGAAGCAGGTCTTTTCTGGAGAGATCGATCAAGCCTGCCAATTGGCGAAGATCCGCGGCAATGACGATTAAGCCCAGCGACCAAGCGCGTTTCTTGAGTTGCAAAATGCGCTGAACGGCGCCTCGATTCATTGGATCGCAACCCAGGCCGTAACAATATTCCGTTGGATAGGCGACGATGCCAGATTCTGATAGCGTGGTGGTCGCGGTTGCCAGGGCTGGGTGATTCAACGTGGGTCTCGCCCCAGTTTGGTCTGCAGCGCCCGATTCTTGTCGCGAACGCCCTCAGCGCTGGATTGCCTGGCTTGTTGCAGGCGCTGTTCCAACTTGGGGTTGCCAATCGCCAGAATCTGGGCTGCAAGCCAGCCGGCATTCGTTGCGCCAGGCTTGCCAATAGCGACGCAGGCCACCGGAATCCCGCCCGGCATTTGTACCGTCGATAGCAAAGCATCTTGCCCACCGAGCGGACCCGAATCCATCGGAATGCCGATCACGGGGCGAACAGTCAGAGCAGCCACTGTCCCAGCGAGATGTGCGGCGAGACCCGCGGCAGCGATGAATATGGCACAACCGCGCTGTTCCGCGTCCTCCACGAAGTGTCGCGTATCTTCTGGAGTTCGGTGGGCGGAGGTGATTTTGACCTCCCACGGGATCTCGAGCCGGTCTAGGGTATCCAGCGTGTGTTGTACGGTGGATAAATCCGAGTCCGAGCCCATCAGCACAGCGACAAAAGATTCCGTCACCAGCGGCCCCTACAATGAAACAGCCCCGTTCGCCTGTTCGCGGGCCACAGCACGGTGGCCGATGTCTGGCCGGAAATAGGCCTGGTTCCAATGGAGGTTGTGCACGGATTGGTAGGCGGTGGACTGGGCTGCTGTGACATTATCGCCTAGCGCGGTTACGCACAGCACCCTGCCCCCGCTGGTGACGACGCGCCCGCCCTCGATGGCCGTTCCAGCATGAAATACTTTGACCGGTGAATCGTCAGTGTCCATTAATCCGTTGATGATATCCCCAGTGGCATAGTCAGAAGGGTAACCTCCCGCCGCCATCACGACACCCAGAGCCGCTCTCGAATCCCACTGTGTCTTGATTCGATGAAGTTCACCGGCTAGGGCTGCACCGCACAGCTCCGCCAGATCGGACTGTAAGCGAAGAAAAATAGGCTGAGTTTCAGGGTCCCCCAATCGGCAGTTGTATTCCAGAACGCGGGGAGACCCCTGTCGATCAATCATGAGGCCGGCGTACAAGAACCCAGTATACGAGATGCCGTCTCGGTCGAGTCCCCGTACCGTCGGTTCGATTACCTGTTGCATAATGCGCTCGTATAGCGCCGGCGTGATCACGGGCGCCGGGGAGTATGCGCCCATCCCCCCCGTATTCGGTCCCGCGTCACCTGCATCTCGCGCCTTGTGGTCCTGGGAGGTCGCGAGCGGCAGTACCTGGTCGTTGCTGACGAGGCAGATAAAGCTTGCCTCCTCCCCGGTTAGGAAATCTTCCAGGATCACCCGGTCGCCCGCAGCGCCAAATCTACGCTCATCAAGGAGTTGCCGAATCGCAAGTTCTGCCTGAGCCAGCGTGTGGGCAACGACCACGCCCTTGCCCGCCGCTAGGCCATCCGCTTTGACCACGAGGGGGGGGCCCATTTTTCTAGCATGGCTGAGGGCTTTACCGGTATTGTCGAAAATCTGATACCGAGCGTTTGGTATCTGGTGCCTTTCCATGAACCTCTTCGCAAAAGCCTTCGAACCCTCTAGTTTTGCGGCATTTTGGGTAGGTCCGAGGCACGATCGATTAAGGAGGCGGAAGCGATCTGTGATTCCGTTAACCAACGGTGTTTCGGGCCCAACCACCGTCAGGTCGATATTTTGGTTTTCCGCGAAACGCGCCAGCGAATCGATGTCTGCCGAGGCAATCGGGGTATTTTCGACCTTCTGCTCCCGGGCCGTTCCGGCGTTGCCGGGCGCTACGTAGACTTTTTCAACCGCTCTTGAAGCCGCCAGTTTCCACGCCAGAGCGTGTTCTCTGCCACCACCACCGACCACCAGTGCTTTCACGCTACGCCTCAGTGCCGAAAGTGCCGCATACCCGTAAATATCATTGCCATCTGATGTTCATTGGCGGCGGCAATGACTTCTTCGTCGCGTAGAGACCCACCGGGTTCAATTATGGCCGTAATGCCCTCTGCAGCGGCCGCATCGATGGCATCTCGAAACGGAAAAAACGCATCCGACGCCATCACCGACCCGGTGATCTGGAGATGCTGATCACGCGCTTTTAAACCCGCAATTCTTGCCGAATAGACCCGACTCATCTGACCTGCTCCCACACCGATGGTTCGCTGATCTGCAGCGAAAACAATGGCATTGGACTTGACATATTTGGCAACTTTCCAGGCAAACAACAGGTCACGGCGTTCTTCGGTTGTCGGTGATCGCTGGCTTGCGACCTCAAACCCGGAATCTCTAATATCGCCGCGGTCCTGGTCTTGAACCAAAAGGCCGCCACTCACACGCTTGAAATTTTGCTGAACAAATGTTTTAGGGCCGGGGCTGCCACTTTCCAGGACGCGGACATTGGGTTTGCCAGCTAGGATTTCGCTTGCGTCTGCCGTGATAGTGGTTGCAACAATCACTTCGACAAACTGACGCTCGATTATGGCCGCTGCAGTCGCGCCGTCGAGGGCGCGGTTGAACGCGATAATCCCGCCAAACGCGGAGGAAGGGTCTGTTGCATAGGCCCGCTCATAGGCCTCCAGCAGGTGTTCGGCAAGGGCCACGCCGCATGGGTTGCCATGCTTGACGATGACACAAGCCGGCTCCTTGAATGCGGCAACACATTCGAGCGCGGCGTCCGCGTCGGCAACATTGTTGAAAGACAATGTTTTGCCTTGGATTTTTCTGGCTGCCGCCAGTGTGCCGGGCGCGGGCCTTCGATCCTGATAAAAAGCGGCGCGTTGATGAGGATTTTCGCCGTAGCGCATGGCATCACACTTTTTAAACTGGAGATTCAGTATCGCTGGAAAATCACGATCGCCGTCATCGCTTGTCAGGTAGTTGGAGATTACCCCGTCATAGCGCGCTGTGTGGCTGAAGGCAGCAGCAGCCAGACGGGCTCTGGTGTCGGCCGAAACGCCACCCAGGGTTTCAAGTTCACTGAGCACGATTTCGTAGTCTTCACAGTCAACCACCACGGTCACCGCTGCGTGATTCTTTGCGCCAGCACGCAACATGGCAGGTCCGCCAATATCGATGCTTTCAATTGCGTCGACAAGAGCAATATCTGGCGTTGCGACCGTTTGTTCAAATGGGTATAGGTTCACGACCACCAGATCGATCGGGGTAATCCCCATCGCCGTCATTTCGGCTTTGTCTGGACCGCGTCGCGCCAGGATGCCGCCGTGAATTTTGGGGTGCAGAGTCTTCACCCGCCCCCCCATCATTTCTGGAAACCCGGTGTAATCAGAGACCTCGACCACCGGAATACCGGATTCCCGCAAAAGTTGTGCGGTGCCGCCGGTTGAGAGAATTTCAACCTCGAGGTTATGCAGTCCGCGCGCGAATTCCAGTATGCTGCTTTTGTCGGATACGCTGATTAACGCCCGTTGGACTGGCGCTGTCTCAACCTGGGCCATGTCACCCGCTGACAAAGGTGAACAGAATCACTCGGGGTGGGGTCACTGATCGAGCCCGTACCGGGCTAGTTTTTTTCGTAAAGTGTTCCGATTGATTCCCAGCATCTTGGCAGCGCGGGTTTGATTGCCCCCAACTTCGTGCATGGTCACTTCCAACAATGGCCGTTCTGTTTCCTGCAGCACCATGTCGTAGATCCCGGTCACCTGTTCGCCATTCAATTGCCTGAAGTATCGTTGCACAGAATGCTGGACCGCATTGGAAAGTGGGCCGTTTAAATGGTTCTTTTTCATCGGGTAGCAGATTGAAATCGGAGCAATCGCTGATGGCAGTCTAGCCCAGTCGGCTCGCGTGATACCGCCAGACAGAACAGATGTTGTGTCATTTTATTCGAACTGCATTGCTCACCGGGATGCGCTGCGAGAATAACATGATTCGTTGCCGTAAGCCGACCGCGCGGACGGTTCGGACTCCGACGATTACGTTCCGGTATTGACGATGCTGGCTTCGAACCCAACCGCGTTCTCGTCTGGGCCTGCCAAGTGCAGTGAGACCACTGCTACGCCGTTCGCTGGGAGTTCGCCAGCGTCGGCCGCTGTGGCGTAATCTTCTGCCGTGTACGTACGCTTGCCAATCGTTTCGCCTTCACGATCGGTAAGGGTCAGCTGAATGGCCGGATAGGGGCGCGCGGTGGCTGTGCGGTTCGCGAGATGCACCTTGACGATGACCGCGCCGGGCAGCTGCGGGTCGAGGTCGACTCGCGTTTGCAGCACTCGGAATGCCGGACCCATCAACGGCGCCGGGACGCTACAGCCGGCCAGACGACAGAATGATTCTAGGGGCGCTCTGGCCGAAGGTATTGCCGAGAGCTCGTCGAACAGCCAATACCGCGTCTGCATGAAGAGGCCAGCCGCCACCACGAGTGCAGCCAATAACCACAAGCCCTGCGTTCTGGCTTGTCGACCGGGTGACGATCTCCCCGCCAGCCGCCGGCTGGCCGCGGGCTGAACCTCGGGATCCAGTGGTGTTGGTTCGGCAAACCGCGGTTCTGAACGGGTCCGATGCACTGTATTTTCTTGTCGCACCTGCCGCGTGCGGCGCTTCGAGCGACTTCTGCGCTCTTCTGGTTGAGTCGCCGTATCCGTTGGACCAAGAGTTCGCCGAATTTCCTCGAGCGCCCCCGGGTCGTCAGCTCCCAGTTGCAAGTCTTGGCGCAGTTGGTCATCGAGGGAAAACAAGCGTTCGTCTGCCGCGAACCCAGGGCCGTCGTCCTCGTTTTCAGTTGTTTCCACCAATGTGTTGTCCCGACCGTGACGAATCGACGGTATGGGTGCCACAGGAGTCGATGATTCGACTGGATTTGGAATTTCGTCTACAAGATTCCACGCTGCGTTAAAGACTGTTCCGCAGTCCCCACAGCGGACCAGTCCAGCGTGACTGGCGAGTTGATTTGCAGCCAGGCGAAATACCGTATCACATTCGCTGCAGCGACAAAGCAATCGAGTGTCGACAGACGGTTTCATATCTTGGGGGTCTTATTGCCGGGTTGCGATTATCATGGCCCAGCCGTCGCAAGAGACTGTGTCAAACGCGTAACCAGGCCCAAATGCAGAGACGATATCAGTTGCTTGGTCTTCCAGAATTCCTGAAACCAGCAGTCTGCCATCATCCGTGAGATGGCGGCCAAGAGTCGGAGCCAAGTCGATCAAGGTGCGAGCAAGCAGATTGGCGATAATCAGCTGGCAGCGAAAATCGTACGGCACTTCTTCGGGTCGGCAAACCACCAGTCGATCATCTACAAGATTCTGGGCCGCGAGCTCGCGGCTCGCCGCTAGGGCGCGATGGTCGATATCCACGCCGAGCGCTTTGGAAGCCCCAAGTTTGAGCGCGGCGACAGCTAAAATCCCGGAGCCACAACCCCAATCAAGTACGGTCGTATCGGTCAGTTTCAGTGTGGCCAATCGTTCCAGGCAAAGGGCGGTGCTCGGGTGCTTTCCGGTGCCAAACGCGAGTCCGGGCGTGATCCAGATCGTTTGTCCGTCGAAGGTTTGTGGTGGGTGCCAAACAGGGCAGATCCGAAGATTTTCAGCAATTTGCGGGGGTTGGAACGCTTGTTGACTGTCGAGCACCCAGTTGCGGTTGGGCACTCGCGTCGTGGTGATGGATGTATTCGGGCCTGCGATCTGATGCACGACGGCCATCATCGATGCGCAGTCGGTATCTCCATCGAATAGTCCACTGACCGCTTGGCGGCGCCATTTGGGTGGACCCGGTATGAATTCGTCGCAGTCCAGATCGTCTTCAGCACTCTCCACGGTGACCGCGAGGGCACCGAGCGTATCGAGCGCTTCTGAGATCCGAGTTGATGATTCACATTCCGTCACAGCCGTAATCTTAAGCCAGTCTGGCACGGCGGTAAGGGCAAGGTCAGATAACGTGGCGGCGCTC
>CAJXWH010000085.1 GCA_913062915.1 uncultured Acidiferrobacteraceae bacterium | reverse complement strand
GCGAGACGCAACTGAGCGGGATGAGCCCCGTCCGACAGCGCAGTCGTGTCTGCTTCTGGCGGGGGTCTATGGATTAGACGCAACGCTTCACTAACAGTGGGCAGTCCAGTCGTCCCTGCGATATCACCGGGGAGCAATTCCGGCACATCCTCAACGGTTCTCGCTAGCGCTTCGCTGGTCAACTTGCGCCAGGTCCTCTGGCCAAGCCCCGCGGTTGTTGGATAGATGGGCGTTAACGAGTCGTCGGGTCTAGCATCCTCGGGGCTGGATAAAAGTCGGTATTCAGGATGAATTAGTTCGGGGCCCGTGGGGCCCGCCCGGATTTCCCCGAAACACTGAATCCAGCAACCGCGTTTCAGGCTCCGTTGCTGGGAAGCATTGAAATGGAACTGCCGTATTGTCAGCGTTCCCGTCCGGTCCGAAATCACGGTGACGAGACTACGTCGGCGCCCCATGCGCGGTGCCGAGAGCAGCACCTCACCGTGAATCAGCGCACTTTGGCCCGAACGTACCTGACCAATGGGCGATAAACGGGTTCGATCCTGGTAACGAACCGGCAAATGAAACAGCACATCCTGTACGGTATAGATGCCGAGTTGTGCCAGTTTTTTTGCAACCTGAGGACCGACCCCCTTTAATGCTGTAACTGCCAGCGGCACCGCTTTCGCGCCCCGGGGTAAGACTGAAAATCAGTCGCCGAGGTGCACGATGGCGTCGATTTCGATCGGCACCCCTTTTGGCAAAGCAGCAACACCCACCGCAGCCCGCGCCGGGTACGGTGGGTTGAAATGTTCAGCCATGACCTCGTTCACCACGGCAAAATGGCTTAGATCCGTGAGAAACACCGTCAACTTGACGACATCGTCGAGATTCCCCCCGCCTTCCCGGGCTACTGCAGCAAGGTTGTTGAACACCCGATGCGTCTGCGCCCTTATGTCCTCATCGACTATGTTCATGGTGCCAGGCTCCAGCGGGATCTGCCCCGAAATAAAAACCGTTTGGCCCACCTTTATCGCCTGGGAGTAGGCACCGATTGCCTCTGGAGCATTTGCCGTATGAATTGCTTGTTTAACCACCGTGACTCCTTAACGTTATAGCCTCAACTCTTCGACCGACTGATCCGGATAACAGAACGGCGTGCACGCAAACGCCGCATGATTCGTGCCAGGTGCTGGCGATTTTCGACGCCGATCGTAAAACGGATAGTCGCGTGACGAGTATCGCGTTCTGTAACCGAAACCTTGTTGATATTCGAGTTCTCGTCTGCAATAACGGCCGCGAGTCGGGCAAGCACGCCTGGCCGATTTGCCGTTTCAAGGTGAATATCAACAGCAAACTCACCTTTGACTTCATCTGCCCACGCCACAGGGATCCAGTTATCGCTGCTCTTGCCACGGCGCTTGGTATTAGAGCACTTGGCCCCGTGAATTACGATGCCCCTTCCTCTGGAGAATAAGCCCACGATCCTATCCCCAGGGATCGGTCGGCAACACTGGCCATAGCGAACCATCATGCCTTCGGCCCCCTTGATCACCAGGGGTTCGTTTCTGAATTTCTGCGGTCGACCAGCATCCTCTTCTGGCAACAACTGTTGCGCGATCACCGTCGGCAGTCTCCGCCCGGTGCCAATATCGGCCAAAAGCTCAGTCCAGTCTTCTTTGCCGATGCGTTCCAGCAATTCCACTTTCTGCCGAGTCCTCAGCCGCGTATTAACACCCAATGAGGTCAGCGCTCTTTCCAGCAATTGTTTCCCGAGTTTGACCGCGTCGTCCGTTCTCTGGTGTTTAAGATAAACACGGATCGCAGACCGGGCCTTTCCGGTGACCACATAATTCAACCACATAGGACTGGGCCAGGCCGAACGAGCCGTCAGTATTTCAATGTGGTTGCCATTATTCAACGTGTGGTGCAAAGGAACCAACTCATGATCGACTCTTGCACCGACGCAATGATTCCCGATATCGGAGTGCACGGCATAAGCAAAATCCAGCGCGGTTGCGCCCTTGGGTAATTTTTTGATGTCGCCTTTAGGGGTAAAAACGTAGACTTCGTCTGGAAACAGATCAGTCTTCAAATGCTCCAGAAACTCGGTCGGGTTACTCGAGTGTGCCTGTCCGTCGAGTAGGTCATTCAGCCAGGTCCGGGTTAATTGCTGCGGGCTCTGCCCGGCCGTCAAGGACTTATAGCGCCAGTGGGCTGCCACACCCGTCTCGGCCACACGGTGCATATCCACAGTCCGAATCTGAACCTCAATACTCTGCCCGAAAGTTCCGAACAACAGCGTATGCAACGACTGATATCCATTCGCTTTCGGAATAGATATGTAGTCCTTGAACTTACCTGGAACAGGTTTGTACAAATTGTGAATCACACCCAGCGCCCGGTAACACTCGTCGACCGTATCTACTACCACCCGGATAGCGAAAACATCGCGGAGCTCTGACAGCGGTATATGCCGAGACTGCATCTTGCGATATACCCTGTAGAGGTTTTTTTCGCGCCCTGAAACATTCGATTCAATTCCTACTTTGCCAAGCTCATCAGCCACCTTTCTACGGGTTCTATCGACGATCTTTCTGTGATTCCCTCGTCGTTTTTCCAACTCCTTGCGGATTGTGTCGTACCGCTTCGGGTACAAATTCTGGAAACTTAGGTCTTCGAGCTCCTGAGTCCAGGTATGCAAGCCCAAGCGGTTGGCTATGGGCGCAAAGATCTCGAGGGTCTGCCGGGCGATGCGTCTGCGTTTATCGACTTTCAATGAATCCAACGTGCGCATATTGTGGATTCGATCCGCCAGTTTGATCAGGATCACCCGGATATCACGCGACATGGACAGCAACATCTTGTGGAAGTTCTCGGCCTCCGCGTGCTCAGTCGATTCGAATTCAATCTGGTCGATTTTGGTGACACCATCGACCAACTGAGCGACCTCTTCGCCGAATTCCTCCACCAACTGCGCGCGCGCAATCGGCGTGTCTTCGATAACGTCGTGCAGAATTGCGGCGATGATGCTGCGGCCATCCAGATGCAGGTCTGCAAGAATGCAGGCAACGGCTAGCGGGTGGTGGATGTATGCCTCGCCACTTTGGCGCGCCTGCCCCGCGTGTGCGCCTTCGCCAAAACGGTAAGCGCGATGGATCTCATCGACATCCTTTTGATCCAGGTACTCTACCGCCTGGAGCAAATCACTGACGACGATTTGGCGACCTAAAGAGGCCGAGCCAGAACGAGGGCCTTCAGCTCGAGAGGTCTTCCTGCTTTTGGTCTTCGCCTGAACTCGCGTCGTCGACATCGTTTGTCTCGCTCGGATCGTCGTGTCCGTCGGACGCGTCTTCTCCGATTTTGACCGATTCGCTTGTTTCCACGCTTGGCTCACTGCCGACTTCTTCCACTTTCCCCACCGTTGCGGCAGGGCTATGTTCTTCCACCTCACCGCCCAACTCTTCGACTTCGCCGAACAGCTCTTTCTCCAAGTCGATCTCCTGCTCCTCGAGGATTGAGCGGGTAATCATACCTTCAGCAATTTCACGCAAAGCAATCACAGTCAGTTTGTCGCGGTCCTCCGGTACCAGTGGGTCTGCCCCCAGCATCAACTGGCGTGTTCGTTTTGCAGCCACCAATACCAGTTCAAATCGATTTTCCACATTGTCGAGACAATCCTCGACGGTAACTCTTGCCATTGTCCTACTCCCTACGAGGAAACTGGGTGCTCGAAACGACCCGCGATCCAGATCATGAGCACTTGAGATGATTAGGGCCGGCTGCAACACCCGATGCCGGGGCACAATCCACTAGATACGGCCTTTTAACCTTCAAGTGTACCGTTTTTTTTAGGCCGCAGGAAGACCGCGGGATCAAAACCCTCGCCAGATCGGGGCGCTCGACCTGCCTGGAGAACACCCCGGAGTTCTTCCAACGCGGTTCGAAAATCTTGATTCACGAGGACGTAGTCGAATTCCGGGTAGTGGCCGATCTCGCTGGCCGCATCTAGCATTCGACGCCGGATCACCTCGCTGGTGTCCTGCCCGCGATCAACCAACCGTTGCTCGAGGTCGTCAAGCGAAGGCGGCAAAATAAAGACACTGAGCGCTTCTGGCATCACAGCACGCACCTTGCGGGCGCCCTGCCAATCGATGTCCAGAAGAATGCTTTGCCCGGCAGCGAGTGCAGCCTCCACCGGGGTCCGCGCGGTACCGTAAAGATGGTCGAATACGTGTGCGTGTTCCAAAAATTCGCCGGCACGAATCATTCGCTCGAACACCGCCCGGCTGACAAAAAAGTAATCCATCCCATCGCGTTCGCCATCGCGCGCCGGCCGTGTGGTATGAGATACGGATACGCCAACGTCGGCTGTGGACTCCGCCAATGCCCTGGCGAGACTGGTTTTACCGGCGCCGGAAGGCGCTGACACGATTACTAAACGAGCCGGCGATCCTGTCATGACCAGGTTAACCGCCGCAACGATTCCGATTGGAAACAAGAACCGGCTTTTGAATCGAGCCGGTCATCATGAGTTGTGCCCCGCCCTCCGCTTACTCGACATTCTGGACCTGCTCGCGCATCTGCTCTATCACGACCTTAAGGTCGACACAAGCAGCCGTCATGGTCGGGTGGGCTGACTTCGAACCCAAGGTGTTGGCTTCGCGATGTAGCTCCTGCATGAGAAAATCCAGGCGTCGACCGATGGGCCCTTCGCCACCCAGCACGCGCTCGACCTCTTCGAGATGGAGCAGCAGGCGATCGACTTCTTCTCGTATGTCGGCTTTGCTCAGCAATAAGACCATTTCCTGTTCCAGCCGCCCCGGATCAAGTTTCTCCGCAAACTCCGCAATTCGCTCCTCCAGTCGGCTTCGCAGGTGGGTTTCAACAGCCGGCCAATTTTTCTTTGCTTGCTGAACCAGACCTCGGGCGGCCAACAGGTGTTCGCGCAAAATACCGGCCAGTTTCTCCCCCTCGCGCTGGCGGTTCGACAACACGGCGGCGAGTGTTTTCTTCAACAACTCGAGGGCCTGTTCACGCAAACGATCAAAATTCACGGAACTCGCACCCAGTACGCCGGGCCAACGCAAAATGTCAGCGGTGCGCAAAGGCGCAGCGTCGAGGATGACACTGCGCACTTCGGCCTGCCATTGGGCAAGGCGTCGTATCTCGGCATGATCCAGATGGTTGTCGGCAGTGCCGGACGCGAGCGGCTGATAATGGAGAATCGCGTCGATTCGGCCGCGCTGAACGGCATTGGCGATGGCCTGGCGAAAAGCGGGCTCGGCGGCTCGCAACTCTTCAGGCAGACGCATGGAGATTTCCTGGTAGCGGTGATTGACGCTTCGTATCTCCCAGATAAGGTGGCCCACGGGACTCTGGACCTCCTCGCGACCAAACGCGGTCATGCTGTGTGTCATTTGAATCGTTTTCGTCCGAGGATATAGAGGACCGCAGGCAGCCGGGTGGAACAGCCCGATTTTAGCCGGTTTTTCCTGCCACTAATGAGACCGGGTGTGCTACGCTTCCAAGCGCAATTGGTCTTACCATTTAACCAAAAATCCCATGGACCAACCCCGCGTCCCCGAACTTATTTGCAAGCGGATTGAGCAGCTGGTGCTCGAAGGCGCACTTTCACCCGGCGAAAAACTGCCAGCTGAACGACAGTTGGCCGATCGCCTCGGTGTTTCTCGACCTTCGCTTCGAGAAGCATTTCGAATATTGGCCACTCGCGGTATTTTGCGCAGCGAACGCGGCGGCGGTACCTACGTCACTGAAAAACTAAACCCGACGCTCGAAGACCCCCTGCTGGAGCTCATCAGTAATGCGCCGGAAAGCCATGCCGACGTGCTCGAACTTCGCCATGCGATCGAGTCTCTCGCAGCCTCGCTTGCCGCCGAGCGCCACACGGACACTGACAAGGGCATGTTGCGGGCCACCTACAAGCGGTTGATCGAATCACACAGCCTTGGTGATCCGGCCTTGGAAGCGCGCGCAGATGCTGATTTTCACCTCGCGATCGGCGAAGCTTCCCACAACGTCGTGTTGCTGCACGTCATGCGCAGTTTGTTCTCGCTGCTAAAGAAAAGCATTCGCTTTAACCTTGAGAATCTCTACACACACACAGGCATGTTCGAGGAATTACGTGATCAGCACTACCACCTCTTGACGGCGATCTTGAACAGTGACCCTGAAGCCGCCCGAGTCGCTTCGGATCACCACATCGATCAAGTCGAAAAAACACTGTTCCGCCTGGACATCACCCGCCAGCGAGAAGCCCGAGCAACCCGGCGAGAGGTCGGATTCTCGCGCAGTTGAACCGGCCCTGGAGACCCTCGCCAAGATGAGAGCGCACAACCGCGGCCGCGATGAACTGCGGCCGGTTCGTTTTACCCGTCACTATACCCGCCATGCCGAGGGCTCGGTACTGGCCGAATTTGGGGACACCCGGGTGTTATGCACCGCCAGCGTGGAAGAACGGGTGCCTTCATTTCTGCGCGGCAACAATCAAGGGTGGATCACCGCGGAATACGGGATGCTGCCACGCGCCACGGATTCTCGTACCCGTCGCGAAGCGACCCGGGGCCGGCAATCCGGGCGAACGCTTGAGATTCAGCGGCTGATCGGCCGATCCTTGCGATCAGCAGTCGAACTCCCAGCCCTCGGGGAAAGAACCCTCACCCTCGACTGCGACGTGTTACAGGCGGACGGCGGCACCCGTACCGCGGCAATTACTGGCGCTTGGCTTGCGCTTGCCGACGCGTTGGATCTGTTACTGCAATCGGGCGCCCTGGCACGAGCGCCTCTGACCGGTCAGGTCGCCTCGGTCGCAGTGGGTCTTATCGAAGGAGAAGCCTTATTGGATCTTGACTACGCGGAAGATCGTTGCGCAGACACCGATATGAATGTCGTGATGGATGAGAAAGGGCGATTTATTGAAATCCAAGGCACCGCCGAAGGCGCCCCTTTTGATCAAGAACAACTCCAAACGATGACGACTCTGGCGCAAAAAGGCATTCGCGAATTGATCGATCTGCAGCAACAAGCAAGGCGTGCTACCGGCACCTGAATATGCATCGGAATAAAGTTGTTCTCGCCACCCATAACGCAGGAAAATTACGCGAGTTACGGGCGTTGCTTTCGGAAACCGACCTGGAGTGCAAATCCCAGGCGGAATACCGGGTGCCTGAAATACCAGAAACTGGCCAGACATTTTTCGAAAACGCCCTGATCAAGGCACGAAACGCCTGTCGCTACAGCGGTCTGCCATCGATTGCGGATGATTCAGGTCTGGTGGTCGACTGCCTCCAGGGCGCGCCCGGCGTCCACTCTGCTCGTTTTGCCGGGGAAAAGGCGACGGATTCTGATAACCTGAAAAAATTACTGCAGGCGGTGCGCGAATTTTCTGCCGAAGAACGAACCGCGCGGTTCCAATGCGCGATGGTCTACCTTCGGTCGGAGTCTGACCCATCGCCCCTGATCTCCGTCGGAACCTGGGAAGGCCGTATCAGCATGACCGAGAGAGGGCGCCACGGCTTTGGCTACGATCCCGTTTTTCTCGTCATCGGCCTTAAGCGCACGTCGGCGGAACTCGAACCACAAGAAAAAAATCGCTTGAGTCACCGGGGCCAAGCACTCCGTCAGCTGGTAGAACAACTTCGAAAAGAGTATCTGTTGCGCAGCCAAAACACGGCCCGACGCTCGACCGGTTGAGTATGATGCGCACGCTGGTTCTCGTACGTCACGGCCAAAGCACCTGGAATTTGGAGAATCGGTTCACTGGCTGGATTGATGTACCGCTGTCAGAGCGCGGCATACAGGAAGCACGCGACGCGGGCGCGCTCTTGTGCGAGGCCGGCTATGCATTCGATGTTGCGTTGACCTCCTGCCTTGAGCGCGCCACCCATACCTTGGAACTCGTGCTCGAAGAAATGGACTGCGGTGCTGTGCCAATCATCCAAGACTGGCGGCTTAATGAGCGGCACTACGGTGCCTTGCAGGGCCTCAACAAAAGAGAAACTGCTGAGAAACACGGTGCGCAGCAAGTACTCGAATGGCGCCGCGGTTTTTCCGTGCGCCCGCCCGAGCTTGCCGATGATCATCCCACCCATCCCCGGAACGATTCTCGCTACAGTGGGGTGCCAAATCTCCCCGGCGCCGAATCACTGGCCGACACGCTGATTCGGGTCCGCGCATGGTGGCACGAAGCGCTGGTGCCATTGCTGCGTACCGACCAGCGCGTACTGGTGGTCGCCCATGGCAACAGTCTGCGCGCTTTGGCGAAACTTCTGGAACACCTGTCCGAAGAGGAAATTCTGGAATTCAATATCCCGACGGGGATTCCAATGGTGTACCGGCTCGATGAACATTTCATCGTGCTGAGCCGCCGTTTCTTGGCCGATGATGCAAAGCTCAAGGCGGCGGTCAATGAAGTTCGAAACCAGACCTCCGCAAAACAGGACAATCACAGTGGCTGATGGGCAGCGTACCGGAATTTATCGCGGTACAGTCGTCGACCTTGGTCTTGAGACCACGCGGCTCCCGAATGGAAAACTGTTAAGCCTCGAAATTGTGCGCCACCCCGGAGGCGCTGCGATCCTAGCTTTGGATCA
>CAJXWH010000084.1 GCA_913062915.1 uncultured Acidiferrobacteraceae bacterium | reverse complement strand
TGTGCGGAAACACTATTTTTTGATTACCAGCGCCAACATGGATTGGAGATCAAGGTGGCGCGAATTTTCAACACCTTTGGCCCGAGGATGCGAGCCGACGATGGGCGTGTCGTATCGAACTTCATCGTCCAGGCGCTTAGAGATGAACCGCTGACGATTTATGGTGATGGCAGACAAACCAGGTCGTTTTGCTATGTAGACGATCTGATCGACGGGCTTCTGAAACTGATGAGTACGCCCCCGGATTTCTACGGGCCGGTAAATTTAGGCAACCCAGGTGAATTTACAGTGGGAGAGTTGGCAGAGAAGATTATTGACTTGGTCGGCTCAAAGTCAAAGCTCTCATATCACCCGCTCCCAGACGATGATCCCGTGCAGCGCCGGCCCGATATCACGCTCGCCGGCACCGTGCTCGACTGGCAGCCCACAGTATCGCTCGAAGACGGGCTGAAGAAGACCATCTCCTACTTCAAAGAAATCATCCGCTGACGGAAAAAGATGGTTATCGCCCGATAGCGTCCCGAATTCTTAGGGCGAATGCAGTCTGGCCCGCAGATGAGGCACTCACCGGGTGAGTCTCTGACCCGCGCATCATGACGAAATCGCCGATAGTTAAGGAGAATTCGTCATGTCAGATTTTATTCATTTTGTGTGCTGGTTCGCCTGTGTTTTTGCCTCAGCGCTTTGTGTGGCGGGGTTGGCTGGGGATCATTGGCATTTTCAAAGTGCAGCAATGAGCCTTCTGCTGCCTTTATGCCTTAGCCTTATGCTGGGCAGTTTTTTGTTCCTCGGAATTTGGAAGCTTCGTGTGGGGTGGCGCTCGCGGGCAAGCCTCACACAAGGCGACTCGATGGCGCGGGTTTCACAGACGAACAGCATTGCCACTCGGAATGCGAATCCTCGTCCTTCATGGTTTGCACTCGACTAAGAAGCAACGGGGGGTTGCGCGTAATAGTCCGGGCTGCCGGGTGGCTGCGTCTTGAATCGCCTGTGGGCCCAGAAGTACTGATCCGGCATGTCGCGGACGAAAACCTCGATGGCCCGGTTCATACAGGTCGCATCGAGCACTGGATCGCCGCTGGGGAAATTCTCCAACGGGGGGCCGAAAATGACCTCGAAACCCTGTCCAGCCGAGAGGATCTTGGTCGCACACGGTAGAACGAGCGCGTTGGTGAGGCTCGCGAGGCGGGCCAACGTGGCCCAGGTGGCTGCCTGAAGTCCAAAGAACGGTGCAAACACGGCTCGACGAGGATCCCACTGGATTCCCGGGTCCTGGTCTGGAAGGTAATAGAGGGGCGTGCCTTTCTTCATTTCCCGGATCAATCGCCTCGCATCACTTTTTCGCTCGACCAGAATGGCCCCGAAACGACTGCGGCCAGCCAGAGTCAGCTGATCAAAAACGGGATTTCGACTGCGTTGATATATGCTGGCGATGGGCGACGTCATTGAAAGGTAGATACCGCCGATTTCAAGCGCTACAAAATGCGGTGCGAGTACGATGAGGTTGCGACCCGATTTCAACGCGCGCTCATAATGCGCTGAATGCTTCAGTTGTACCAGCCGGGTGAGACGGTCTCGACCCGCCCACCAGCCGATCCCGCTCGATAGGGTGACCCTCGTGATATTGCGAAAGGTCTCCTTGGCGAGCATCTGGATTTCCTGGGGGGACCGCTCTGGAAAGCAAAGTTCGAGATTTCGCAGGGCAATCTTTCGCCGTGAAGGCGCGATTCGGTAGAAAAAGTCACCCAAGGCTGTGCCAAGTCCATAGATCATGGACATTGGAAACAGACTGAGCAACCAAAGGAACGGAACCAGCAACCAGGCGTTCCAGTATTTTGGTCTGAGTGTCGTGAACTTCATCCGTTCAAAAGATGGCCCCCGTGGATAGGTTCTCACCGCAAAAGTTTTGGTCATCGTTTGGCTGGGGGGCTATGGTATAGTGAATTGATGCAGAGTCTGCTCCTCTGTGCACCCCAGGCGAATTCTCACAACGCCCACCGAGGTCGTTCTTGATAGCACCCCTACCGCTGACCGGCGAGATGATCGCGGTGATGGTGATCCTGGGATTGACCATCTTTCTCTTTATCTCCGAAGTGGTTCGGGTCGACGTGGCAGCCGTAACGATCATGGTGCTTCTCGGTTTGACCAGCATGATACCGGGGTATGCTGGATTGGTTCCGCTGGAGCGCCTTTTTGATGGTTTTTCAAGTAATGCCGTGATCGCCATTATCGCGGTGATGATTATCGGTGCGGGTCTGGACAAGACCGGGATCATGAGCCAGGCAGCCGGCAAGATCTTGAAGTTCGGCGGTCGTACGGAGGGGCGTGTCATTACCATCATTTCGGCATCGGTCGGGGGCATTTCAAGTTTCATGCAGAACATTGGCGCTGCCGCGCTCTTCCTGCCGGTGGTTTCAAGAATCGCCCGAAGAGGCAATCTGCCGATATCACGGCTGCTCATGCCGATGGGATTTTGCGCGATTTTAGGTGGAACGGTCACTATGGTCGGCTCCAGCCCCTTGATTCTGCTGAATGATCTCATTGAATCATCGAACCGGTCGCTCGCCGCGGGAATTGAACCCATGGAGAGTTTCTCTTTGTTTGCGGTAACCCCGATCGGTATTGCATTGATCATTACTGGAATTTTGTATTTCGTCTTGCTTGGACGCTTTGTGCTGCCCGTGGTCAAGGACAAACCACAAGAATCGGGGAGCACCCTGACCTATTTCCGAGAGGTATATGGGATCGAGGGTGACGTGTATGAAGCCCGAGTAGTACCGGACAGTCCGCTCGCTGGCGCTTATCTATCGGACATTGAAGAAGCCGGACGGGATGGATGGATCGTCGCTGTTCGAACGGGAGGGAAGTTGACGGTGGCTCCTCGCGGAGATACCGAACTTGATGTGGGAACAGAACTCGCAATCATGGGGCGGCACCATGCAGTGGAGAGGTTCTGTCGCGATAACGGACTTGAGCTCAAACGGGAAATAGATGTGTTTAGCGAGATTCTGAGCGTGACGGCAGCAGGCATTGCTGAGGTTGTTGTTCCTCCAGACTCAGCCTTTATCGGCAAAAGTCTGAAGGAGCTCTCTTTGCGCCGTCGCTACGGTGCCACCGCTCTCGCTGTATTCAGAATCGACGACGTGATCGATAACGACCTCGGTGACTTGGCCTTACAAGCAGGCGATACGCTGGTGCTGCATGGGCAATGGCGGGATTTTGGACACATTGTCGAGGATCGTAATCTTGTGGTCGTCACCGATCTGCCTAGAGATGATACCCGGCCCCACAAACTTTCGTACGCGATCGTTTCATTCTTATTGGCATTGATTCTTATTTTGTTTACCGATATGCGTTTGTCACTTGCCTTGATGGCCGGTGCGTTGCTGATGATTTTGTCGGGTGTTTTGCGGATGGACGAAGCGTACCGATCGATCGGGTGGCAAAGCGTTTTTCTGCTTGCCAGTCTGATCCCTCTGGGAGTCGCGGTGGAAGCAACCAACACGGCGGCGTGGATTGCCCAGCAAATTCTCGTGTTGCTCGGCGATGTCCCGATCTGGTTGCTGCAGGCGGCGATCGCGGTACTGGCAACAGTCTTCACCCTGGTCATGTCGAATATTGGAGCGACTGTTCTGCTGGTGCCCCTCGCTGTGAATATCGCGGTGGGTGTCGGCGCAGACCCAGCCGTGTTTGCGCTGACCGTTGCGCTTGCTACGTCGAATTCCTTTTTGATTCCGACCCACCAGGTGAATGCACTGATCATGGGTCCGGGTGGATACCGGGTAAAGGATTTCGTGCGGGCGGGTGGCATGATGACGATCTTGTTCCTGGTGGTCATGATGGGTATGTTAAACCTTGTGTTTTGATCGGTTCGCAACGTACTCGCCACAGAGGAATTTTCGCTGAGTGTTTCATGATGTCCGAAATCGAACGGGCACGTTCCCAGGTGAGAAGGAGACGGGTTTCCTTCCCGGCGACCAAAGGCAGTCTCCGACTGACAGTCGTGGAGGTTCAGGCCGATTGCAGCCGCCACTTCAGAAAGAGAGGGTTGTGTTTGGGCCCGGTCGTTCAGCTATTGAATAGCGAGACCTATTCGGTCGCAATCACCTGGCATGGCCAAGCTCTGAACACACACGGTACGAGAGCGATTTGCAAAACGTGATCCGAAAGTTGTGCTTTCGCTTTGCCCCTTGGGTTGATTTTGAAATCACCGAATTAGAATCGATAGGCTGTATGATGCAGTTACAGCGCCCATGGGGGGCAGTGGGCAGCGTGGAGCCTAGAAAAGGGTTCCACGAATAATCAATTCACCCCTCGAAGGAGACCCGCCTTGGTCAGCGAAGTCCCAAGTCACGCACAGGTTGTGATTATCGGCGGTGGGGTTGTGGGATGCAGCGTTGCTTACCACCTGACGCGGCTTGGCTGGCAGGATGTGGTACTGCTCGAGCGCAAGCGCCTCACATCGGGCACAACATGGCACGCGGCAGGACTGGTGGGCCAGCTTCGGGCCACACACAACCTGACACGGTTGGCCCAATACACGGCCGATCTTTACGCAGCACTCGAGGACGAGACCGGACAGGCAACCGGTTTTCGACAGAACGGTTCGCTCAGTATCGCGAGCGACGAGGAGCGCTTCGAGGAATTTCGTCGGGGCGCATCCATGGCCAGCTGTTTTGGTCTAGAGGTCGAAGTCGTTTCCCCGGGCGAGGCACGGGAACTTCACCCCCTGATCGAGATCGAAGACCTGGTCGGTGCGGTATTTCTGCCCAATGACGGGCAGACGAACCCAATTGATACGGCGCAAGCGTTGGCGCGCGGCGCGCGTGATCGGGGCGCACAGATTTTTGAACAAACCCTAGTCACGGGTATTGAGACCCAAGATCGAAGAGTCACCGCGGTCGTTACGGACTCGGGTCGGATCACCTGTGACGTACTGGTGAATTGCGCCGGAATGTGGGGCCGGGAAGTGGGCCGGATGTGCGGTGTGAATGTACCCCTGCATGCGGCGGAGCACTTTTACGTGGTTACCGAGCCCATAGCAGACCTGCCGCAGAATTTGCCCGTGCTGCGAGAGCCATCGGCTTGCAATTACTACAAGGAGGATGCGGGCAAGATGCTGGTCGGAATGTTTGAGCCCGTTGCCAAGCCTTGGGGTATGCAGGGCATCCCCGAAGACATCGAGTTCGAAACCTTGCCGCAGGATATCGAGCATATCGAGCCACAGCTTGAACTTGCGATGAAACGAATCCCACTGCTCGCCCGAACCGGAATACAGACGTTTTTTAATGGGCCCGAAAGTTTCACGCCGGACGATCGTTATCTCCTCGGGCCAGCACCCGAACTAGACAATTTTTTTGTGGCAGCCGGTTTTAATTCCATAGGCATTCAGTCGGCGGGAGGTGTCGGCAAAGTGCTCGCGGACTGGATTGTCGACGGTCACCCGCCGATGGACCTTTGGGACGTTGATGTCAGGCGGGTTATGCCGTTTCAGGCCAATCGACGTTATCTTCGGGATCGGACCACGGAGGCGCTCGGTCTCCTCTATGCCATGCATTGGCCCTTCTTCAGCCCGGAAAGTGCGCGGCCAGTCCGGGTTTCGCCGCTGCATGAGCGGCTTGCGGCCCAAGGTGCGTGCTTTGGCGAGCTGTGTGGTTGGGAGCGGGCAAACTGGTTTGCCCCGAAGGGAATACAGCCTGCATATCGTTATTCATATGGGCGCCAGAACTGGTTCGAATATTCGGCTGCGGAACATCGAGCCGTGCGGGAAACGGTCGGCCTGTTCGATCTCAGTTCGTTCGGAAAATTTCTGTTGCAAGGCGATGACGCCGAAGTCGTATTGAACCGGGTGTCGGCCAACGATGTTGCCGTAGCACCAGGCCAGGTGGTCTACACGCAATGGCTGAACGAGCGGGGCGGGATCGAAGCCGACCTGACAGTCACTCGCCTTGCACAGGATCAATATCTGATCGTCACGGCAGCGGCTTCCCAGGGGCGGGATTTCTACTGGTTGCGGGATCGGATTCCCCCCGGCTGTCATGCGGTATTAACCGATGTCACTTCGGGTTGGAGCGTGTTGAGCGTGATGGGGCCACAGTCGAGAGCATTGTTGCAACCGCTTAGCGCAGATGATTTTTCAAACGAAGCATTCCCTTTTGGCACGTCACGAGAGATCGACCTGGGTTATGCCCGGGTTCGGGCAACCCGGATCAGTTATGTCGGCGAGCTGGGGTGGGAACTGTACGTACCCACCGAGTTCGCACCGGGTGTCTTCGATGTCATTCTAGAAAACGGCCCAGCGCACGGATTCCATCTTGCGGGCTACCATGCGTTGAATAGCCTTCGAATCGAGAAAGGGTATCGTCATTGGGGTCACGACATTACCGATGAAACTACGCCTTTAGAATCTGGCCTGGGGTTTGCCGTCAAATGGGAAAAGCCCGGTGGGTTCGTCGGCCGTGAGGCGCTGGAAGAGCGTCGCAACGCCCCCTTGAGCCGCCGCCTGGTGCAATTTCTTCTCGAAGATCCGGAGCCCATGCTCTATCACGAGGAACCGATCTGGCGCGACGGGGTTCGTGTGGGTCGAACAACTTCGGGGATGTATGGTCATACGCTTGGAGGCAGTGTTGGATTAGGGTACGTGGAACATCCAGGGGGTGTTGACCAAGAGTTCATAGCGACCGGGAACTTTGAGCTCGAAGTCGCCGGAAAACGATTCGCCGCCGCCGCGAGCCTTCGACCGATGTACGATCCGACGGGAGAGAAAATCAAATGTTAAGAGGTGATCGGGAATGACAACCGCTGAGCTCTTTCGAGAAGATGGGTATCTTCGAAGTTGCGAGGCGACGGTCATAGAAATTCACGAGAACAACATTGTGTTGGACCAGACCGTGTTCTACCCGGAGGGGGGTGGTCAGCCAGGAGATACAGGCACCTTGATCCGCGCCGGCGGAGAAAGAGTTCCGATCGAGGACACCTGCAAGGCGACAGAATCAGGGCTGCACTATCATGTGACGAACCCGGAGGCGCCACTGCCGAATCCTGGCGAGCGAGTCACGCTTGAAATTGACTGGCTACGCCGCTATCGACTGATGCGAATGCACAGTTGCATGCATATGTTGTGTGCCGTCATCCCCGCACCGGTGACCGGGGGCTCGATTCACGAGGGTCGAGGCCGCCTCGACTTCGATCTGCCAGAGCCGATCGACAAGGCCGAAGTCACGACAAAACTCCAGCAACTGATCGAGGCGGATCACCCCATGCGCCTCAGTTGGATTACGGATGAGGAGTTGGCGCAGCAACCCGACTTGGTTCGGACCATGTCGGTGCAGCCGCCGGTCGGGATTGGGCGGGTGCGGTTGGTGCATTTCGAGGGTGTGGATCTGCAGCCTTGTGGTGGCACCCATGTGGCCTCGTCAGCAGAAATTGGTAAAGTGCGGGTGCGTAAGATCGAAAAGAAAGGCAAAAAAAACCGCAGGATCATCGTGGAGCTTGACGATGGGTGACTTATTCCCCTGCTGTCTTTTTTTGAGTACACCGTGCGCTTTGGTTCCTTGCCAATGATGCATAAATTGCGGGTGGCTGTCGTGGGTACCGGGCATCTCGGCTCGGTCCATGCCGCGATCTATGCCCGTATGCCCGAAGTAGAGCTGGTCGGGGTTGTCGACGTCGATGCGTCAACAGCAGAGCGAGTGGCATCTGAGTGTCACTGTGAAATTCTTGCCCCTGGCGCTTCGTTGTCCGGTCAGGTTGATGCCGTCAGCGTTGCGGTTCCCACCTCGCGCCACAGGGAAGTGGCGGAACCGATCTTGGCCGATGGTATCCCTGTGCTCCTCGAGAAGCCGGTCGCGCATTCCTTGGAGGATGCACGGGCAATCGTGAAATGCGCCCTGTCATCGGGCGCCATTTTGCTGATTGGTCATCTGGAACGTTTCAATGCGGGCGTCATTCGTCTTTCCGAAGAACTCGATCAACCACGCTTTATTGAAGTGCATCGACTCGGTGAATTCGTGGAGCGGGCCAGCGACGTCGATGTCGTCACGGATCTGATGATCCACGACATTGATATTGTCTTGTCGTTGGTGTCTGCGGAACTCAAGTACATATCCGCAGTTGGCGCGCGGGTGGTGACCGATCATGTCGATATTGCGAACGCTCGACTCGAGTTCGAGGACGGCGCCATCGCCAATGTCACAGCAAGCCGTGTGTCTCAAAGCACCTTTCGACGAATTCGCATTTTTGGGAAAGCGTGCTATCTCGGGCTCAATTTCAGGGATCAGCAAATCGATGCAGTCCGCCCGGGTCCGCCGCCAGCCAACGGGGGTTTTGCACCCATGTTATCGCAGACAATTCACGTGACCCCGCGACCCCCTCTCGAGGCCGAGCTAGAGCACTTTATTCAATGTGTGCGCACGGGCGAAACGCCACTGGTATCCGGTGTCGAAGGCGTGCGGGCGCTGGAAGTTGCGCACGAGGTTCGGACCCGAATCAGCGAATCACTGTAACTCGCGCGGTGTCTCGATTTTCGGGTGCATTATTTTTCTTGGCACTGGCCGTTGGGTTTAGCATCGAACCGGTCGGCGCATGTGATGGGGCGACGGTTGCC
>CAJXWH010000083.1 GCA_913062915.1 uncultured Acidiferrobacteraceae bacterium | reverse complement strand
TGCATAGCGATTGCAGCCGGGTCACTGGTCGCGGTAATTCTACTGCGGGCGATCCTTGCCAGAACGGAAATCGACTCAGGCATCCTACCGCCCAAACCTTAAGCAGCCGGGCGCCCTTATTATTAGACTTGGTCGGCCTTCAACTGCAAACGTTTGGCGTGCAGGACAGGCTCGGTATAGCCATTCACGACTTCACGGCCACGGAAGATAAGATCGCGAGCTGCCGCAAAAGCCGCGCCATCAAAATCGGGTGCCATGTTGCGGTAATTGGTGTCACCCGCATTTTGCCGGTCTACCACACTGGCCATCCGGTGCAGTGCTTCCATCACCTGTGATTCAGTAATAACTTCGTGGTGCAGCCAGTTTGCAATGTGTTGGCTTGAAATTCGAAGCGTGGCACGATCTTCCATCAAGCCAACGTCGTTGATGTCGGGCACCTTGGAACAGCCAATCCCCTGGTCAATCCAGCGCACTACGTAACCTAGAATGCCCTGACAATTGTTATCAAGTTCTTGACGAATCTCGGTCGCCGACCAATTCGGATTCTGAGCGATGGGCGGCGTAAGGATTGCATCAAGGCTGGCTTGATCGCGGCCCGCCAGCTGGCGTTGTTGCGCGATGACATCCACCTCATGGTAGTGCATGGCATGCAAGGTGGCAGCGGTCGGGGAGGGCACCCAGGCTGTATTGGCGCCTGCCTTTGGATGGTCGATCTTGGCGCTCATCATGGCCGCCATTTCATCCGGCATTGGCCACATGCCCTTGCCGATCTGCGCATGCCCCGGCAGGCCGCAGGCCAGCCCCACATCAACGTTCCAGTCTTCGTACGCCTGGATCCAGGGCTGGTTCTTGATCTCCGCTTTACGGATCATGGGTCCCGCTTCCATTGAGGTATGGATTTCATCACCCGTTCGATCGAGAAATCCGGTGTTGATGAAGATGATTCGCTCCGATGCTGCGCGGATACATTCCTTGAGATTCACCGTTGTTCGGCGTTCTTCATCCATGATGCCGATTTTGAGAGTATTTGGAGCCATGCCGAGGGCGGCTTCGACTCGGCCAAAAAGTTCCACCGCAAACGCTGTTTCATCGGGACCGTGCATCTTGGGCTTTACAACGTACACCGATCTCGTTCGGGAATTCCGGTGGTTGCTGTTGCCGTTTAGGTCATGCAGAGAAATCAAGCTTGCGATCATGGCGTCCATGATGCCCTCGAAGATTTCTTCTCCCGCTTGGTCCAGAATCGCCGGGTTAGTCATCAGGTGGCCCACATGGCGTACCAGCATCAGTGAACGGCCGGGCAGGGAGAACCGGTTGCCGCTCGCATCGGTATAGTGTCGGTCGGGGTTGAGCGATCGATCGACGGTCTTGCCGCCTTTGGCAAAGCTCGAAGTAAGATCGCCTTTCATAAGTCCCATCCAGTGATTGTAGATGTCGATTTTCTCTTTCGCATCGACAGTAGCAACCGAATCTTCTAGATCCTGGATGGTCGTGATCGCAGATTCTAGAACCACATCGCACACGCCAGCCGGGCTTTCCCGACCAATCGGATGTTCTCTATCAATCTGGAGTTCAATATGCAGTCCATGGTGACGAAATAAAATTGAAGTCGGGGTTTCGAACGTGCCGCAATAGCCGGCAAATTGACTCGTTTCAGCAAGGCGGGTATGGCGACCGCCAGCGAAAACACCACACAACTCTCCGTCGTTCACCTGATATGCTGTTACCTCGCCATGCCGGCCTTTTTCGAGTGGTACCGTTTGGTCAAGGAAGCGGGCCACATGAGCTACCACACGGGTGCCGCGCACAGGGTTGTATTGGTTCCCTTTTGTCGCTCCACCGTCTTCGGGAAGGACATCGGTCCCGTACAGGGCATCATAGAGTGATCCCCAGCGGGCATTTGCGGCATTCAGGGCATAACGCGCATTGTTCATAGGAACGACGAGTTGGGGCCCGGCGGTCGAGGTAATTTCCTTATCAACGTTTGCAGTTGTGACTTCAAAGTCGGCTCCTTCGTCAACCAGGTAGCCGATCTCGCGCAGGAAATTCTCGTAAGCGCGGACATCGTGAGCTTGTCCGCGACGCTCGATGTGCCAGGCATCGATCTTGTGCTGCAAATCCTGTCGAGTTTCCAGCAGCTTGCGGTTCATCGGGGTGAGATCCCGGACGATATCAGCAAATGAAGACCAGAAGGAGTCGACTTCTATCCCAGTACCCGGAATGAAGTGGTTATTGACTGCTTCGTAGAGTAGTGAATCGACGTTAAGGCCGTCGAGTAGCGTACGTTGAGACATAACAGTGTTCTTGAATCTCTAAGTTTTCCAAGTGGGTGAAAAAGTCCAATGATTGGCTGAAAAAATCGAAACGCCGTGAGTCGGAATCGGCGCATCATACCGAAGTCAAACATGTTTGTGCACACTAATTACGAGTTCTAGGTGGCTCAAAAACGATTAAAGGGTTTGAGCAGGGCTGCATTATCTGCTACGGTGCTCTTTGTTATTCAGGGGACAACAATATGGCAGTAATCAGTACTTTCAAAGAGTCGCACTTTCTGGAATTTCGCGAAGAAAGAATCGATCTTGCTTGCGCTTTTCGCTGGACTGCGCGGTTGGGGTTTCATGAAGGCGTTGCCAATCATTATTCTCTGGCTGTAAACGAGTCAGGTTCGCAATTCTTAATGAACCCGAGTCTGCGGCACTTCAGCCGGATTCGGGCGGGAGACCTGCTACTGTTGGATGCGAACGACCCAGCCACGATGAAACAGCCCGATGCCCCGGACGAGACCGCATGGGGTCTGCATGGCGCGCTGCACCGACGTTGCCCCCACATTCGCTGCGCACTACACGCCCACCCAATCTATTCCACGGTTCTTGCAGGTCTAGCCGACAGTACCATGCCGCCGATCGACCAAAATACGGCCACGTTTTTCGATCGGGTGGTCGTCGATCAGGATTTTGGTGGCCTTGCGTTCGAAGAAGAAGGTGAACGGTGCGCTCAACTTTTTTCTGATCCAAAGAAATCTGTCATGGTGATGGGGAATCACGGCGTGTTGGTAACCGGTGACACAGTGGGTATCGCATTTAATCGCTTGTACTATTTTGAGCGGGCGGCCGAAACTGTGGTCAAGGCCTATGCAACGGGTCGTGAGCTGCGGGTGTTATCGGACGAGATTGCAGAGAAAACCGCCGAAGCGATTGACCGCTATCCGAACTTGCCCGAGGGTCATTTCGACGAACTCAAGGCAATACTCGATGACGAAGAGCCCGATTATCGGGACTGAATCTCGGGGCGAATTTCGCTGATTCAGCAGCGCCTGACGGGCACACCATTTCCTCAGTTAATTAATTATTCTCGGATTCAGACTCGAGCTGCGCTTTTCGCTTCTCGCGCGCTCGAATAAGGCTCTGATGGCGGGCTATGCAAACGCTGCAATCCTCGAGTTGAGCCCCGAATTTCGGTCGCCACTTGTCCGGTGGCACAAAGCCGCCGCGGAAGATACCTTCTCCGTTTTGCCGTGCTGCAAGCGCCTCTTCACGGTAGGGAGCAGGAATGTCTGCCGCCGTGAGCGCCCAGCCGTCTGCTACCAGTTGCGCGTTGACGCTGTGGGTCCCGAGGAAACACTCGGCTGCGGGAGGATCAGCGTCTGGGCCATTGCTCGCGGGAAGCAGGATGCAAACGAACGATTCCTTTTCAACATAAATTAGTAACGCTTGGTGGGCTGCCTTTCCGCATGCCCACATCTGTTCGTTTGCGATGCATTGGCGGCCGTGGTCAATGACCTGAATGCCGTAAAGACGAAAAGGTTGGTCTGCCGAGTAGAGGTAACCCGTGCTGGCATCGAGTTCAAACTTGCCGGTAAGTTCGGCAGACCCCGAAATACTTGCGAGGCCAAGAAGCAGAACAAAGGTGGTTACAGCCTTTCGTATCATCCGACGCCTTGTAGGAGAAGATGTAGGCTTTGGCATTGCGCTGGCATGCCCAACGTCATGGGAAGAACGGTCCTGAACCGGAATTCAATCCTTGGCAAGCACCACGACGGCGTCTTCAGACCATCTGAGCCATACCGGCTGATCGGGACGGGACAGTTGATGTACAGAGCCTTCCAGATTTTGCAGCGCGACGAGGACAGGGTCATCTCTGTTGGCGATATGGACGTAAAAATGACTTCGATCGCCAAGATAGGCCGACGGGCCCATTCGACCTTCAATAGAGTCGATATCTCTTGCAGGGGAAGTGAATTCGGGACGAAACTTTTCTGGCCGAATTGCGACCCAGACCTCAGCGCCTAAAGGAAAAGACTCCTCGCACGTGGTGCGAACTTCGCCAAGTACCTGCGTGGCAATGGTCATGTTATTGGCGGTAATCGCAGTGACGGTGCCCTCAAAAAAGTTCATGGTGCCAATGAAGTCGGCAACGAACCGGGAGCTTGGTGATTCGTAGAGTTGACTCGGCGCTGCGATCTCCAATACTTGGCCCTCGGACATTACTGCGATTCTGTCCGACAGTGTCAAAGCTTCTTCTTGGTCATGTGTCACGAACAAAAAGGTGATGCCCAGCTGTTGTTGCAGTTGCCGTAACTCAATCTGCATTTGCTCGCGCAATTTCTTATCAAGTGCACCCAAGGGCTCGTCGAGGAGCAGCACCTTCGGCTGTTTGATTAGAGCCCGCGCGAGTGCGACACGCTGGCGTTGTCCACCAGAGAGTTCGTCGGCTCCCCGAGATCCATACCCCGGTAGCTTGATTAGCTCCAGCACTTCATCTATCCGTTTGTTTAGGTCACCCTTAGACAGGCCGGACTTCCGCATACCGAAGGCAATATTTCCGCGTACATCAAGGTGCGGAAAGATCGCGTAGTTCTGGAACACCATGTTGACAGGCCGCCGATTCGGTGGGGAGACTGACATCGGCTGCCCATCAAGAAAAATCTCTCCTGACGATGGCATCTCAAAACCGGCAACCATTCGAAGCAATGTGGTTTTGCCACAACCTGAGGGGCCCAATAGGGAGAAGAATTCGCCTCGTTGTATGTCAAAGCTGGCATGGTCTACCGCTTTTACCTTTCCGAAGTGTTTGCTGACGTTCTGAAAAGAGATGATTGCGTCGTGCTCCATCTTAAATACCTGAGGTGGAGTCGAGTCGTACGCCCCGACGGCGAATCCATTCCGCAAACGTGACGACAATAAATGAAGCCATGAAAATTGCAGCCCCGAGGGCCAATGTTGGAGGAAGCTTAGATGGAAATCTTAAGGAACTCCAGATGTACACCGGTAATGTCTGCTCAATGCTCGAGAGAAAAAAGGCCAATACGAACTCGTCAAAAGAGATCGTGAATGTGAGTAGAAGGCTCGCGATAATGCCTGGCAACACGATCGGGAATGTCACCCGCCAGAAAGTCATCCAGGCGTTCTCACCAAGATCAAGGCCTGCTTCTTCCATGCTCTTGTCAAATCCCTCCATGCGTGAAACAAGGACCAGCATTGAGAAGGGCACACAGAGCAGCAGATGGGCGAAACCAACGGTCAATAGGGACAGAGGGATGTCTGCGAGGCTCAACAAGATTAAAAGAGATATTCCAAGGATGATCTCCGGAATCACTAGGGGAATCATGATAAATCCAACGACGGGAGCCCTTCCCGGCATACGGTAGCGCGTGACTGCTTTGGCGGCCAGTAGGCCAAAGATGGTGCTAAGAATTGCAACGATTAATCCGATCTTGATACTGTTCATCAACGCGTTCAGCATGGGTGGGTTGTTGATCATCGCCTCATACCACTTCAACGTGAATCCTTTCAACGGGAATGCGATGTACTTCGAGTTGTTGAAGGAGAACACCGGCAGAAACAACACCGGCAGGTAGATGAAAATTAAGTACAGAACAGCATAGATATAGAATCCGTCGGGGCGCCACCAGGGCCGATTGGTGTTCATGCCACACGCTTCCGGTAACTGTGGGTGCCCCAGAGAAACAGGCCAATCATTGCTGCGACTGTAAACATCAACATGACGGAAATTGCGGCGCCCATCGGCCAGTTTTGTGATTGTCCGAACATGGACTGGATAATATTGCCGATCATGATGCCTCTTGGCCCACCGACCAGCGATGGCGTAACGTAGTCCCCAACGGTGGGGATAAAGACCAGCAGGCTGGCTGCGATGACGCCAGGGAGAGACAGCGGCAGTGTCACTCGAAGGAAGGTCATCCAGGCGTTCTCACCCAGGTCACGTCCTGCCTCGAGCAGCGAGCGGTCTATTTTTTCTAGCGACACGTATATTGGCAGGATGGCAAACGCAGCCCAAGCGTGTGCCAGCGTGATCACCACAGAGGTTGGGTTATAGAGTAGGAATGCGAGGGGCTCGGTAAGAAATCCCAAAGATTTCAAGCCCGAATTGATCACCCCGTTGTATCCCAGCATGATTTTCCAGGCGAAGACCCGGAGAAGATAACTGGTCCAGAACGGTACGGTAATCAAGATCAACCAGATGAGCTTGTTGCTTTTCACCCGAAAGGCAATGAAGTAGGCCATGGGATATGCCAGGAGGACGGTCGCTATGGTCACCATCCCGGAAATTCGTATCGACTTCAGCAGCAGTTTGACGTAGATCGGTTTTTGAAAGAACTCGACGTAATTCGCGAGGGAGAAGGTTCGAATGAAGTCGAGGTATTCCTGTAACCAGAAGCTTAAAGTGAACAGAACAACCAGAGGCATAGCGAGGCCCAAAATCATTGCGAGTAGGGTTGGCGAGAGCAGGGTATAACCCCGAACAGGCTCGCTCTTGAGGAACAGTTTTCGAAGTTCGAGCCTTATTCCAGACGGGGTGACAGCGTTGTTCATCTGCGGGCTAGCTCAAAGCCGTCTGTTGGTGAAAGGCAAGCAGGTTCGGTATGCCGCATGATCAAGCGACACGTTTCTGGTACAACCAACGTGGTTCGGATGGGGATCACTCAGGATCCCCATCCGTGATTGCCACGAATTAATAGCCGGCTTTGACCTCGTCGAACATCTCCTGCAAAGCAGCTTCATTGGTCATCGCCACCTGAAAGATGCCGGAACCCAGCATATCGTCAGGGTTAGACGACGTAAAACCGAGATCAGCAAGTACTTCAGGGTCGACTTGCTCGAATGCCTTGGCATTGCCATGACCGTAGCCGTACTCGGTGATCTCGTAGACACCTGTTTCAACGCTCATATAGGCATCGATGTAATCGTAGATCTTGTCTATTTTGGCGGGGTCATGGTCAGTCATAATGCAGAACCCGCAGACCCAGGTCATAGCGCCTTCCTTAGGACTCATATACGCGACGTTATGACCTTCGCTCTTCATCGTTGCATAAGAGTCATTCCAGGTCGTTCCTGCTACCAATTCACCTGACGCCAGTGCTTGCTCAACTTCGGTCGGGCTGTCCCAGTAGAAACGGATCAGTGGGAGCTGCTCCTTAAGGGCGGCTCGGGTTTTTGCCATTTCTGCATCGGTCATGTCAAAGGGATTCTCGGCGCCTGAATAAATTGCGGCCACCATGACGCCATCGACCAGACTGTCAGACATGGACAGGCGCCCCTTGTACTTGGGATCCCACAGGATGCCCCAAGATTCATTGTCGACATACTCGGGTGCCAGATCCGGACGGTAGAGGACAGAGGTCTGGCCCCAGTCGGTTGGGATGAAGTACTGCTTGCCGCCATAAACTGTTCCCGGTATGGTTTTGAGACTCGGCGTGATGTCCGACCAGTTGCTCAGGCGACTGGTGTCGATCGGCTCAATAATTCCAGCGTCATACCACATCGGTATCTTGTAGGTGCAAGGTTGGGTGATATCGACTTTGAAACCGGCACGCATCTTGGCGAAAGCTTCTTCTTCGTCGGCAAAAATTGCAAAGTTAGGGGACTCGCCGTGCTTGGCGATGTAGTCGCCATGAAGTTCAGGAATTTCCCAGCCTTCCCACGTAAAGACTGTCGGGTGATCTCCACTTGCGCCTAGGGCCATTCTTGAACCCATCGGCATCATGACCATCGTGGCGCCAAGTGATGCCAACGCTTTGTTAAATTGGCGCCGACTCATTTTGCCCGTAGCAAGTTTTTCCGTTAATTGGTCTTTATTCATCAGTTTCCTCCAGTAATTTAGAGAGATGTTCTCTCACCGGTTCAGTTTCGCAGTGCCATTAGGGTGTCGTCAAGGCTTTTCAGGGCAAGGGCAACCAGGTCGTCGATCTGATCCCGGCCCATGATCAGCGGTGGTGAAATGATCATGCTGTCGCCGACGGCTCGCATGATCAAGCCGTTTTGAAGAGCGGCGTCCCGACATAAAATGCCGGCACGGCCTGGCGGATCGAATGGCTCTCGGGTCTCTTTGTCTTGTACCAACTCCAAGGCGCCGAGAAAACCAATACCACGAGCTTCTCCAACCAGTGGATGGTCGACCAGAGTTTGCCAACACTGTTGCAAATAGGGCCCGGTATCGTTTCCGACCTGATCGATAATGCCTTCATCCCGCAGGATCCGGATGTTGGCGCTGGCAACGGCGCAGGCGGTGGGATGCCCCGAATAGGTCATGCCGTGGAAGAATTCTCCCCCTTCCTCAATGATGACATTCGCGACGTGGTCCGCCACCATCACTGCCCCGATCGGGAGGTAACCGGAAGACAGTCCTTTTGCAATAGGCATCAGATCAGATGGAATGTCGAAAGTGTCGCTGCC
>CAJXWH010000082.1 GCA_913062915.1 uncultured Acidiferrobacteraceae bacterium | reverse complement strand
CACTCAGACCAACCGTATCGGTTGGCGCCCAGCCAGAAACGACGCGCCACTTTTTCTCATCACCTGGAGTATGGCAAAACCGCACTGACGGGGTTCGCCATTTTGCCTTTTGCGCTGGCCCGTCTTTTTAGAACTGCAACGACGAAACCGCCGCCACAGCCGGCCGATTTCGTCGGCCTCGGAATTTCCAGTGACCGGGGCGCACCGAACGCGGTTGTCGAGCTGGTAGAGGAACTCGGCGCCAGGCGACTTTTACTTCGCGTGCCGACCTGGCACGCCGATCATCTTGAGCCCTATCTCAACTTTGCACAGAAATTTTCGAACCAAAAAATTCTGGTCAATATCCTTCAAAGCCGGGATAACGCCACCCATCCAGACGCCTGGTCGCGCGCTTTAGAGCAGATTATCAATGCCTTCTGGCCGCTGACCCGTGAATTTCAGTTGGGCAATGCGGTCAATCGCTCCAAGTGGGGCTGCCGACACACCGGTGATTATTTGATGCTGCTCGATGCGACAACCCACCTGCCGGAACAATTCCCCGGCATCGTGCTCGCAGGCTCCTCGGTCATCGATTTCGAGCCCTTAGCGACGCTTCGAACTCTGGTTAACTTTCATCGCTATCAGCTCGATGTCTGCAGCGCACTACTCTATGTGAATCGGCGGGGCTCGCCCTTCACGCGTCAATACGGTGTATTTGATCTGGAACGAAAAATTCGTATCGCCGCCGCGCTCGCTTCGTTGTCCAATCGATGCGGAAAACGCCTATGGATCACGGAAACCAACTGGCCGCTCCTCGATACCCAACCGTTTACCCCCAATTCCGGAAACCCGCGCTCAACCGTGAACGAAACCACGCAGGCCAAGTACCTGACCGACTATTACCAAACGGCCTGGCGGACGGGCCTGGTTGAGCGGGTGTACTGGTGGCAGTTGAATCAGGCAGGTTATGGCCTGGTGGACCATCGCCCCAACATACCGAGGAAAATGCCCTCTTTTTACGCGTTCAAAAAATTGCTGTCACCCAACGGCTTGAGTAGCTGACTGTCCTTACCCGCGCGCTAACAAGCGCTCGAGCCTTTCAGCCGAGAGATACGCCTCTTTATTGGATCCGACTTTTACCTCGAGTTGCCAAATGATCTCACGCTCGCCGCAAAACCTAAACCCCGAGATTTTCTGCCCGAAGGGAGGGGGACGGCTGGGAGACCAGTGGCTGTGCCGAAATTCCACGCAGCTCAAACCCCGGTGTGTCACCCGCGCAGGCCGGCTTCGATCTGGGTCGAGCAGGGTACTACGATAGACGCAGTTGACGCACGCCGGAATCGGTCCCCACGAGCAGGACATCGGCAGGCCGACTAGCAAAAATTCCGTTCTCCACCACCCCTGCGATATTGTTGAGGTCACTCTCTATCTGCAGCGGGTCAACCAGATTGAGATTTCGTACATCCAAAATGACATTGCCGTTGTCGGTCTCAACACTCTCTCGTAAGACGGGGGTTCCGCCCAGCCCGACCAGTCGACGACTGACAAGGCCCTGCGCCATGGGAATCACTTCGACGGGCAGTGGAAATGAACCCAGTACGTCCGATAGTTTCGAGTGGTCAACGATACAGACAAATTTTCGGCTCGCACTCGCAACGATTTTCTCCCGAGTCAATGCGCCGCCCCCGCCCTTGATCAGATACCCGGAGTGGGTCGCCTCATCCGCGCCGTCCACATAGAGCGGCAGGTCGCCGGTTCGATTGAGATCCAGTACCCGAATGCCCACGCTACGCAATCTTTCGGCGCTTGCTTCGGAGCTCGGAACGGCACCATCCAGTTTGCTCTTGACCCCAACCAGCGCATCAACAAAAAAATTGGTTGTCGACCCGGTCCCCACGCCAATAACATCACCGGAACTGATAAATTCGAGCGCCGCTTCTGCGGCTTCCTTCTTTTGCCGATCCTGATTCATGGCTACAATCGCTTATGAAAGATCCCATTGTAACGTGCAGGGAGGCGTTGCCCGTACATTGGACTCCTGACGGGGTCACGTATTACCACGCGGGTTAATATTTCGTATGGCCCAACCGACTCGACAGACGGAACAATTCACTGGTCTTTTCAATCTGCCGGGAGAAGGCTTTGTGGCCCAAATTCGGATCGGTACTGATGCGCGGCTCTATGACCGTCAAGGCTTGCAGCACTTAATCCTGGAAAGAAAACAAACGGGCAAAGATGTGCGCGCCCTAGAAGAGGCGCTTATCCGAATGAACAGCGTCGGCGAGGCGCTGCAACTGCAGGATGCATGATCATCACGGGCTATCCGCTTCTCATGCGCCGCGATTGAGATCAGAACCTTCGCTGGGGTGGGCGACTCGTTCTTAAATTTTAATCCCATAGTACGCCCGGTACCAAGCGACAAAACGCGCGATCCCTTCCTCGACCTTGACTTGGGGTCGATAACCGAAATCCGATTCCAGTTTCGTCACGTCAGCTTCCGTCGCAAGCACCTCGCCCTTTTTTATGGGGAGAAAATCAATTTTCGCTTTACGCCCCAGGCAGTTTTCAAGTGCTGCGATGAAGTCCATCAATTGAACCCGCGCACCATAGCCCACGTTGTAAATTTGATGCGGGGCTGCCTCCAATTCATGCATCAAGTTTTTCCTTTTTAGGTCCCTAGGTACCGCATCAATCACTCGAATCACACCCTCAACAATGTCATCAATATAGGTAAAGTCCCGTGACATCTGCCCGTGGTTGTAAACCGGAATGGATTCACCGGCAAGAATGTTCCGCGTGAATGTAAAAAGCGCCATATCGGGCCGGCCCCAAGGTCCATAAACCGTAAAAAAACGAAGACCCGTGGCTCGCAACCCATAAAGATTCGAATAAGCGTGCGCCATCAATTCGTTCGCTTTTTTTGTTGCAGCATAAAGAGAAACTGGATGATCCACTTGATCGCTCTCCGCAAACGGCAGTTTCGTATTGCCGCCGTACACCGAACTCGAGGAGGCATACACCAGTTGCGGAACGTCGTGTTGCCGGCATCCTTCCAAGATGTTGCCGAATCCGACCAAATTGGCGTCGATATATGCTGTGGGATTCTCTATCGAGTGGCGTACCCCTGCCTGGGCCGCAAGATGCAAAACGAGATCAAATGATGCATTTGCGAAGAGGTTTTCGATATCGTCGCGGCGCGATACGTCGAGTTTTAGAAAACTGACGCCGTTCCCCTCTTTCAGGGAATTAAGGCGCGCTTTTTTTAATTCGACATCATAGTAGTTGTTCAGATTATCGATTCCGGTCACATGATTCCCACGATCCAGCAACGCCCGCGCTAACGCCGCACCGAGAAACCCTGCAACGCCCGTTATCAGCACGTTCATCGAGAGATACTTCCGCAACAACGATCCACTGTATCTGATCTACACGAAAAACTGCCAAACACCCTGATTCCAGGAATCACCACGCCCCTTATAAGCTTTGTGTGGTTCATCGATTGCATCATTTCCTGTTTCACGCAATGCCTCTGATCTTTTAACCCAGTACCCTTTTGAGATGCTCGACCACTGTGTGTTGCGTCGTCGCCGCAAGGTAGGGGTGCAGCGGCAGGCTCATGACCTTGGTCGCAAGACTGACACTATGGGGGCAATTAGAAACGGACTGCTGAAATGCCGGCTGACGAAACAAGACCATCGGATAATGCACTGCGCTTGGGATGCCTGCTTCCAGTAGGCGCTGGCGCAAGCGGTCCCGGTGATTAATCTGAATGGTATATTGGGCCCAAGCGGATCGGTTTTCTGCTAGCACAAAGGGCAAGGACAGACCAGCCCGTCCTGTCAATTCCTGCAGTAACTCGCTGTAACGATCGGCAAGGAATTGCCGCTGGGTCAACTCATCATCGAGGACCGATAATTTTTCGCGCAGCACCGCGGCTTGCATTGAATCCATTCGGCCATTCACTCCCAAACGAACGTGGTGATAGTGCCCATCCTGCCCATGGTTCAACAGCTCACGCATGATTCGCGCGAGATCAGCATCGGACGTAAAAATCGCGCCGGCATCGCCATAGGCACCCAGCGGCTTGGCCGGAAAGAAACTGGTACAACCAATCGTACTCAGCGCACATGATTTCATCCCCCGATGGAGGGCACCAAAACTCTGGGCAGCGTCCTCAATGACTGGAAGTTGATGCTTTTGCGCCACCTGGTTGATTTGGGTCATATCTGCGCACTGCCCATAAAGACTGACTGGCAAGATGGCCCGGGTTCGACGGGTGATCGCGGGTTCCAGCCGAGCTGCGTCCAGATTTCCCGTGCGTGGATCCACATCTGCGAAGACCGCCGTCGCACCCACCAGCGCAATCATCTCCGCCGTTGCAATAAACGAAAACGGCGTCGTGACCACTTCGTCACCCGGGCCGATTTCCAAAGCCATCAGCGCAATCAACAGGGCATCTGTTCCACTCGACACGCCAATACAATGTTCAACGCCCACATATTCGGCAAGCGCTGCTTCCAAAGCATGAATTTCGGGGCCTTGGATAAATTTCCCGTGATGCAAAACACGATGCAAGCTGCGTTCAAGCCCTGCTCGAAGACGATCCTGTTGTGCGCGAAGATCTACCAAAGGTATTGGGCACGCAGCCAACGCTTCTGCAACTGCGGAATCAAGACTGATGAACGGCAAGCCTCGTTCGAGGTGGCCCGGGTTATCGGTAACGATTCTGGTATCGTTACCGACCCGGCTTGCTGCCCGTGTGAGCCCCGCCGCGACGGGGTCGGGGTCACTCAAGGTGTCACCGTCCTCAGCCAGCGCTGCCAGCCATAGACAACTTTGTTGAAGTGACGCGAGTTGGTCGCGCGCTGCCGCGCCAGGATTCGATGTGTTTTCTTTCTCTGCCTCTAAAACCAACAGGCGCAGCATTTCAGACTGCTGGGCCACGTACAACCAGTTTCGATGTCCAGCCTTTCGGCGCCGCACAAGCCAGTCCCTGATCTCTGGATTGTGGGCACGGCCAACCGCCACGGCGACTGCAGCATCGAGGATGACATCAGGCATTGATAGCGCCTTGCATCATGCGTCTATCCAGCCGCGCATTCGATAAACGAAAATCCCGATCTTTTCATGCACGACACTTTGCATGGTCCCTAAACCGTCCAGAGACGGGATCCAATTCAGCAACGTTGGCTGGGCCAATTCGGCACTGATACTGGATGGCGACGGAATTGCATCGATGCCCACCCCTCGAAATGTGGCAAGCGCACGTGGCATGTGAAACGCACTGGTGACCAGGAGTACGCGATTCAACTGCCGATTTTTCAACAACCTCGATGTTTCCACCGCATTCTCGCGGGTATTGCGACTGTTGCCTTCAAAAATTATCGCACTTTGCGGGATGCCCCATTCCTGCAACAAATCGGCAGTATAGGCGGCTTCAGGACGGAATCCTTCCTGCGGAAATACATTGCCACCGCTGACAATAATCAGTGGCGCCTTACCGGCCCGGTACAGCCTAAGGGTATGAACCGATCGATTTCCACGGATCTGACTTTCCACCCGCGGTGGAATGGGAATGCTGATATCCCCGGCCAAAAGAACGATGGCGTCCGCTGTTGGGGACTGCGCTACCGGTGTCGGGGGGTACTGTCGCTCATGGCGATGGTAAACATCCGACACCAGCGGTGAAGAGCCCAAAAAGACCAAAGCAAGAGCCATCAACAAAGACAACCCAGCCCCTCGTCGACGTCGAATCAGCAACAAAACAAAAGCCAAAACCAGCAACAACAATACGAGGGTCGACGGATACATCAATCTCGACAGAATCTTCGCCCATGTCACCCAGTCGTCCATGGAATAATTTCTCAGGACTTGGTCAAGAGAATCACTACAGCAGTGTGCATGGGAAAAGAAATCTACCCGATTTCAGGGCGAACCTCAGAGATGTTCTGCACGGAATCGACTGAAAAATTACTGTTGATCTCGAAGCCGCGCATGCTCGATGATCACATCGTCGATCGGTACATCCTCATGGTAACCGACTGATCCGGTCTCAACCGAGGCGATCTGATCTACGACATCCATGCCTGAGATCACTTGACCGAAAACGGCGTAGCCCCACCCTGCGGGGGATTTCTCGGTGTGGTCAAGAAAACTGTTGTCTTTGAGATTGATAAAAAACTGTGCCGTCGCCGAGTGAGGGTCCTGCGTTCTTGCCATCGCGATCGTGCCCCGCAGGTTCTTTAACCCATTGTCTGCTTCGTTTTCAATCGGCGCGCGCGTTGGATTTTCGACCAAACCCGCTCGCATCCCACCCCCCTGTATCATGAAATTGGGTATGACCCGATGAAACAAGATTCCATCGTAATGACCGCCTTCTACGTAGGCGATGAAATTCGACACCGTATCAGGGGCGCTGCCCGCATCAAGCTGTAATTCGATCGCACCTAAAGAGGTGGTTAGCGTAACTATCCTGGTTTCTCCTTGTGAGTCATCTCCGATCAGTACGGTGCTCAACATCAACGCCGCAACACCTAGAAAAATGGCCAGCAACGGCCGCTGCGCTCGCATTTCCAACCAATTAATCCTCACCCGTCATTCTTAGAATATGATTCCATTCGGCTTTTGCGACCGGCAAGATCGAAAGACGATTGCCCCTCTGGACCAGTCTCATCTTCTGGAGTTTCTTCTGGGCACGAATGTCTTTTAGAAGTACACCACGGCGAAACTTTTTCTTTAAACGAACATCGACCATGAACCAGCGGGGATGGTCAGGGTCACTTTTTGGATCGAAATATTTTTCCTCGGGATCAAATGCCGTGTGATCCGGGTATGCGGAACGAACAATTTCGATGATACCGACGATTCCGGGTTCATCACAGTTCGAATGGTAGAAAAATGCGAGATCCCCCACGCTCATGTCGTCGCGAATGAAATTCCGCGCCTGGTAGTTTCGAATACCGTCCCAGTGATCTGTCTTCTTCTTTTGCCCGGCCAGGTGATCGATCGAGTACACGTCGGGCTCACTTTTCATCAACCAGTATCTCATGAAGCTCCGGCCTATTTTTCCTTAATCGTGACCCGATCAATGGAGCGGCTGCGGCCGCTGCTTTCATCGACATCGATGATGGCGCCGCAAAGCATGGATGGTCCGGTCGCGGGTTCCAAGCGCTCTGGAACACGACGAAGAAATCGATTCAGGACTTTTTCTTTTTTCATACCGAGAATTGAATTGTAACAACCGGTCATCCCGAGATCAGAAAGGTATGCGGTGCCGTCCGGTAATATGCGCTCATCGGCCGTGGCCACATGCGTGTGGGTACCGACGACCACCGACACCCGACCATCCAGATACCAGCCCATGGCCATCTTTTCGCTGGTCGCCTCGGCGTGAAAATCGACCACAACCACGCCGAGTGCCTTTGACTTATTGTGCAGCACTTGATCCGCACAGCGAAACGGGCAGTCGAGCGCCGGGTGCATGAACACGGCCCCCATGATGTTAAGGACCCCGACCTCGATTCCGTTCGAAGCCCTGACCACCAGCCAGCCCTGGCCTGGCGTGCCCTCTGGATAATTGTGTGGCCGCAATAGACGCGGCTCGCCATCGATCAACTGCAGCGCTTCCGGCTTGTCCCAGATGTGATTCCCCGACGTCAGAACATCGATCTGCGGATTGCCCAGCAGTTCATCGAGCACGCTTGCCGTAACCCCGAATCCACCGGCCGCATTTTCCGCATTGACAACGGTCAAGTCCGGCTGATGCTGATCGTACAAACTGGGGAGGCTGTCTCGCAATACCCTTCGGCCAGGCTTTCCTACGACGTCTCCGATCATCAGAATTTTCACGGTCTACTGGCGCTCCTACGCCCAGCGGACCGGACTGAATCTTGCGCCGGATAAAAACGCTCGTTCGTTAGGATTCCGTGCAGCGGTACATCCCATTCATCCACGGCCAGATGGTCGATTCGCTGGAATTCATGGGCGAGTCCCACCAGTCTCGGTTTGCGCCAATGGGTTCTCGACCGAAGCGCTGCGAGAGAGGCGTCATAGTAGCCCCCTCCCATACCAAGACGGTGTCCCGACGAATCAAAAGCGACCAGCGGCACAAAGATCCAGTCAAGTTGAGAGGGGTCTAGACAGGCCCGCTGGCTTACACAGGGCTCAAGAATCCCAAATCGATTCAGGAGCATCCGGGACCCCATTGAAAAACCCGCAAATCGGAGACGAGGTTTTTGGCCAGGAAACAATATGGGCAAAAAGCACTTCTGACCACGGCGACTCCACTCCAGCATCGCCGGCAACGGATCGATTTCACCATCGTTCGCAAGATAGGCGCCAATCCGACGCGTCCCGGCGATCCCGTGCAACTGAAAAATATTCTTGGTCAGTGAAATGGCTGCAGCGTCCTGTTGTTCGACTGTCAGCCTGCGTCGTCGTTGCCGCATCTCGATTCGAATTTGTTTCTTGCTGTTGGCTGACAAGGCGGCTCCATCCAATTAGCGGGCATCGCGCCCGGGTTCTATTCCATGCCTGCGGTCGAAAAATTGGCACCCACCCGCTGATGCCGCGCAATTCTGGGTACCTTGAACCGTCAAGTTCAAGTGGAGATCACTGCGACACTTTCAGGCTTTCTGGTTATAAATGATCCAGACTTGCACACCGGCGCCTGCAAAACGATCCCCGATCGGTAATTTAGGTTCTAAGGGATTAGAGAACTACTCGCACACCGCAGGTGGTGCCACTACCCATTGTACCGAATTGACGGTCTCACTGCCCCTCGCTGCGAGACAAGAAGAACCTGTCAGGACATCGAATCCCGGGTTTCCTGTATGACGCCTTCGATCCGGTCGCCAATCGAGCGCATGC
>CAJXWH010000081.1 GCA_913062915.1 uncultured Acidiferrobacteraceae bacterium | reverse complement strand
TGTTCCGGATCAGCTGGTTTTCAAACCGGCCGCGGTTGCGTCCCTTGAGTCCGAAATTGGGACCCCAGATTTCTATGATCGCCCGTTCGACGAAACGCGGCCGGTATTGGATGCCATGTTCTCAAAACAGGCGGAACTTGATGCGGCGGTAGATCGCTGGGTTGATCTCGAAGAGGAGCAATCGAAACTAAAGACAACGAACGAATCACCAGGGGACGCTTCCTGACGAGACGCCAGCGTAGGAATTAGTACGTGGTGTTTTACTCTCGCGAGGGGGGCGTGAGGTAGGCAGCACTCGCATCAAGAGCCGCGCGACTTTGTTCGATCTCCATGCGGGCAATCACGCGCAAATGTACTTCGTCAGGGCCATCGAAGAAGCGCATAGCGCGTCCCCAGGTCCAGTGGTCTGCAAGTGGGGTGTCCGGGCTGATCCCCATGGCGCCAAACACTTGCATAGCGCGGTCGAACACAGTGGTGTGTAGGCTCGGCACGAGCGCTTTAATCATGGAAATTTCCTTGCGGGCGGCTTTGGTTCCGACTTGATCAATCATCCAGGCTGTTTTCAGCACCAGAAGCCGAGCCTGTTCTATCTCAATTCGTGAGCGGGCGATCCACTCTGCGATGGTGCCGTGTTCATACAGGTACTTGCCAAAAGTCTTGCGTTCTTGCGCGCGAGAGATCATCAGTTCGAGCGCCAATTCAGCAGCACCGATCGATCGCATACAGTGGTGAATTCGGCCGGGGCCTAAACGTGCCTGGGCCAGCGCGAAACCGCTGCCTTCCTCTCCGAGAAGCGAAGTGGTGGGTACTCGTACGTCACGAAAAACCAGTTCACAGTGCCCTTCGGGTGAACGATGATTCATGATGGGGATGTTGCGCACCAGTTCAACCCCCGGGGTATTCATGGGTACGAGCACCATGCTTTGCTGCAGACGTCTGTCAGCTTCGGGGTCGGTTTTTCCCATCACGATCAGAATCCGACAGTTCGGATGGGCTGCGTTGGAAATAAACCACTTGCGGCCGTTAATAACATAGTCGTTTCCGTCCCGAACAATTTTTGTCCGGATCTGGGTGGCATCGGACGACGAAACGTCCGGCTCAGTCATCGCGAAGGCTGAACGAATCTCGCCATTTAAAAGTGGCAGCAGCCACTCTTGGTGTTGTTCGGGGGTTGCGAAAAGGTGTAGTAACTCCATGTTGCCTGTGTCGGGCGCACTGCAATTGAAGATCTCCGATGCCCAGCTGATACGACCCATGATTTCTGCGAGGGGGGCGTATTCGAGATTAGTCAGCCGAGTTCCCGGTTCGTCGTCCCGCAATCCGGGGAGGAAGAGATTCCATAATCCTTCCGACCGGGCACTTGCTTTCAATTCCTGAATGAATGAAACAGGCTGTTGCCCTTGTTCGACTTCTCGGTGCCAATCGCCAATGCGTGGGACAATATATGTATCCAAAAAAGCCTGAACACGTTGGCGTAGGTCTTCGACTTTTGGAGTGTAGGAGAAATCCATGTGAAGCATATTTATCCTTACAGCAATCCCAGTCTATCTGGTTTCATCGAGCGCTACGACCGCCATGTCGGCCAATGTGCGGGCCATACCACCATAGCGTGCCGCGTTGGGGTTTGATGCTGTGCCGTCCAGGGAACGTTTGAACACGCCCTGAAGGATAGCCGAGAGGCGAAAAAAACTGAATGTTAGGTAAAACGGCCAATCATTGATCGCGTCGAGTCCGCGCAGCTCACAATAACGCGCGATGATCGCTGACTCTTCTGGAATTCCGAGCGTTGTTCGGTCCATGCCCCCTAGTCCCGCAATGTGTTCGGAGGGGCGCATTCGAAGGCCCATACAAAAGTAGGCGAGGTCCGCCATGGCATGTCCCAGTGTCGAGAGTTCCCAGTCAATCACAGCGAGTATCTGCGTTTCCTGAGCGTCAAAGATCAAATTGTCGAGGCGGTAATCTCCGTGGATGAGAGAAACCTGACCATCGTCTGGAGGCACTCTTGATGGCAAATCGTCGATTAAGCGGTCCATTGATGTGATGGACTCGGTTTCGCTGGCTTGGTATTGGCGACTCCAGCGGTGAATTTGACGCTCGTAGTAGTTGCCGGGACGCCCGAAGTCAGACAGTCCCACTGCATCAATGTCGACACGGTGAAGAGCTGCGAGCACACGAATTATGTGATCAAAGGATGCCGTCCGCTCCGATGGGGACATGCCGGGCATGCTTGGCTTCCATAAGATGCGTCCCGGTACGTAGCTCATTACGTAGAACATGCTGCCAATTACCGTTTCGTCTTCGCACAGAAGGTACGGGTGTGCAACTGGTACCTCAGTATCGACCAACGCTTGTATTACCCGATACTCGCGATCCACCGCATGCGCGGACGGCAGTAACATGCCGGGTGGTTTTTGACGAAGCACATAATCGCCGCTTGCGGCCTTGATATGAAAGGTCGGGTTTGACTGCCCGCCCGGGAATTTCTCGGCCGAATGCAACCCCTCGAAACCTTTGATCCGCGGGGTCAGATAGGAACCGAGGCGATCGAGGTCGAGACTAAGAGGAGGATCAGTTTGGCGCATACGGCTGTTTGGTGGGGGCTCCTTTGTTTTTGGTGGTGAAGCCCTCGACGGGTTGAACAAGCAACGTCAGGGGTTACCAAATTCTGGAATGACATCGCGTACGAAGAGTTCCATCGAGCGTTTTTGTTCTTTTAACCCTAGACCAAGGCTGGCGTAATAAGTGAAGTGATCTACGCCAAGTTCATCGTAGATCTTGAGCTTGGCAATGACTTCCTTCGGGGTGCCGAACATCAGATTCTCATGCAGCATTTGTGGGTTGTATTCATCCCGGTTTTCGATTGTGGCCAGATCGATCATCGCGGGAAATCCATTGTTTACGCCCCCCATGTTCTTAAAAAGATTTTCAAACTGGCCGAGTTGACGCATTGCGGCTTCTACCGGAACCATCCAGTCTTCTTCGCGATCGTATACGCAAGTGTGGCGCATGGCAGCGAAGATTGGCCTTTCCTGACCTGGATTGTCTTCGAGTGCGCTCTGGAGACGGCCAAGATACGTCTCGACCTCGGACATTGGCCGGGTCAGTGGCCAGGAAAGGATGTTGCACTGATTTTTGACCGCATAGTCATAGGTGATGGGCGCACGTGCCGCGACCCAGATCGGCGGGTGTGGTTGTTGAATGGGTTTGGGAACAGAGGTAGCCAAGGGAAACTTCCAATATTCTCCTTCGTGTGCATAGTCACCCTGCCAAAGTGCTTTGACCACAGGCAGCATTTCCTGCATGTACTTCCAACTCTCGTTTTGTGGGAGTCCCGGAAACATACGGTCAAACTCTCTCTGGTAGGCGCCGGAGCCAATCCCGAATTCGAGCCGGCCTCCGCTATAGAGGTCGAGCAAAGCCGCTTCACCCGCGAGGTTAATCGGGTGCCAGTAGGGCGCCACCACGACAGCTGTACCGAGGCGAATCCGACTGGTGTGCGCCGCCCACCAGGTCAGAATCTGGAAGGGATTGGGAGCGATGGTCATTTCGAGCGCGTGATGCTCCGCTGCCCAGACGATGTCGAATCCCCCTGCATCTGCCATTTGCACCATCTCGAGTGTGTGATGGGCGACTTCGCCCATCTCGATGTCGGGATGGACCCGTTCCATGTTTATAGCCAGCTGAAATTTCATTGAATAAAGCTCGTTGGTTCTTTTCGGAATCGCTGTGTCAAATGCAATTAAAGGTGAAAGTAAGGCAGGGGGGGATAGACAAAAGGGTAGGGGTAGTACCGATCATTGTCTATTGCATTACGAAAGGGTCAGTAATCGGCTCAGGGGACGTATTTAGCCATACTGTTTTAGTCCGGGTGTAGTCATAAATGGCCTGCAAGCCGGACTCTCGACCGTAGCCGCTGTTCTTGTAACCGCCAAAGGGTGCCAAAGGCGATACCACGCGGTAGGTATTGACCCAGATAATGCCGCAGCGAATGGCCTTAGTAACGCGAAGGGCCCGGCCGATGTCTTTGGAAAAAATCCCGGCTGCCAGTCCGAAGCGGGTGTCGTTTGCCAGGCGAATGGCTTCTGATTCGTCGTGAAAGCGAAGCGCGCTGACCACGGGACCAAAAAGTTCGTTGCGCACGATTTGAAGATCCTGGTTTGGGCAGGCCACTACTGTGGGCTCATAAAACCAGCCGTTACCGAGGCCGTCGGGTTGCTGCCCACCGTGCACCAGGTGGGCGCCATTCGAAGTCGCATCGGCGACTGCGCTTTGAATATTCTGAAGTTGGCCCAGCGTTGCGAGGGGTCCCATCTGGCTTGCCTCGTCTAGCGGATCGCCGATCCGGATATTGGCTGCCCGTTTAGCCACTTCGCCCAAGACCTCATCGTGGATCCGTTCATGCAGAAGTAGGCGTGATCCTGCAACACAACTTTGGCCGCTGGCACTGAAAATACTGAGCAAGATCCCATTGGTTGCGTTTTCAAGGTCCGCGTCTTCGAACACAATGACCGGAGATTTGCCCCCAAGCTCGAGCGAGACTTCTGCAAGATTCTCAGCCGAGTTGCGAATGACATGGCGGGCAGTTTCGGGCCCCCCAGTGAAACTGATTCGGTCGACCAGCGGATGACTTGTTAGTGCTCGTCCGCAAGGCTCACCTAGGCCTGTGACAATGTTGATAACGCCCGGTGGGAAGCCGGCCTCTTCAAACACCTTTGCAAATTCAAGCATCGGAGCCGAGGCATGTTCAGAGGCTTTGAGCACAACGGTGTTGCCGGCAGCCAAGGCCGGTCCTATTTTGACGGCCACGAGAAAGAGCTGCGAATTCCAAGGTACAACCGCAGCAACCACGCCGAGGGGTTCGCGCACTGTCATCGTCCACATGTTGGGTTTGTCTATCGGTAATGTGTCCCCTTGGACTTTGTCGGCGAGACCTGCATAGTAGTGGAAGAAGTCTGAGATGTAGCGGGCCTGCCACCGTGTTTCCTGAAAAAGTTTTCCGGTGTCAACAGTTTCTGAATGGCCGAGAGTTTCGGAATGCTCCGCAAGGACGTCAGCAAGGCGGCGCAGTAACTTGCCGCGTTCAGTGGCTGTCATTTTTGGCCAGGGCCCGTCGGAAAATGCGCGATATGCCGATTGCACGGCAGCGTCTACGTCCGTTTCGCCCGCTTCCGGAATGATTGCCCAGGATTTTCCAGTAGAAGGATTAACGCTTTCGAACGTTTTTCCGTCCTTAGCATCCACCCACTCACCGTTGATATACATCTGGTATGACTTTAATTCGGACATCCCTTCATCTCCATCTTCAGTCTGGTTTGTATGCGATGCATTCGATTTCGACCCGGATGTCCACCAGAAAGTCGCTGACTAACGCGGAGCGTGCAGGTGGTCCCTCAGGAAAGTATTCCCCGTAAACTGTGTTAAAGCCCGGGAAGTCTTCGCGGCTTTTCAGCCAGACTATCGATTTGACCACATCTGAATAGTCACAGTTGGCAGAGCGCAAAGTATCGCCAATCGCGTCGAGGCAGGCACGGGTCTGATCTTCGATGTTGCCATCTGTCATTGGCGCGCCATTTTTCATTGGGATTTGTCCGGTAAGAAAGATCAGATCACCTGCCCGTACCGCCCGCGACAATGAAAGCTGTCGGCCATGGATGATGATTGGATCGCCAATTATTTCTTTGCTCTTTTTGGGCACGATATTAACTTTAGATCCACGTTACACTCGATGCAAAGGTAACACACGTGGGATGTTTCGGGAGATCGCGAATGCGCCGACATCAGACAAATTTTCCATCGCGTCAGGCGGGGTCGCCTGGCCTGAGATTCCTGTGGGGATTTTGATGTGATTTTAGATCATGCCCCCAACGACACCTGGTACGAGGTGACCGGGAATGAGACAGGCCCCGTGGTTGTACTTTGCCATGGCGTGGGGCTCGATCTTCATATGTGGGATCAACAGCTTCCCGCTTTAACCCCCGACTTTAAGGTGGTTCGCTATGATCTCATTGGCCACGGGAAGACCCCGCCGAACCCAGCGGTCTCAAATCTTTGCGGGTTTACCCGTCAGCTTTTTACGTTGCTTGAGTACCTTGGACTAGAACAAATCACTCTTGTCGGATTGTCTATGGGTGGCGTGATATCACAGCGATTCGCTGCGGACCACCCGGAACTTCTGATCCGGTTGGTGTTGATGAATACGGTTTATCAACGGGGGCCGAAAGAGCTGGAAGGGGTTGAAGCCCGCTTGCGGATAACAGAGGAGGAAGGACTGTCACCGATAACGAATTCCGCCATTGCAAGGTGGTTTGATGATGAATTCGTCGGCGAACATCCGGAGATCGTCGACCAGATTAGGACCCGGTTACTCACCAATGACTTGGCAGGGTACCTTGCCGCTTACCGTGTTTTTGTCTATGCGGAACCCGAAGTTGGTTCGGCGCTTAAGAAAGTCGAATGCCCTACCCTGGTGATGACAGGTGGCAGAGATACGGGGTCAACTCCTGTGATGGCACATCGGATGGCAGAGGATCTTGCAGATGCACGGGTGGTGATTTTTGACGAACTCCATCATCTGGCGCCACTTGAGAGCCCGGACCAAGTCAATGCCGAACTCCTTTCGTTTCTGAATGGATGACGCAAATGGCGCGAAAAACCCTGGCTCTGCGGCTGGTATCATTAGGGTACATGGCAATAGGAAATTTCCCGGCGTCCAATATGATTAGGAATCGATTGTTTGCTGCAATTCGGAGTTGCTAGGCAAATCACAAGAACCGTCAGCTATGATTCACACCAGCGCTTGCCCCCACGATTGTCCTTCGACCTGTGCGTTAGAGGTCGAGAAGATTGATTCGCATCATATTGGCAAGGTTAGGGGCGCCCCGGAGAACTCCTATACCGCTGGCGTTATCTGCAGCAAAGTAGCCCGCTACCGCGAAAGAATTCACCACCCGGACCGTTTGACGCAACCGCTTCGTCGTCGTGGAGACAAAGGATCGGGCGAATTTGAACCGATCACCTGGAATGATGCCTTGGACGAGACCGCTGAGGCGCTGCTGACGGCAGAACAACGGCACGGCTCGGAAAGTATCTGGCCGTATTTTTACGCGGGCACAATGGGGCTCGTGATGCGCGATGGGATTCATCGTCTGCGCCACGCGAAGAGATATTCAGGCCAGCATTCCACCATCTGCGTGACGTTGGCTTGGAATGGCTTTATTGCCGGCACCGGTCGTCTGGCCGGCGCTGATCCACGTGAGATGGCTGCTTCCGATCTGGTCGTTATCTGGGGCACCAACGCAGCGAGCACCCAGATCAATGTCATGACACATGCGCTCAAAGCGCAGCGTGAAAGACGCGCAAAAATTGTAGTGATAGACACATATCGGAACACCACTGCGAAGCAGGCCGATCTGTTCCTGTGTGTGCGCCCGGGCACCGACGGGGCTCTCGCTTGCGCTGTCATGCATGTGTTGTTTCGTGATGGTTACGCCAATTGGGACTATTTGAACCGATATACAGACTGCCCTCGGGAACTTGAAGCGCACCTTAAGTCTCGTACGCCGGCTTGGGCCGAAAATGTCAGCGGTGTTCCGGCGTCGAAGATCGAAGAGTTTGCAAGTCTAGTGGGCAAAACGCCGCGCAGTTTTTTTCGTCTGGGTTACGGATTTTCCCGACAGCGCAACGGGGCCGCCAACATGCATGCGGCGCTTTGTATTCCCGCAGTTACCGGCGCCTGGTTGCATGAAGGAGGCGGCGCATTTCACAACAACGGCGCAATTTATCACTGGAACAAAACAATGATCGAGGGTCTCGATGTTCAGGACCCCGATATTCGGGTACTGGACCAGTCGAGGATCGGTGCGGTCCTCACCGGTGACAAGGAAGCGCTTTGTGGTGGCGGACCCGTAACGGCATTGTTTATTCAGAACACGAACCCGATGAGTGTGGCGCCGGATCTCAATCAAGTGCACAAGGGATTTGCCCGTAAGGACTTATTCGTTTGTGTCCATGAGCAGTTCATGACCGAGACTGCATCCGTGGCCGATATCGTGTTGCCAGCGACAATGTTTCTTGAGCACGACGACGTCTACGCAGGTGGCGGCCACCAACACATCATCCTGGGGCCGAAGATTATTGAACCGCCAGAGGGTTGTCGATCGAACCACCAGCTGGTCTGTGCCCTCGCCAAGCGATTGGGTATCACGCATCCCGGCTTCGATATGTCAGCCCGAGAACTGATTGATTGGACCTTACAGGAATCGGGTTGGGGTACCCTTCAAAACTTGGAGCAAGAGCGCTGGATTGACTGCCAGCCTTCGTTCGCCGAGTCTCATTATGTCGATGGTTTTGCGCATGCGAACGGCAAGTTTCACTTTGCTCCTGATTGGCAGGCCCTCAAACCCCGCGGATTTGGCCCCGCTGGACGAACTCCTCCAGCACTTCCAGATCATTGGTCGATTATCGAAGAGGCGACAGACGAACTGCCATTTCGGCTGGTAACAGCTCCGGCTCGGCACTATTTGAATTCGACGTTCAACGAAACGTCGACTTCCATTCGACGCGAGCGCCGACCGAGTGTGATGCTCCATCCCCAGGATGCCTCGATGCTGGGCGTAGAAGAAGGTGACACTGTTCGACTGGGCAACGGCCGCGGTGAGGTGCGAGTGCACGCTGAATGTTTTGATGGTCTGCAACGAGGTGTCGCGATTGTCGAGAGTATCTGGCCCAACCATGCGTTCATCGATGGCAAGGGGATTAACGTCTTGACTGGAGCCGACCCCGTCGCACCGGTCGGCGGAGCGGCATTTCACGACAACCGAATCTGGATACAGCCCGTTTAAACTAAGGTCTTGGTTTTTTCACCGTACGCGGAATGCCCTCTGCGGTGATGTAAACGGAGTACTCTGATCTCGCCTGCCGATAAAGAACTTCCTTCTGTGGGCGATGCCGCACTATTTAAGACATTGAACCCGCTGCCTTGCAGGTGGTGAGGCTCCAG
>CAJXWH010000080.1 GCA_913062915.1 uncultured Acidiferrobacteraceae bacterium | reverse complement strand
ACGCGATCTGCGTTATGGGTTGCGCTGGGGTATCGCCGGGCACCGGAGAACGTATTCTGCCCGCCGCGTGACACACACCCTTTATAGGTTATAGGCGCCGATGTTCGAGACTCGGAAAGCGTTTTCTGAGTTCGCGCAGTTCGGTCAAATCGGCTTCGGCAACAATGGGGCCCGTGTCTGTTACCTTTTCAGCCACGACCTCACCCCAGGGGCTGATGATCACGCTGTGCCCCCAAGTCGAACGGCCGGGATGTTCCCCCGTCTGCGCAGGGGCAACCACCCAGCTGAGATTTTCGATCGCGCGGGCCCGCAGCAGGACTTCCCAATGGGCCTCTCCGGTAGGCATGGTGAAAGCCGAAGGAACGGTCAGGATTTCAGCGCCTTGTCGCGCCAGGTCCCGATAGAGTTCCGGGAACCTGATGTCGTAGCAGACCGTCACACCGATTCGCGTCGACAAGGCGTCTACCGTCACTAAGTTCGCGCCGGGCTCGATATACCGGGACTCGCCGTAGGATTCCCCGTCTTCCAGTTCGACATCGAACAGGTGCATCTTGTCATAGCGAGCCAAACACGAACCGTCCGGGCCATAGACCAAGCACGTGTTGGTCACTCTATTTTCCGCAGCCGGGAGGGGCACGCTGCCGCCGACCAATACCAATTGATGCTGACCTGCGAGCGTCGACAAAAACGTCCGGACTTGGTCTTCGGCCCCAGCAGCGCGCAGCCGATCCGAATGCCTTCCCGCCATCAGCGAGAAATTCTCCGGTAACACCACAAGGTCGGCTCCGGCCAAGGCCGCCTCATTAACATAACTACGGGCCATGGCGAGGTTCTCGGCCACGTCCGCGCCACTCGTCATTTGAATCGCAGCGAGTTTCATGCCGAAGAATCGAACGCGGTGGGCGTGGCTTCGACCAGGATCAAAAGGCGATCTGCCCCGCCCGAGCCAGGCTCCAGAGTGATGAAGTGTGACGGCACCCCGAGGGCCACCAGCCATTCCCGAAACTCAAGAGCCCAAGCATTGCCGCCGTCCCCTCCGGGATGGCGGACGATGACGTTTTGACCCCCCTCTTCCGAAAACACAGACAGCACTGCCCGAACCGGGTCCAGTTCGAGCACGGCGTGCGCGCTGCGCCGCTGGGGCCAGTCTTGGTACCGCAGCGGCATCTCGAGCAGGGTGACAGGCACTCCGGCCGGCACGTCCGTCTGGGCGAACAGGCCGCTTCCACACCCGAACGCCATTGCGAAGGCCAACAACAGCCGGCGGTCGATCGTCACGTCAGCACCCCATCGTACATTTCCAGAGTGTACGTGGACCCAATCTGCAGATGAACCGGTTTACCCCAAATCTCGCCCGCTTGGGCTACAAAAATAGCAACGGCCCACACCGCTTCAGAAGACCGTGGTTGGTGCTCTATTTTCTGCGAGGCGACCGCAGTCCTGGTCATTTCCCGCCGCTGCACCATCACCTCGACTCCTTTGTCTTGAACCTTAGATTCGAGAATGTACACAGCCAGCGGCTTAAATGCGATTCCTTCCCAAGTTAATCTGTCGGCCCGGTTTACCGCCGCAGAGGCGAGACCACGCCAACGGCTCACGCCTACAAATTACCGGGCACCACGGTGATAGGGCAGTCCGTGAACAATACTGAACGCGCGGTAAACCTGTTCGGCCACCACCACCCGAACCACCGAGTGTGCGAGTGTCAACGCAGACAAAGCCCAGACCTCATTCACTTTTTCGAGTACGTCAGCCGAAAGCCCATCAGGACCCCCTACGAGCAAAGCGGCGTTTTGAGCCTCATCGGTCCAGCGCCCGAGATGCCGGGCCAGTGTCTCGGTGTCGCATTGGTGGCCCGTTGGATCGAGCGCGACCACGCGCCAACCGGTGGGCACTGCAGCCAATAATCGTTCCCCTTCTGCCCGAACGAGTCCGGCGATGTCTGCATTGCGGCTGCGCCGCTCGGCGGGAATTTCCTTGAGTTTGAGTGTCCACGGTCGGCGCAGGCGTCGCGCGTATTCTTCGAATCCCTGCGCTACCCAGGCGGGAACCCGCTCTCCCACTGCGATCAGACACAAGTGCATAGGGGTCAGGAATCCGAGAGCGTGTCGCGTCGGTGCTGTACTGCTTCGCCCAGATGATCATTCCACAGCCGCTCAAGACTATAGAACTCCCGCACCTGGGGCATCATCAGATGCACCACCACATCAGCGTAATCCATCAGGATCCAGTCATTCTCTGCCTCGCCCTCGATCCCAATCGGGCGCAACTGTTTTTGGCGGGCGGCTTCGCGGACCCGTTCTGCCATCGCATGCACATGCCGGTGGGAGGTGCCGCTGGCAATGACCATGAAATCCGTAATATCCGTCAGTTTTCGAACATCGAGCTGGCGAATGTCTTCGGCCTTGGCTTCGTCCAACGCGTCGAGGATCAGACGCAGAACGCCCGCGGACGCAGGCGGCGTGCGGGTGCCGTCGTCACCCATAGAGTCGATGGGTCCGAATGTAGTCGAGCACGCTGGGCGGCAAAGCGTCTTTGACATGGGCGGTACCTGCCAATCGTTTACGAATCCCGGTTGAAGTCAGGTCGATGGCGGGAACCGACGTGCAATACACGCAACCCCCCGGTTGTTGGTGCAATAGGTCGGGATCGTCTTGCGCAGCATCGCGCCACCAATCCGGTCGCGTGGACGGCAAAGCCCAACCGGGGCGATGCATGACGACGATGTGGGCACTTTCAAGGATCTCGGTCCAGCGGTGCCAGTGGGGCAAATCCAGAAACGAATCCAGGCCTACGATCAGACACAACGGTTTCTGGTCAAACTCCTGGCGCAGTTCGTGCACAGTCAACACCGTATAAGAAACACCGCCCCGGCGAATTTCGCGATCATCGCACTCGAAAGCCGGCATTTTTTCAACAGCCAACTGAACCATTGACAATCGATGTTCCGGTGCCGCGACAGGAGGCGGTCGGTGCGGCGGAATATAGGCGGGGACAATCAAGATCCGGGGCAACGCGAGCTGCGCCTTAACCGCAGACACGGTTTGCAGATGCCCGAAGTGGATGGGATCGAAGGTGCCGCCAAACACGCCCACCATTGGAGCATCAGAGACCGGGGAAGTCTCCAACGAATCAGGATCGAACGCTGCCGTCACCGATGACTATAAACTTTTGCGTGGTCAATCCTTCAAGGCCCACCGGACCCCGTACATGCAGCTTATCGGTGCTGATCCCGATTTCGGCTCCGAGCCCGTATTCGAATCCATCCGCAAACTGGGTTGAAGCATTCACCATCACGGAACTCGAATCTACTTCACGTAAAAACCGGCGGCTGGCCGAAAGATCTTCGGTAATGATCGAATCGGTATGTCCCGACCCGTACTCGTGAATATGCTCGATTGCCTCGTCGAGGCTGGTCACAATTCGGACCGCCAGGACAGGCGCGAGGTACTCGGTATACCAGTCTTCCTCAGTTGCCGTCACTGCCCCAGATATCAGTTCCCGGGTACGGGCACAACCGCGAATTTCTACGCCAGCGGCCTCATACATTGGCCCGAGCTGTTCCAGTACTGGCGCCGCAATCTTTTCTGACACCAGCAGGGTTTCCATGGCACCGCAGATTCCGTAACGACGGCATTTCGCGTTGTAGGCCACCGCCACCGCTTTGTCGATGTCGGCCGCTTTGTCGACGAAGACATGGCAATTGCCGTCAAGATGGCGAATCACCGGAATCCGGGATTCGCTGATGACCCGTTCGATCAAGCCGCGACCGCCCCGGGGCACAATCACATCGATATCCTCTGTCAATTGTAATAACGCACCGACGGCTGCCCGATCAGCCGTGTCGACCACTTGCACACATTCGCTCGGCAAACCGGTCTCGGCCAGAGCGTCGCGAATACACGCCGCAATCGCAAGGTTGGAGCGCAAGGCTTCGGAACCGCCGCGCAGAATCGAGGCGTTGCCCGATTTAAGACAAAGCGCCGCCGCATCCGCCGTCACGTTCGGTCGCGACTCGTAAATAATCCCGATGACCCCCAGCGGCACCCGCATACGACCGACTTCGATACCCGAGGGTTGTCTTCGCAAGCCTGACACCTCGCCGACCGGGTCCGGCAACCCGGCAACCTGGATGAGACCGTCGGCCATCGCGTCGACCCGTTCAGGGGTGAGCTCGAGCCGGTCCAGCAGCGGCCCTTGCAAGCCGTCGCGCGCCGCGAATTCAAGATCGATTGCGTTTTCACGGAGGATCGTGTCAGAACGCGCGCGAAGGATCTTGGCCACAGCCCGTAGCAATTCGTTCTTCTGGCCGGTCGGGGCGTTCGCCAAAATCTTCGAGGCCGCCCGTGCGGCCCGCCCGAGTCGTTTGAGGTCGACCGCCGTCTCGGCTTCCGACTGGACTACTTTATTCATTTTTTCAATAAGTTATAAGGACAATCCAGAACCAGTATTTATACCACAAATCGACAAAGCGACCCGCTCCAACTGGTCCCACGGCGAGCCAACAGTTGCGCGTCGGCCTTTGGCGGCCTGATCGACCTCGGCAAGATGCGCCAATAGATGGCACCAGTACGTCCCGGTATGGCGTTCCAATGCGGCCCCCACACAGGCGCTGCGGGTGGACCAGACCTGGTGGCGTCGGAATACAGTTTGCCGGGATTGCCCGCCGTCGATCTGCGCCGCCATCTCAACCAGTTGGCGGGCCTCGCGAGCCAGCGCCCAGATCACCAGCACCGGCTCGGTGCCGTCGCGTCGCAGGGTCGTCAGCATCCGCAACGCGCGCTCGAAAACGCCTTGCAAGCAACTGTCGACGAACTGATACACGCTGAACCTGGCCTGGTCAGAAATACTCCTCTCGAGTACCTCATCGGTCAACGCCTGGCCGGGTGGCAGCAGCAAGGCCAGCTTGTCGATTTCCTGTGCTGCCGCCCGTAGATTGCCTTCGACATAAAACGCCAGCCGCTTTGCCACTCCGGATTCTGGACGAAGCCCCCGGGCCAACAACCGCGCCTCGATCCAACGGGGTAATTTTCCCGTGGGCACAGCCGCGGCTTCGACCACCGTGCCCTTTCGCTCCAGCATCTTGAACCAGCTCGCTGCCTGTGTCCGCTTGTCGATTCGGCCCGCCAGCACCACGAGAATGATGTCGTCGCGGTCTTCTTCAAGTAAAGAAACCAGCGTTTTGGCTCCCATCGGGCCGGGTTTGCTTGTCGGCAACCGTACTTCGATCATGCGCCGACTCGCAAACAGCGCCAGTGATCGCGTGCTCTCGTGCAACTGCTGCCAGTCAAGATCTACACCGGCGGTGAAGCGCAGTATTTCGTCCACGCCTTGTGTGCGGGCCGCCTGACGGAGCCTGGCACACCCTTCATCGACCAACAGCGATTCCGGCCCGAACAACAGGTAGGCGCGATCGCACCCCTTCTCGAGGTGCGAGAGCAACGCGGCGGGGGTCAAACGCACGTCACGTTGCCTTCAAAATCAGATTGCTCCAGAAGCGGCATCACGCGAACGATTCGACAAAATATAGCCACCGGACACCGGCGGGGATACGGGCAGGGCGCTTTGCCGACAAAGTCATCAGTCTCGTCAGGATTCTCCTCACGACTTCATCAACCAGTTCGTTCCGCAACAGTGTCTCGTCCTGCTCCAGTTGCAACACTTGACCGCGATCGTAATCTAGGTTGCGGCTTAAAGTGATGCGCGTGTCATCCACAAGTACCTCGAGATCGGAGCCGAGCACCCGGTAAACAACTTCATATTTCAAGACATACCCTGTTACTGTGCCACGGAGATCGAGCGTCCCCACTTCACGCAGGTAGGCGACCCGCAACAATTCGATTACCGCACTGGCACCTGCCGCATCCGCCACCGGGTGTGCACCGCGGGCACGTAACTCTTTTTCCAACCGACGAATTAACTCGAGATCACTGCCGTCGAGGTGAGGCTCGACCATAACGCCAGGCAAGAGGACCTGTCCTCGAAGATGAAATCCGCAACCCGAAAAAAACAGCACGGCAAGCATAATAACCAGCGTGGCAAATCCCCTGTGCCTCAGTTTATTGCTGGCGATCATTCAGGCAGTTGAGTTCAGACCACTATGACCGTCACACGACGATGTTCACGAGTCGACCGGGCACAATCACGAATTTTCGAACCGCGGCATTTCCAATGTGCCGGGATACGCGAGGATCAGCCAGAGCGATGACTTGGATTTCTTTGTCTTTGGCGTCCGCTGCCACCTCGATTTCCGCTCGAAGTTTCCCGTTGATCTGGACCACCAGTTGGACCTGCTCGCGTTTCAATGCCAGCGGGTCAACAACAGGCCAGGTGGCGTCGAGCAGTTCCCCGTCCATCGCCAGCACCTCCCAGAGCGCATGGCAAATGTGCGGTGTGACAGGAGCAAGGACACGGACCAACACATCAAGTGCTTCACGCAGCGCCGCTTGGCGCTGCGGGGATTCCGCCACATCGAACCGATCCAGTGCATTCACAAGTTCCATGCAGGCCGCAACGACCGTGTTGTACTGGTGTCGCTCCATGTCGCGTTGAATTCGCTGCAAGATCGTATGCAGCTGGTGTCGTAGCGCCTTCGTTTCATCATCGGCGGTTGAGAAATCGGTGGCCGGGGCAGTTGGCAACGGGTGGTGGCGATGCACCAGCGCCCACAACCGTCGTAAGAAACGCTGTGAACCCGCAACAGCATCATCATTCCATTCAAGCGCCTGATCCGGCGGCGATGCAAACATGGCAAACAACCGCACCGTATCTGCACCGTAGCGGTCGATCAGATCTTGCGGATCGGCACCATTATTCTTCGATTTGGACATGGTGGTCCAGCCCGTCGCCTCCACAGCCCGGCCATCTGCACGCCAGACTGGCATTGGTTCTTGTCCGTTGGGGTCTTGCTGGAATTCGACTTCGTCCGGTCGGATCCAGATTCGGCCCTCTTCCTCAGTGTCTCGGTAGTAGGCTTTGGCCAGTACCATGCCCTGGCAGAGCAGATTTACCGTCGGTTCGCTACATCCAACCAGCCCGACATCCCGCATCAGTTTGTGCCAAAAACGAAAATACAGGAGATGCAATACCGCATGTTCAATCCCGCCAATGTAATGATCCACGGGCAGCCAGTAGTTTGCCCGTTCGTCCAACATGGACTCAGCCCCGGGTGTACAGTAACGGGCGTAGTACCAGCTGGACTCGACGAAAGTATCGAAGGTGTCCGTCTCGCGCTCACCCATAGCGCCGCATTTCGGGCACTGGGCACTGCGCCACTCCGGCAAGCTCTTGAGTGGCGACTGCACCCCCATGAATGTCACATCTTCAGGTAACAGCACGGGCAATTGGTCATCCGGCACAGGCACCGCACCACAAGCCGAACAGTGGATCACTGGAACAGGACAACCCCAATATCGTTGCCTTGAAACGCCCCAGTCGCGAAGACGGTAGTTCACCTGGCGCCGACCAATACCTCGTTGTTCGGCAAAATCAGCCACCCGGTCAAAAAAGGCTTGGTAGTCAAGGCCAGAAAACTCACCCGAGTTGATTGTGACCGTATCCTCCTTGTCGACCCATGCCTGGGCCTGCACATCAACCGATTCCCCTGTCGCTGGTGCGATCACCTGTCGAATCGGAAGGCCGTAGCGAATCGCAAATTCATGGTCACGCTCATCGTGTGCCGGTACTGCCATGATCGCCCCCGTGCCATACCCAATCAGTACAAAGTTCGCCACCCAAACGGGGATCTTCTCTCCACTTAAGGGATTGATCGCATCGACTCCAAGCGGCATCCCTTGTTTTTCCATCGACTCCAACTCGGCTTCACTCGCGCCGCCGCTATGGCAAGACGCCACGAAGTTCGAAATAGATGAGTCACGAGCAGCGGCTGCCTGGGCCAGCGGGTGGTCTGCCGACACGGCCATGAAGGTTGCGCCGTAGAGTGTGTCGGGACGGGTGGTAAAAATTCGAAGGGGCTGACCGCTTCCTCCCGCCAACTCGAAATCAATCTCTAACCCTTCGGAACGGCCGATCCAGTTTCGCTGCATGGTCTTCACCGAATCCGGCCAGCCCTCCAGCAAATCGAGTTCGTTGAGCAACTCGTCCGCGTAGGCTGTAATTCGAATGAACCATTGTGGAATCTCGCGCCTTTCTACCACCGCGCCTGATCGCCATCCTTTGCCGTCGATCACCTGCTCATTGGCCAACACGGTCTGGTCTACAGGATCCCAGTTGACGAGCGCGTTACGCCGGTAGGCAAGCCCCTTCTCAATCAAACGGGTAAAAAACCACTGCTCCCAGCGGTAGTATTCCGGCCGGCAGGTCGTGACCTCTCGGTTCCAATCGTAACCAAATCCCATGCGCTTCAACTGATCGCGCATGTGCTCGATGTTCTGATAGGTCCATTTTGCGGGCGGCACTTGTCTCTGGATCGCGGCATTTTCCGCTGGCAACCCAAAAGCATCCCACCCCATCGGCTGCATCACGTTCCGGCCCCGCATCCGCTGGTACCGGCTCATTACGTCGCCGATGGTGTAATTGCGAACATGGCCCATGTGCAGATGGCCTGATGGGTACGGCAGCATCGACAAGCAGTAAAATTTTTCCCGGCCCGGCTCTTCTGTGACCTCGAAGCTGTGGTTCTTTTCCCAGTACGCCTGCACCGGCCCTTCGATTTCACCAGGGTGATAGCGTGGCTGCATGGGAAAGCCGTCGAAACCTTACTTTGGAGCGGGACCGGCCGCTCAGGGGTCGGACTGTACGGGGTGCTGGTTCTCTGGACCCGGCCAATCCGAAAATGGAAACGGTCGGTCATCTGAGTTCCAGGTCACGAACTGAAGAACGTGATAACTGAAGCGGTGAAGATCAGCGGTGAAGTCAAGAAGTCTGCGGTTGGCCTCGCCCACAAATGCAACGAGCACAAACTGCACGATCAGCGCAAGACCAACCAGAATCCTCACCAGATAAAACAGCAACCCAAAGTAGACCAGTGCGATGACCAGGCGTAACCAGTGATCGCC
>CAJXWH010000079.1 GCA_913062915.1 uncultured Acidiferrobacteraceae bacterium | reverse complement strand
AATCGATCACCGAGGCGAATCACCTCCTCAATGACGAGCGGGCAGGTTGCGATCGCCGAGATGCTCTGGCGGATGCCGTCTTCGATGCGCTTGGCGAGATTGATTTCATCCTGCCGGGTTAGGAGATCGACGCTACCCATCTCACGCATGTACATGCGCACCGGATCCGTGGTACGCCCGAACTCGCTCTCGACCGCACTGGTGAGAACTGCTTCTGCTTCTTCGACCACCTCTTCCTCGTCATTAGTGGTTTTGAGGAGCAACGAGTCGGGGTCCGGTGCGCTATCCAAGACATCGATACCCATGTCGTTGATCATGTTCACCACCGTCTCGATCTGATCGGTATCGTTCATGCCTTCCGGCAAGTGGTCGTTGATCTCGCTGTACGTAAGGAACCCTTGGTCCTTGCCTTTGATGATGAGGCGCTTGAGTTCAGTCTGCTGAGTTTGGATATCCATCGGCGTTCGTGTTTTCCTTGTGTCGGTGTGGCGGGAGAAATCGATACAACCGATCAATTATACCATAACGACGCCCAATTTCTCCCAAGTTCAGGCGCTTTCTCGGCCAGCGCGGAGGATTTCACGGCGACTGTAGAGTGTGGCCAGCTCCGCCTTGCTGGCCTGATCGAGGCCCGATTTACTCGAGCGGCGAAGGAGCTCGGTGATGGCCGAACTTACCGTTTGCTGCTCAATTGTGTCTATGGTTTCGCGGTAAAACGAGGTGACGTCGGCCGCCTCTAAAAGGTGGTTCCGGGCGGCCAGTTTTTCAAGCGTGCGAAAGTTGTCCTGGTCGCGAAAGCGCTCAACCAGGGCTGCGCTCGAGATGTCCGGATGTTCACTGGCAATGGCATGGACTTCGCTAAGGAGTCGCCTCCCGGTATCGGCTGTCTCGTCCCCAAAGGCAAGGTGCTCGGGCAGCGCTGCTTCTTTGGCGAGTTGTGGATGCTGAACCAGGAGGCTGACCGCTGTGGCAAGTGGCGACAGCCGCTGGTCGGCCTTTTTGCCGGCGCGCGGTGTCGCTGGGTAGGCGGCGTGACGGCGAACACCGGAGAGTTCCACCAGTCGAGCCTGCATCAGTTCCCGCAGCGGGCCATCCGGCATGCTACCGAGGAGCGGGCGGGCGAGTTCGGCGAGTCGCGCGCGCCCATCCATGCGTTCGAGGTCAGTTTGCTTCAGCAGGGTGTCGAACAGGAAGTCGGGCAGCGGTGTTGCTTCCTTGGCCCGTTCGCGCAGCGCGTCGGCCCCATGTTTTTGGACCAGAGAATCGGGGTCTTCGCCGTCCGGCAGGAACAGGAAGCTTGCCTGGCAGCCGCCTTCCATTTCTGGCAGGGCAGTCTCGAGCGCTTTCCAGGCGGCGTCGCGCCCAGCCCGGTCGCCGTCAAAGCAGAACACCACGCTGGGTGCGAGTCGAAACAGCCGTTGCAGGTGAATCGTAGTCGTGGCGGTGCCGAGAGTGGCAACGGCGTTGTCGATTCCATGTTGGGTAAGGGACAGCACGTCGGTGTATCCCTCGACAACGAACGAAAAACTCTCTTTGGCAATAGCGGCACGGGCGCGGTGCAGGTTGTAAAGCTCCGCGCCTTTGTGAAAGACCGGCGTCTCAGGTGAGTTCAGATACTTCGGTTCGCCGTCGCCTAGAATGCGTCCGCCAAAGCCGATCACCCGGCCGCGGCCGTCGTGGATCGGGAAGATGATGCGTGAGCGAAAGCGATCGTAATGCCCGCCTTTGTCGCGGTTCGCGACAAGCCCTGCTTTGACCAGGAGGGCCAGTCGCTCGGGTTGCCCGGCGGCGGTTGCGGTAAGGTTCTCCCAGCCATCCGGGGCAAAGCCGAGCTCGAAACGTGCCGCGATTTCACCGGTGATGCCGCGGTTCTTGAGATAGGCGATGGCTTCGGCGGCATCTGCATGCTGGCGCAACTGCTCCTTGAACCACCGGTTGGCATCGGCGACAAGTTGCAAAAGACGCGGCGCGTCCTGATTTCGCGGCGACGGATGCTCGCCGGTGGGCACGTCGAGGCCCACGGACATTGCGAGTTCTTCCACTGCGTCTCGAAATTCAAGATGTGCAAAATTCATTAGGAAACTGATTGCAGACCCGTTAGCACCGCAGCCAAAGCAGTGGTAGAACTGTTTGGTCGGCGACACCGTAAACGAGGGGGTGCGCTCGTCGTGGAACGGGCAGCGTGCCGTGAAGTCCCGGCCGGCTTTTTTGAGGGGTACCCGCCGGTCGATCACTTCGACGATGTCGACCCGGGTGAGAAGTTCATCGATAAAATCTTGCGGTATTTTGCCGCTCATCAGCCCATCCCCGTGCGGTTGCCTAACAGTGTAGCACTCGATTTGCCTCTCCCAAGCGGCTTCCCGGAGGACCTGCAGGGCGGTTAGAATTTAGCCGCCGATGTTTCCGCATTGTTTTTCCTTGTGAGCTTCGCAACCACTGGTGCATCCACGTCGTCCCGGGTCATTCGCCCAGGCAGCGAGCGGATTGTTGGAACGTGGCTGCTCGTCTGTGCCCTGCTGATATTTGCCATGGTGGTGCTCGGCGGGGTCACGCGGCTGACGGGTTCCGGGCTCTCGATGGTGCACTGGGAACCGCTCGCAGGCGTGATCCCACCTTTCAGCGAAGCCGACTGGCAGGCGGAATTCGATCACTACCGGGCGACGCCCGAATACGCGAAGGTCAATCGCGGCATGATCATCGCCGAGTTCAAGACGATTTTTTATTTTGAATACGCCCACCGGATGCTCGGCCGGGGCATCGGTGTGGTCTTCGTGTTGCCGTTTCTTTATCTGTATTTCCGGCGGCGGATCGAGAACCGGGCGGTTCCCCGCTATCTTTTTATGCTCGTTCTCGGCGGCCTGCAGGGACTGCTCGGTTGGTACATGGTACAAAGCGGCCTGGTTGATTTACCCCACGTCAGCCAGTATCGGTTGACCGCTCATTTGGTGGCGGCGGTCGTTATCTATAGCTACATCCTTTGGGTGGCGTTCCCCCTGGTGTCGCGAAAAGATGATCGAGCTGGGCCTTCGGCCGTCGGCGGATCTGCGATTGCAGCCGCGTTGCTCATTTTTTTAACCCTGTTGTCGGGTGGCTTCGTGGCGGGCCTCAAAGCTGGGTTTGCGTTCAATACGTTCCCGTTAATGGCCGGGCAGTTCGTGCCGCCTGGGTATTTTGCGCTCGACCCCGTGTGGCGCAATTTCTTCGACAACATCCCCGCAGTGCAGTTCAATCACCGCTATATCGGGGTGGTCACCTATCTCATGCTGTGGATCTTTGCCCTGCGGGCGTGGGGTGATGTGGTTTTGGGACGGCACCGCCTGGCGCTGGTCTTGCTCTTATTGACCGCCACAGCGCAGGGTTTGCTCGGTATCGCCACCTTGCTGCTGCACGTGCCCGTGGTGCTGGCGGCAGCGCATCAGGGCGTTGCGCTGTTGCTCCTGACGTTTGCGCTCTACCTCGCCTATCTCGCTCGGCGCCAGGTCGACTGACGATGCATGCAATCTAGGGCCCGCTGGGGCGGATGGTGGCTCAGCGGTTGAGTTGCTCTCGAACGGCTGCGCTTACGGCAGCCATGTCGGCTCTTCCTTGCAGTTTGGGTTTCAGCCAGCCCATGACTTGGCCCATGTCGCGCATGGATTCGGCATTGGTGTGGGTCAGTGCCTCGGCAATCAGGGCTGTCAGGTCCTCGTCACTGAGGGCATCGGGGAGATAGGGTTCGAGCACAGTCAGCATCGCCGTCTCTTTTTCAACAAGATCCTGGCGATCGCCTTTTTCGAATTGTTCGATCGAATCGCGGCCTTGCTTGATCATCTTCTGGATTACGGACAGAACTTCGTCATCGGCGAGTTCTATCTGCTCATCGACTTCGCGGCGCTGGATGGCAGCACGCAACAGCCGCACGGCCTCGAGCCGGGTGGTATCCCGGGCCCGCATGGCCTCTTTCATGTCAGCGGTGATCTGTTCGCGCAGCGACACAGCTGGCGGCAATGCTTGGCAGGCGGGGTGAGATCAGTACGCGCGCGAGCGGCGCGGGTCCTGACGCGCAGCGCGCTTTTTTTCGCGCTTCACAGCAGCAGCGCCGGCACGTTTGCGCACGGTGGTGGGTTTTTCGTAATGCTCGCGGCGGCGGGACTCGGTAAAGACGCCGGCTTTTTCACAGGCGCGGCGAAAGCGCCTCAAGATGACATCGAACGGCTCGTCCTGGCGGACTTTAACACTGGGCATGTATCTGGCAACCCTCTCGTTCTGCGGTGTAAAGGGCCGCGAATTCTAGCCGTTTATCAACGAGAAGTACACGGCGCAAGGGTAGGGCACTTTATAATCTGGACCGCCGCATTTTGCCCCTCGCGCCCCGCTATGTATGACCGTAAGGGCGCCGGCGGGGGCTTTTTTGTTGGTACATCTTTTGGAGGGAGTTGATTTTGTGAGAGTTCTCGGCATCGAAACATCCTGTGACGACACCGGTGTTGCGGTCTACGACGACGAGCGAGGGTTACTCGCCCATAAGCTGGCCTCGCAGGTCGAGACCCACCAGCCTTACGGGGGCGTTGTGCCCGAGCTCGCCGCCCGCGACCACATCCGACTGCTGATGCCACTGGTTGGTGCGGTCCTCGACGAGGCCGGTGGCCGCTATGCCGACGCGGTCGCGTATACCGCGGGCCCGGGTCTGGCGGGGGCGCTCCTGGTCGGGGTGGCGCTGGGCCGCAGCCTGGCTTTTGGCTGGGAAGTCCCGGCCGCTGGTATCCACCACATGGAAGGGCATCTCCTTGCGCCGATGCTTGAAGAAGACAAACCTGACTTTCCCTTTTTGGCGCTGCTCGTTTCAGGCGGACACTCGCAGTTGGTCGATGTGCACGGGGTCGGCCGCTATCAGTTGCTCGGAACGACCCGGGATGATGCGGTCGGCGAAGCCTTTGACAAGACCGCGAAGCTTTTGGGGCTCGGTTACCCCGGGGGTCCTGCAATTGCGGCCGCTGCCCAGCACGGTACGCCGGAGCGCTATCGTTTCCCACGACCGATGACCGATCGCCCCGGCCTTGATTTCAGTTTCAGTGGGCTTAAAACCTACGCCCGCAATACGGTGGCAGGTATCGAACTCGATGAGCGAACAATCGCCGATGTTGCCTGGGCGTTCCAGGATGCGGCCATCGACACGCTCGTCATCAAGTGCACCCGGGCGCTCGAGAAGACACGCCGCCAGCGCCTGGTGATCGCAGGCGGGGTCGGCGCCAATGAAGAGTTGCGCAAACGACTCGCGACGTTAGCCACGTCCCGGGGGTTTGGTTTGTATTACCCGCGGCCCGCGTTTTGCACCGACAACGGCGCGATGATTGCCTATGCCGGGTGGGTGCGTCTCGCTGGCGGGCAACGAGATGGCCCGGGATTTTCGGTTCGACCGCGCTGGCCACTCACCGAGCTGTTGCCGATCGATTAACCAGCAGCGCTTCAGCGACCGAGTCGGATTTTCGATTCGGTGCGCGCGATCAGGCGTTCGATGTTCTGCCGGTGGCGCCAGAAGAGCAGCACTGCGAGCACTGCGCCGAGCACGATGAATGATGTCTCATCGCCAGCAAGCCACAGGTAGAGCGGGGTTGCCGCTGCCGTGACGAGAGCCGCCAGCGACGAGTACCGGAACACCAGCGCCACCAGCAACCAGGTCGCGATCTGTATCAGGGCGACCAGCGGATGGATGGCCAGGACCACCCCCAAGGCTGTCGCGACCCCCTTGCCGCCCGTGAACTTGAAGTAGAGCGGGAACAGGTGGCCGAGGAAAGCGCCGAGCCCGGTCGCTGCCAGCAGCAAGGCGTGATCTGAAATCCAGCAGCTCACCGCCAGGACCGGCAGCAGGCCCTTGGCGATGTCCCCGGCCAGGGTCAACAGTCCGCCGAGCTTGCTGCCGAGACGAAGTACGTTGGTGGCGCCGGGGTTGCGCGAACCCGAGGTGCGCGGGTCCGGCAGTCGCAAGAGGGCCGACACCACGATCGCGCTCGACACAGAGCCGATCAGGTATCCGGCGGCAGGCAACAACCAGTAGAGCATTCGCGGTAGCAGTGCAGGGGATGCGACAGGGAGTATAAACTGGTGGCGAGACTCGACTCGATACGATCCAGCGTGGACATCATTTTCTTACACGGACTTAAGGTCGAATGTGTGATCGGCATCTGGGAATGGGAGCGGCGCATTACCCAGACGCTGATTTTCGATCTCGACATCGGCTTCGATACGACAGCCGCGGCCCAGAGCGGGACAATTGAAGAGACCTTGAGCTACCGAGAAGTCGCCAAACGGGTCACCGCTTATGCGCAGGAAACCCGCGCCAACCTGGTTGAGACCCTCGCCCAGGGGGTGGCCGAAATTTTGCTCGAAGAATTCGGCGCGCCGTGGTGCAAGGTTCGAGTCAACAAGCGCGGAGCGGTCACCGGCGCGACCGATGTCGGGGTCGTGATCGAGCGCGGCAGCCGCTAAATGGCGCGGGTTGCCGTCAGCATCGGCAGCAATCTCGAGCGCGAGCGCAATGTAAAGGATGCGCTCGCGGCTCTCGGCAAAACCTTCGGGGAGTTATTGCGCTCGCCGGTCTATGAAAGCGCTGCGTACGGCTTCGATGGACCGCCTTTTTATAATCTCGTGGTGGTTTTTGAGACCCCGCTTGATGTTCGTGCGGTGCGGGCGAAGATTCAGGCCATCGAAAACCTGCAAGGGCGCAAAATAGGAGAGAACCGCAGCGGGTCGAGAAGCCTGGACCTTGATCTGTTGCTGTATGACGACGCCGTTTTCCACGACCAGGGACTCGATGTGCCGCGCCGGGAAATATTCGAGCATGCCTACATCCTGAAGCCGCTCGCCGATCTGCTGCCCGCGGCGCCCCATCCGGTGACGGGCGAATCCTTTGCCGACATCTGGCTACGACTGGGTTCGCGCCAGGAAGCGTTGTCGGTCGTGGACGGGCTCGATCTGACTTGATTCAGGCGACGATCGAACGGCCGCCGTCGATGTAAAGCACCTGCCCAGTGACGAACTTCGCGTCACGGGCAAGAAAAAGCACAGCGCTTTGGATGTCGGCGGGTGTTCCCATGCGCTCGAGCGGTGTACGGGCGATGATCCGGTGCTGCGCGTGTTCGTTGCTGTCGCCCTCGGGCCACAGAATAACACCCGGGGCGATTGCATTGACCCGCACGGCGGGTGCCAGTTCGCGGGCCAGGGATCGGGTCAGAGACACCAGGGCGGCTTTGGCGGTGCTGTACACGGGGTAGGATTTCATTGGCCGGTCTGCGTACAAGTCGGCGATGTTGATGATGGCGCCCTGGGCGCTCGTTAAGGCGTCAGCCGCCGCCTGCGCCAGGAAATAGGGCGCTTTAAGGTTGGTGCCGATCAGATCATCAAATTGGGCGGCGGACGTTTTGCCGAGCGGTGTCGGGTAAAAGCTCGACGCATTATTAACAAGAAGATCCAGCCGGCCGAAATGTCGAGTGGCCGTTTGAATCAGCGCTGAGGGGGTCGCCGCATCACAAAGATCGCCGCTCGCCAGTACAACGGAGCCGGCGCGGGTGTTTTCGAGTTCCGCTTCGAGCGCCCGGGCCTCGGCTGCGGACGCCCGGTAATGAACCACGACCTTCATGCCCTCAGCGTGCAGGGCGCGGACGATGGCCGCGCCGATTCGGCGGGCACCGCCCGTAACCAGGGCGACCGGTTCAGCATGTATGGGATTGGACGGCATCGTGTTGAAGGTTGGCAGTGCCCGCTAGAATCGCCATGGTATCAACAGCGTAACACCGAGGCACACTGCTGTGTCATCACTCCACGCGGCCGACCCGACCGACCTCGAACTGCCGATTCCCGCTGCCGATGCGCGGGCACATTCTGCCCGCGTGACGGCGAGGGTGCGCGAACACATCGAAAAGGCGGGTGGCGCGCTGCCCTTCGACCGCTACATGGATCATGTGCTGTACGCCCCGGGTCTCGGGTATTACGCTGCGGGCGCCCGCAAGTTCGGCCCGGCGGGAGATTTTGTCACCGCCCCGGAGCTCGGTCCACTGTTCGGCCGCTGTCTGGCCCGGCAGCTGGCAGAAGTACTGCAGCGCCTCGGCACGGGCGGGGTCCTCGAAGTGGGGCCTGGCACGGGCGCCCTGGCTGCCGTTTTGCTGGAAGAACTGGCGGCGCTTGACGCCCTGCCGGATCAGTACGCATTGCTTGAGCCCAGCCCCGATCTCAAAGACCGCCAGCAGGCTCTGCTGGCGGGCCGGTTGGGGGACGCGGTGACGCGCTGCAACTGGCTGGACGATTTGCCCCGCGACTGGACGGGCGTGGTGTTGGCCAACGAGGTGGTCGATGCCCTGCCGGTGACCCGTTTCCAGGTGCGCTCGGGGCGGCCGTTGCATGCCCGGGTCCGCCACGGCAAAGCGGGGTTCGAGTGGAGCTGGGAGGCCCCGGAAGACGGCGGCCCGGAAACTTCGATCATCGAGCGCCACCAGTTGCCCGAGGGATATATCAGCGAGCGATCACCCCGCGCCGGTGCCTGGGTGGCCGCGGTCGCGGCGCGGCTTCGGCGCGGCCTATTACTGATTATCGATTACGGTTATGCGGCGCCTGAGTACTACCACCGCGACCGTGCGGTCGGCACTTTGAGGTGTCACTACCGGCACCGCGCCCATTCGGACCCGTTCTGGTATCCGGGGCTGCAGGACATCACGGCCCACGTTGATTTCTCGGCGCTGGCCGCGGCGGGCTGCGCGGCCGGATTTGAACTGGCCGGGTTTTCGAGCCAGGAAGCGTTTTTGCTGTCGCTCGGGCTGACCGACCTCGCTGCGGTGGCAGATGATCTCCGCTCGCGGACCGAGGTGAGCCGCGAGATTCAGCAGTTGGCCATGGCCTCGGGGATGGGCGAGCGGTTCAAGGTCCTCGCGCTGGTCAAGGACATGGAAGGCCCGCTCCTCGGCTTTCAGTTGCGTGACCGCAGCGGCCAGTTGTGATCAACATCGGCCAGGTGCTTGGGAGGCCTGCTGAGGGTCTAATTTTCTCTCATTTCACTGAGTCCGCGGCCGTCAGCGGGGAT
>CAJXWH010000078.1 GCA_913062915.1 uncultured Acidiferrobacteraceae bacterium | reverse complement strand
AAACCGCCGCTGATATGGCCCGCGCCAGAATTCGATGCACCTACTGCCAAGGGGTCTTGTCGTGCCAGGCGCTGCGGCTTCGACCGGCTTGCAACCATCGAACCCCGCGACGTTTGAAGATTGGCAATAAAACTATTCCCGCCACGAACCCGCCAATGTGAGCGTGCCACGCTACGCCCGGGCCATCTCCCGACGCCAACGAACTGATAACCTGCATCGCGAACCAAATACCGAGCACAATGCCGGCTTTCAAGCGCATCGTATGCAGAAAAAAACCAAGCGGGATCAAGACCAGCACACGGGCATGGGGATAGAGGAGCAAATACGCACCCAGTACACCCGATATCGCGCCACTCGCGCCGATCATTGGAATGGTCGAGCTGGTATCGGGCAGTGCCTGGGCAAAAACCGCTGCAACACCGCACAGCAAATAGAAAACGATGAACCGGGCATGCCCCATGGCGTCCTCGATGTTGTTGCCGAAAATCCAGAGATACAGCATGTTTCCGGCGAGATGGAGGATGCCTCCGTGCAGAAACATCGATGTAATCGGCGTCAGGGCCGGTGCCACCCACTCAAGTTCCGACACCAGCCGAGCTTCGTCAAATAGCACCGCGGGAATTACCCCCAGAGCGTAGACCGCCGCCTCCTGACCGCGGCCTAGAGAAAGTTGCCAGAAAAAAGTCAGCGCACAGACAACAATGAGAGCCACCGTCAGAAGCGGCCGGATTGTTGTGGGATTGTCGTCTCGAAGGGGGATCAAAAGTTTGTTCTCACCACATGCCTACCGTCGGTTCGTCATCAACTTATTAAAAACAATAAATGTCCTTCCCCAGAGAAACCATCTGCAACGAAAAAATTTCCTGCCACCATGATAACTGGCCTCGAGTGCGATCAGGCTCTGTCTGCAAGTTCTGCGGCTGCACGAAAGTGTGCGACCAAGTCTTCCAACCGACAATGGGCATTTAAGCCGCTGGTATGGGGCATGACATAAACGGGCCGGTCACCAAGTGTGCGGTCTTGCACGCCCGATGAGGCTTTTCGATCGACCACAGCCCGCCAACCACCGAGCCCCACGAAACAAACGGCCTGCGGCTTTAGCCAGGCTGTCAATCGTTCCACTCGCTCGAAGCCTGATACAAATTCAGCCCGATCCAATTCATCAGCCCGCTGGGTGGTGCGTCGCACCAGGTCGGTCATGCCAAGACCATGATGCTGCAGCGCGTGGCGCGGATCACGGTCTACGCTGACGATTCCGGCTGCAAGCGCCGCAGGCCAGAATCGATTGCCCGGTCGAGCGTACCCGATCGAATGATCGGCAGAGTATGGACTAGGATTCAAGCCGACGATTAACAAACGCATCTGGGCGGCCACGATGTCGGGAAGACTATGGATCCGGATCATGTCAAGCATAACATCCGCATGCTCCACGATGGCGGAACCCGCTGGGGTGAATCCGGCACCAATAACCAGATCCGTTGCACGCCCGGGGGTCCATTCCGGCCCGGGTAGGGGCTTCAACCAGCAAGCAACGCGGTCATTTGTAGAGAGAGAAAGATGGAGGTCGGCGAGCGCCAGCGGCAACTCGGAAACCGGGCGGCCTATGCCAACTTCACGCCGTGATGGCAGTGGACTCAAGTCACAGGTAAGCGGGGGTAGATGTCGCTGTTTAATCGATCGCCCGTTTGCATACCCCCCGATCGCATCTTGTCACTGTGATCGGGATCCATGCCATGAGGTTTAAACCGAACTCGAACATCATCTCCCAGCCACTGGGTATTAAATACTCGAAGCTCCCGATTGGGCGACAATGCACCGGAACCCCCATGAATCATGCGCCCATTGAAAGCAACGCAATCGCCCGGTGCCATCTCCCAGCTGACCACTTCATATTTATCCCGATTTGATTCAATATCCGGAAAGGGCTCCCAGTCATCTCCCTCAAATGACACCGTGTCGACCCCTTCCTGGCCATCCGGATTCAGTACGGCGAAATCTGCCTGCCGATATCGGGTTGGCCATCTATGAGACCCCGGCACAAATGCGAGCGCACTTTGCCGTTCCACCGGAACCAGCGGCTTCCAGATACTGACGGTGTCCATACCTTCGACAGACCAATAGGGCTCATCCTGGTGCCATGGGGTAGGAAAGGTCACCCCACGGGAACGGACGAAGACCGCCTCGAAGAAAAAATGAACGGACTCGGCTTCCAAAAGTTCAGCGGCAATCTGGGCGCACGGACTTTGATAAACAAATTCTTCATACTCTGGGATCTGCTGCCAGTTGTCCGAATCGTAGAGAAAAAAAAGCCCATCATCGGTGCGATCATAGATCCGTGAACGAGCCCCTGGCGCCTCGAGATTCTTTTGAAGCCCTGCTTTGAGAAGCTCGATCCACTCATCATCAAACACACCGCGAAGGCAAACAACGCCGTCGCGCAAAAATACCGCCCTTTCTTCGTCTGAGATTACTCTGGGGAGATGCTTGTTCATTTGATGATGACCCGGCGCCAACGCCTGGGCCTCACTCCGGTGGGTCACACGAGGTATCAAGGAATTCTACCCCTACATTGCGAATTAAATAACTTAACCCTTGATCTCTGCGTCAGATTTGCTGGCGGGTCAGCACTCAAAATTTCCTGTTTACCCGTCCACCGGCTTGACTGGGCGCAAGGCTGCAGTTAACAACAGCCCGAAAATGGCGAATCCAATCAGAATCATGAAGGCGATGTCGTAACTCCCTGTCACATCGAAGATGCGCCCGGAGAGCAATGGCCCGACGGTCCCCCCCAGCGTGCCAAAAAATAAAACAAAGCCGAATATCGTGCCGTGAGATCGCATACCAAAGTAGTGGGCGACGCTCGGTGACGCGATGGCGAAAAACCCGCCGTGGGCAATCCCGTAAATCGGCGCAAACACGAACAGCAAACGGGGATCTGTCGATACCTGAAGTAAAATCAAAGTCACCAGCAACACCAAGAAACAGGTCCCGAGCGAGCGCTTGGCCCCGATGCGGTCGAAGGCCGAACCCAGCAGGATGCGGCCAAGAATACTGCACCCCCCGATGAGTGAGAGCACCGCGACGGCCGTCGCCGGTGCAAGGCCCTGGTCAATACCATGGGGGATGATGTGTGTCATTATAGTAAGCAGGCAAAAGAAATCAGAGAGTTTGGCAAGACATAAGATCCAAAACGGTCGTGTAGTCGCCGCCTGCTGAAATGTCAGCCCCCCTTCACCTGCGCCCGATTCGAGATCCGGCCGCTTCTCGTCGCCAAGAGGACGCAAGCCGAGCTCTGCTGGGTCGCGGCGCACTACTTGAGCCGCCAGCACCATGATCACGAGTGTGACCACACCAATCAGTAGACACGCTTGCCGCCAACCATAGATCGACACTAAAACTGCGGCGGCCAGCGGAATAAGAACCTGACCGATCCCGGCGCCCGCTTTGACGATACCGGACATCAGGCCGCGATGGCGGATAAACCACCGCGCCACCGTGGACAAAGTGACTACGTCGTGCGCCCCCATGCCAAGTCCGCCCAATAATCCGTAGAACAGATAGAGCTCCCAGATGGTTGTCATGCGGTACATGAGTAGATAGCCCATGGCAAAAACAGCTGTTGCGACGGTCAACAACACCCTCGGGCCGAGCGTATCGTTCACTCGACCCATGACAATTCCCAGAACCCCCATCATCAGGAACATCAGCGAGGAGGCGCCCGATATGGTGGCGCGTGACCACCCGAATTCGGCTTCAAATTCAGGGAAAAATACGCCAAACGTAAACACACAACCAAGGTACATCATCTGAATGACGCTGGTCGCCGCAACAATACGGTAGCCGTAATAAAACTTTCCGCTCATCGACTCATTTCCTGCTGTTCGACTTAAAACTCGCGGTGAAGCGTTGCATCATTCGACGCATGTTTTTAGCCGACCGCCGCCCGTGCGAATTCTTCCATCGTATAAAACACAAAGTCGGTCTCCGGGACTTCATCGACCAGAGCGGTCGCGCCGAAGTTACTTTCCTTCCAATCCGTAGCCCCTCGGGAAATATTTTGTCGATCGATCCAAACATTCGCCAGTTCCATTTTTCGCGCCGGCGTATGATCGTGGTGAAGGCTCTGCGCCACATGCAGGACATCGCATTTCTCAAATCCAAAATCTGCACTCAGGTGACGTAACATGTATTTGAAGTTGCGCAGATCTGGTTTGTAACTGCCGATGTCCTCGGCCGTGTAGATCGCATCGAATTCGACACCGAGTTTCCGGTTAGATGCAGCAAACCCGGCCCGATCTACGTTCGAGAGAATCACCAGTTTGTATTTTGTTTGAAGGGTACACAATGCGTCCGAAGAATCAGGAAACGAAGGCCAATCTGCTATCGACTTCGCAAATTTCTCGTTCATCTCATCGGTCGTCGCCAGTTGATTATCAAACGCAAATCGCGCGTGAACCGTTTGCAGAACACTCGAATAACGCATAGTGGGCGACGCGCCCTGTTGATTAGACTCAAGAGCAGCAAACTGCTGCAACGCCGAGGCTTTTGTCAGATCCAGCCGGTTGTTTTCAGTCAAAATGGGTTGCAATGCATCCCAGATGCCTCTCTCCCAGTCGATCAGCGTGCCATAGCAATCAAAGGTAAGCACGCGGTACTTTGAAAAATATTTTCCCATCCTTCTCTCCTGTCGGGGTCTGTTTGACCAAAGATATACCGAGCCTATTCGAAGAACCGGAAAGTCCTCCGATTCAAATCACGGGGGTTGTCTTCAGGTATCTTGACCATCATGTAACTGATGGTGAATGTAGGTGGCTTGCAACTGGTCGCGTACAAAATCACGATAGACCACCGGCTCAAAACATACCGGATGATCTTTCGATACACAACTCTTAAGCGGTGCAATCTCGGTATTCATATGTGGATCATAGAAGAATGCGACAGAAAAACGACTACGGCCGGATTCATTTATCACACGATGGGCGGTAGACCGAAGAACCCCGTTACTCCAACGACTTAGCATCGTACCTACATTCATCACAAAAGTGTTTGAAACAGGCGGCACATGCAACCAGTCTCCCGCAGCCCCTTGCACCTGCAATCCACACTGGTCCTGTGTGAGTAGCGTGATGCAACCAAAATCTACGTGGGGTGCAGAACCATAATAATCTAACGGTGTATCTGGCTGTCTTTCGGGATAGTGCAGCAAACGAAGAAAGGTCGTCGGACAATCGAAGTGGGCCTTAAGTTCTAAAAAATCCGCACCGATCGCCCTACAAAGCGCCTGCAACAACTGGCTGGCAAGCCTCGATAGCACATGGTGGTATTTCATTGCTCGTTCGCGAAAGCCCGGCATATCCGCCGGCCATTGATTAGATCCTGCCAGAAAAACACCGGCCAACACGTCCGGATCTTGTGGATCCGCTTCCCGCATCATGATGAATGATTCGCTTTGGTTCGGCCGTTGCGCGGCTTCGATTTCCGACCGCACATCCGTTGCGCTGTTCATCGGGATAAAGCCGCGGTGATTGAGATTCAGTTCGATTTTCATCTTCACTTCTATTGGAAGGGCATGGAAAGTTTTGGTCGCCTCGATCATTCCCGCGATCAATTCGTTCGAAATACCATGATTTCGGATGTAGCCGAATCCCATCGTGGAATACGCGTGGCCGAGGTCACAACACAGTTGATCGTAGGCTGTGCTGTCGGGCGCGGCGAGAGCGCCAACATCGATAACCGGCACTGCTTTACAATGGTTCGGCATTTCAATCTTCTCGTTCGGAATCCAGACGCATGGGCATCGATCCTAGGCTGGCGCGCAATTACGCCGATCTACCCAGTGAACAACAAAAAGAAGTCTATCGGAACTGGGCTGAGGACTATGACCGAGAACTAATTGAGGATTTCGGTTATGTCGCCCCCGAGCAGGCCGTCGAAGTCCTTCGCCAGCGGGTACCCAATCGCTTTGCGCCCATTCTAGATATGGGGTGCGGAACCGGTCTGGTAGGCAAACAATTGGTGGTTGAAGGCTACCATGTGATAGACGGGCTAGACCTTTCCCCTGAAATGCTCGACAAGGCGCGTGCGCTTGGCGTCTATCGGCATCTCGGGGAATGCGATCTTTCTGAAGACATCGAGCTGCCGCAGATTTACGGAGCGATCCTGTGTGTCGGCGTCTTCTCCCACAAACTAAGTCAACCATTCGACCTCGCCAAGCTTTTTCTCGGACTCCTTCCCTCGGGCCTGCTCATTGCCACAGTCAACGGGCGGGGCTGGAGAGACATTGATTGGCCCGACCTTCTGCAACAAAGTGCCCGGCAACACCGTTTCACCATCGAAGAGATCATCGATATTCCCTATTTGGATAAACAAGAAATCGATGGAAAACTCCTGATCCTCAGTGACGGAAATTAGCCTTCGTATTGAGGAAGTAACCTTCGCTGCAGCTTCGGAATGGAATCAGAAATTTGTTCGCTCCCGCTGGGGTTTTAAAACAGGCCTCGGCACCTCGTGGGGCCAGTCAACTCTTTAACAACCCTTGACACTCCCCGGGGTGCATCCTATATTTTAGTTTGTTTCACAAACTGGTTTGTTATTGGAGTATCTGATGAACGATGATCCGCTGGATGTCCGCCAGGCCATCGCCGATGTCGCGCTTCTAAGACGAGTCCTGCATCAGATCGAACAGCGACGCGCTAGCCAGGAGTCTGCTGGACTCTTTGGTACCACGTTAAACGCCAACATGCTGCTACAGGGCGGCGCTTTGTGCGCAGCGCTGGTGCTGGCGATTGTCGAGATATTTTCCGATAACGTCATCTCCAGAGCCATGATGCTCGGCAATGAATCGCTCGACCTAAGACTTGCAGGCATTGGGATAGTCGCACTGATGCTGTTGGGTATGATCACTGCACTCTATTTTGTACTGTGGCGGGCAGCCCGACATAACGGCGAGGAATTTGGCGCATACATTGCGCGAAACTTCCGATATGCACGACATGTATCTTATCTGTCTGACCTTCTGATGAAGTTTTTTGCCGTGGCGCTGGTTCTGCTTGCCGGTAAGTCGCAGTGGGTGGCTCCACTGCTGATGGCTTTTACGGGAGATTATCTATTGCAGGGGCGTTTGTTTACCCTGCCAACAAAAGTCGCAGTGGCACTGGGCGTAGCCTGCATCGGCGGCGCGCTACTCCAGTTTTTCAGTCACTCAGATTCATTGCTGATTCCGCTGGCTGTATTTTCGGTGATCAGCGCATTCTCTGTAGGGAGGTTGATTCACTTATACCAAAATCAAGGCGGGTCGACGGCATAAGGCGTTAGGCGATGAAATCGTCTGGCCTCTTGAACGTACACCCGATGCTGTTTGATCGGGTGCGGCTGGCAATCATGGCGCATTTGTCGTTTGCTTCGGGACCCGTCGATTTCAACGCGCTGCTTGATGATCTAGCGCTGACAAAGGGTAATTTATCGACGCATATGAAAAAACTGGAAGATCAGGGACTCGTCAAGGTCGAGAAGAAATTTATCGGTCGCAAACCGCGGACAACTTATCGCTGTACAGCCAAGGGGAAAAAAGAAGTTCGAAACTATCTGTCGACCATAGAAACGGTTTTAAAGGCGTCATCTTAAACCGCATGATAAAAATCAGCTTGATGTGTGGTCAGCAGAACAATCGACGATTCCGGAGGTAGTTTAGCGGTGAACGGTGGCATCGTGACGATGGGAGCACCCTCCGGAACGAGACTCCTCCAGTGCTCTCATCGGCCCACCGTGTCTTTTCGTGAAACACGGCGATGCCCGACAACAGCCTGAAAGTGGAGGATTGATAGCTTAAAAAACTTCACCTGACTATACATTGAATACCGGGGGTACTTAAGCGGTGTGCGGTGGCATCGAGACGATGAGAACTATCCCCGTGTCTCCTCCCCTCCTACATTCTCATCGATCCACCGCATTTCTTTTTCTTTGCCCCTTCCTGCTATCCTGTCTTCCTTTCTCAGTAATATCACTGCTTACTTTTTTGTCTCTGCCTTTGCCAGTAAGATGTCACGAGCATTTGTCAAAGAGTCTGACGGCGACGATGTGGTCAACGCGTTACCGGAACGCATCCACAGCGATCTGCCCAACTACATCAGCCGCGAGGGTCTTGAACGCCTGCAAGCCAAGATCCGTCGGTTGGAAACGGAGTTAACAGCTTTAAACACCTCCCCATCGATTGACAAGCCCTCCCAGATCGAGCGCACCAAGCAGGATCTTCGCTATCACCGAGAGCGCCTTCGGCGCGCGATCCCCACCGACACGCCAGAAACACCCGATTCCGTACAGTTCGGCGTGACAGTTATCTTGCTGGGTGAAGACAACGACACCTATCAGTTCACCTTGGTGGGAGAAGACGAAACGGACTTAGAAACGGGACGAATCAGCTGGGCATCACCGATCGCTCGCCTCCTGATGGGACACAAGACGGGAGATGAAGTGCGCTGGAATCGTGGCGATGAGGCCTTGAATGTCGAGATTACCGGCCTGCACGGGATCGTGCAGGGTAACCTCACCAAACGTCCTTAACGGATATGCCGCCGAGGTTCTGAATATGGAGGCCTCACGTCAGCCATTCACTGCAGAGTCTGGGTTCGAACGGCCACTTTCGGCGACAACCTGAGATCGCAACAGGTGGTTTGCTCTGGTCAGAAAACGCACACTCATCAGCAACGCCGCCACGGCCATTCCCAGCACCATGCCATACCACAATCCTGCGGGTCCCACGTCCCAATAAATGCCGAGCAGCCAGGCCGCCGGAAATCCAACCAGCCAAATCGAAAGCAGAGAAATCACCATGGGGCTGGTCATTTCTTTCAGACCGCGCAGTGCGCCCTCGCCTACGATTTTCACTCCGTCCATCACGATAAACCAAACGGCTACTGCCAACAGTATGGCCGCAACCGGCACCACGGCAGAATCTCGGGTGTAGATGTGGATAACGAACTCTGGCGCTAAAGCCACAAGGATTGAGAACGGAATCAGTAGAACGACCACAGTCACAATACCCAAGCATCCTCTGAAACGAGCCTGTGCCACTTGCCGGCGACCGATTGACTGACCAACCCGTACCATGGTCGCACTGGATAAGCCCACAGGAATCATGTAAACCAGTGTCGCGTAGTTGATAGCGACCTGGTGTGCAGCCAATGCAATGCCCCCCAGTTGTCCCATCACGAGCGCGAGCACACTGAAGAAACCAGAATCAAGGAC
>CAJXWH010000077.1 GCA_913062915.1 uncultured Acidiferrobacteraceae bacterium | reverse complement strand
AATTACCGCGACCAGTGACCCGGCTGCAATCGCCATGCAGGCAAACACCCAGGCCACATAAGACGACTGTCCACCCGCCAGATCCAGCACCAGGCCAACCACCAACGGCCCTAGGAATCCACCCGAGAAACCCAGCACCGAGTGAACCGCGAGGGTCGCTCCACGTTCATCGTTTCTCGCACTTTGAACCGTTCCGGCTGTAAGTGATCCAGAATCCGCCATGATGACGGCGGAGTAAACACCCGCGATGAGCACCAGAAGGAGGAATGGAATGCCCACAAGAAAACCCAACATTCCGCCCAGCACAAATGAAACTATCATAATTACAGAGACCAAACGCCGTCGATTACCGCGCAAGGCGAAATGTGCGCCGATAACACTGGCAGGGAACCCGACCAGGCTGAAAATTGTCACATAATTTGCAATCTCGACTCGACTGGCAGCGACCCCAGATACGGCTGCTGCAAAAACCAAGAAGGTGACAATCCAGGCGCGAAATGCAAACAGTTCGTAACTGTGCCCGGTGTAGCCAAAGATGTAGGCCATCGCCTTAAGATTGGTGAAGACAGGACGAAAATCAAGCGGATGTCTCCCACCGTCTTCACCACTGCTCGATTTACGCCTGGACGGGACCACCGCCAACACGATAAAAACACAGGTGACTTGCAAGATACCGGCAGCTGAAAAGATCACGGGCCAATCGACTATTCCGACGAGTTGTCCCGTCAGAAAAAACGAACCGCCCGTGCCGAGACCAAAGGCGCCGGTGTACCACGGCACTGCCTTCAAACGTTGCTGTTCTTCTAACCGATCGTTAAGTATCTGCAGGCCGGGCATGTAAGTCCCTGCGAGGGAAACGCCCGAAATAAAACGGAACAACATAGCCGTCCAGAAACCTTCGGCAAACAAGGCGAAGGCAAAAGACGCGATCGCGCCAATGAGCGCACTCGCCAAATAAATGCGCTTTGCGTCGACAACATCGGTGAGCCCTACGAGTACCGGCACCGCAAAAACATAACCGGCAAAGTAAACCCCCCCGATCCATCCCGCCTCGGTATTGCTGAGCGACCAGAGCGCAGTGAAATCCGGCAACAATACTGCGAAGTTGGCAAAACTTGCCATCGACAACGATTCGGCCACGCAGAGCGTGACCAACAGGGGGATTGGTCGCATCACGGACCAGTCGGCTCAGCGAATCGACAAAGGACGACGAGATCGACCTCTATGACGACAGCAATTGGAAATCAACGAGCACTCCGCCAAATACCTTCGCGGATCAGGTCATCCTGGGTTGCGCGAATGCTGTCATGCAGTACTTCCACCATGGTATCGATCTGCTGGCGGGTCAAAATAAGGGGCGGCGACAGCACGTTCAAATGGGCGATTGGGCGAACAATGACCCCACGCGACTGGCAGTGGGCAGCGATGCGATTTCCAATGGCCGCCTCGGCCGGAAGCAACGCCTTAGTTTCCTTGTCGGCGACGTTCTCAATGCACATCATAAAGTGACTGCCGCGCACGTCTCCGACGATTGGATGTTCGAGAAGCGATGCCAGTTGCTCCTCGAGATAAGGCCCCACATCCCGTACATATCCACAAATATCATCACGCTCCATGATCTCAATGTTCTTAAGCCCCGCGGCACACGATATAGGATGACCGGAATAAGTGAATCCGTGCGTGAACATTGCGCCTTCGCTCTGCGGCACACTGATGACGTCATACATCGCCTCTGACAGAAGAGTGGCTGACAACGGCACGTATCCCGAAGAGATCCCTTTGGCGCAGGTAATGATGTCGGGTACAAAATCGAATACCGACTCCGAGGCGAAGAAATGTCCGAGCCGGCCAAATCCTGTTACCACTTCGTCCGAGATATACAGTACTTCGTAGCGATCACAAACCTCTCGGGTGCGCCGGTGGTATCCGGGTGGCGGGACGATCACACCACCTGCCCCCATAATCGGCTCGGCGATGAAACAGGCCACATTCTCTGGCCCAAGCTCCAAAATCTTATTCTCAAGATCGGCCACTTTCTCGTCACAAAATGCTTCCAAACTCATTCCGTCGGGGCGCCGATAGGGATTCGGCGCAGGAATGTGGTGCACGAGATCCGGAACCAGATCAAAGCCCTGATGGTCGAACTCTATGCCGGTCAACGTCATTGCAAGATAGGTACTGCCGTGATAGCCGTCGGTTCTCGAGATAATCTTCTTCTTATTCCGCTTGCCCAAACGGTTGAAATAAAAATGAATGATGCGGATCGCAGTATCGTTAGACATCGAGCCACCGGTACCGTAGAACACATGGTTGAGCTTGCCTGGCGTGAGCTCTGCGAGTTTGCTTGCGAGCTCTGCAGCCGGTGGCGTCGTCAGATGCGTGAAGGTCGAGTAGTAGGTGATCCTTCGCACCTGCTCGGCGATGGCTTGCGCCATTTCTTCATTGGCGTAACCAATATTCACACACCACAATCCACCAATCCCATCGATGTACCGATTGCCTTCGGAATCGACGACATACGCACCCTCGGACTCCGCCATAATGAGAGACCCCTCTTCCTTGAACGTAGAAAAATCCGTCCACGGATGAATGTAGTGATCCAGATCCTGACGCCACAGGGCTTCAGTGTCGTAGTGGTGCTTGGTCGACATAAGACGCTCTCTCCCAGAATTCGTTTGATCGCTATAGTAGATCAGTTGTCGCAACCCATCTGGACATTAGCCGTGTGGAGACCGATGTCGTCGATATCGTAACCGGCTTCCATGGCAAACAGCGCTGGCGTTTCTTCGAGTGCGCCGCCTTCATGACCGATTATTCTCAATCCCTTTGCTGCTGTCCTGGCCGATCAGTCCCCATTCCGACTAAGCGATTCGACCAACCGTCGCAACATAGTCCTGCATGTTTCGAGTTGCTCTATGCTGACATATTCGTCGGGCCGGTGTGCCTGCAAAATGCTCCCAGGGCCACAGACCACAGCAGGAATTCCAATTCGGCGACTGAAGAGCCCTGCCTCCGACCCGAAACTGATTTGCTCGACCGCCCTGTCACACTCGAGTAATGAACGTACGAATGCTACAACCGGCGCATCTGGTGCCGTAAAAAGCGCGGGATAACCAAAGAGTTCGGTAAAATCGATGCCGCAATCCGGATTCTTCAAACGCATCGTCGGCTCAAGATTGTCCCTGGCATACCGTTGAACAGTGTCAATCAGTGGATCGATCTCATGTTCCGGTAGGTGACGGATTTCAAAGTCGAATGAACATTCATTCGGTACGATGTTGAGCGCCGTACCCCCGCGAACGGTCCCCACATGAAGTGTCGTATGGGGCACTCGATAGCCCGGGTCGAAGGGGCCGTTTTTTTCAATGTCCTGTTGGACTTCGCTGATGTGTGCAATCAGTTGGGCTGCAACCTCGATCGCGTTGACCCCTTCGGTCGGGTACGCGGAATGCGCGCTCGCGCCTCGGACATTGACTCGGATGCCGCGTTTGCCCTTGTGGGCGACGACAATTTCCATATTCGTCGGCTCCCCGATGATGGCCATTGACGGCACAACCGGCATCTTTTCCATCAGATCAAGTAGCCGACGCACCCCAATACAACCCACTTCCTCGTCGTACGACAACGCGATATGGATTGGCGTCGTCAGACTGGCCGCGACCATCTCCGGCACCCGTTCCAATACGCAAGCGATGAACCCTTTCATATCGGCGCTGCCGCGTCCAAAGACTTTGTCGTCAATTCGTTCCAGAACAAACGGGTCACTTGCCCAACGCTGCCCATCGACGGGCACGACGTCGGTATGCCCTGACAACATGACCCCACCGAGTTCGGCAGGGCCGATCGTGGCGTAGAGATTGGCCTTATGGCCGGAATCATCATGCACCAACGTGCTCTGGACCCCATGTTGGGATAGATAATCTTCAACGTAACGAATGAGTTCGAGGTTGGAATTGCGGCTGGTCGTATCGAAGCCAATAAGATCCGCGAGAATCGACATCAACGCCGAGCTGGCCACCGCCTCGTGGGGAACCTGCACCCCACTGTTGGTGGGTGTTTCATTCATCACAGGTCACCGGGAACCCCGTAGGCAGGAGCGGACGCCGGATCAAGCGCGCGGGCCAGATAATCCATCATCTGGGGTTCGTATTTCTGCCAGCACGAACGAAGATCAATCACTGGCTGCTCGGACCAGTCTACCCGCAGGTCGACCAATGGCCAGGCGTTCTCGTGCGCCACCAGCAACGCAGCTGAATGGGTGGGGCCGATTTCACCACCTTCATCAATCCCGGCTTCGAGGGCCAACAACAAGCGCTCTGCCAAGTGAAACGCCGCGCCGATCTCGAACTGCTTCACCATCGCTGCCGGCACATCGGGAGTGCTCAACAGATTTCCCGCCGCCACGCAACGCTGCCCTTCCGCCACCGCGTGTACGCCCAGTATGTTCGATCCCGTAAAGTGGGCTGAATTTCCATCGTGATCGACCGCTGCCACCTGTCGGTAGGCTGCATGCGGTCGGTTACCCATCACCTGGCGAACGGCATCAGCGGCCTCGATACCAGCGGCGAGAAGATCCAATACTTCATTGCCAATGGCCGGATCCGTAATGTTCTGGCTGGTTACGGCCCCCACACCCGCGCGAACCCAGGGGCAGCGACTGCCGACACAGATGCTCGACGTCGTAATCGCCACCCCGTGCATCCCGGTCCGCTGGCAGTGCCCGACAATAGAAAACGTCATGCCCTCTTCTCCTTACGTCATGAGCGCGCGTTAATTCGATCCCGGTAATCAAACAATAGATAACAAGAACTGATCATCTCATTCCGCCAGTTGTCGCGCCAGGTACTGTATAAATTCGTGAATCTCCCGCTCAAGCCAACACAACGGTCCTCGTCGAGTCAAGGGCGCCTGAGCCCCCTTAAAAATGGCCTCGACCAAGACACGATCTTCTTCCTGGACCCGACCCAAAAGCTCCCGAATCTCGTCGATGAACGACTTCACATCGGGATGGTGCGCCAACACTTCAGGAGCGAGCGCTACGCCATATCGAATACTTACCTTATCGGGACCTTTAGGCTGTACTGATAAGTACCAGAGGTGATCTGGGGCCAACACGTACATATGGCTTGGAAACACCGTCGGCATGACCGAGGTTCGGCGCCAATCACCACGCAACTTTCGGTTCCTCGGGTGGGCGATTCCGACCAACTGATCATCGGGCTTGCTGAAACACTGGTAGGTAAACCCGTCAAATGCACCGCGTGAGTCAAAAATCGTTTTCCCCACTGGGAAATCGTTGCCAACAGTAGAACGATGCGCAACGGGCAGGTGATATCCCTCCATAAAATTCTCGCACAACAACTTCCAATTGGTATTCCACTCGCGATCCTCCGAGAAGACTCCCACGTAGTGCTCCATCCGGTACTTCGTCACCACAGGCTCGAGGGCGCGTAACCGATCAGCGATGGGCTTCGCCTCGGGACTTAGCGTGACGTAAATCCAGCCCTGCCAGGTTTCACAGCGGATAGCTGGCAGAGTGAACCGCTTTTTGTCGAACCCCGCTGTACATCCCATATGGGGTGCACCGATCAATCGGCCGTCGATTCGGTACGTCCAGCCATGGTAGGGGCAGGCAAATCGCTTGGCATTTCCGCGCCCTTCCACAAGCCGCATCATGCGATGCCGGCAAACATTCGCCATCGCATGGATGGATTGATTCGACAATCGAACCACAACGATCGGCTGGCGGCCGATTTGATAGGTAATGAAGTCGCCGGCCTCAGGAATATCATCCACTCGACCCGCGCACAACCACTCCTGGTGAAAAATTCTCTCTTCTTCTCGCGCCAGAAATTCCTCTGACAGATACACCTGCCGGGGCATGACGCGAGCCTTCGCCAGAGGCCCCTTAGCCAGCACCGATAACTCTTTGATAAGAGAATCCAGTTCTCTCGTGTCGCTACCCGAACTCATCGAGCGTCAACTTGACTCGTCTGGAATCACAGCGGTGACTTCAATCTCAACCAGCCATTCAGGCCGCGCGAGCGCTGACACCACAAGACCCGTCGAGCACGGATAGACGCCCTTCAACCACCGACCCATCTCCCGGTAAACAGACTCGCGATGCCGGATATCCGTGAGATACACCACAATGCGACAAACGTGCGCCATGCAACTGCCGGCCTCTTCGAGCAACAGCTCAATATTCTCCATCGCCTTTTGTGTTTGCAGCGCTGGATCACCTGCATGCAGCGATTCCCGGCTGTCAAGATCCTGCGAGACCTGACCACGAAGAAACACGGTGGTGCCCCTGGCCACCACGCCCTGGGAAAGGTCATTGTCGAGATTCTGTTCCGGGTAAGTATCCCGGGTATTGAAGGTACGCATGCGGGTATGCGCCATGATGAAGTCTCCTCGGTTCCGGTAAAAGCGATCGGCCATCAACGGGGGTTTCGCGCTTCGGCGCTGTTGCCCCTTTAAGTGTAACGCTCCCAGGAGTATTCCATGTCCTCAAGAGACAACGAGCCAGATTCGCCGAGCTGCTCATACATTCTGGCCCGGTAGACCAACGGTGCACCAGGCTGGTTTAGCTTGAGGCTTTCGATCTCGCCGACAAATATGTAGTGAGTGCCGTGATGCAATTCGTTCGTGATTCTACAATCAAGATTGACCAGTGCTGTCGACATCACCGGCGCACCGGTCACTGCGGTTTCCCAACTGGCGCATGCAAAGGGATCGCGATCCGGATCCGTCAACCGTCCGCTGAAGGCATCCGAAATATAGGCCTGCTCAGCGCGAAGGACATTGACGCACATTACGCCGTTGTCCCGGATGACGCCACAAACGCCGCTCTCTTCGTTCACACAGACCAGCAGTGACGGGGGCTGGGCCGACACCGAGCACATAGCACTCACTGTGAGGCCGGCCCGACCGGAGCGGCCGTCCGTGGTCACCACACAAACCGTGGCCGCCGTGCGGCTCAGGGCTTCGAAAAAATCCGCCAGATGGATTCGATCACCTTCCATGGGCACGGACAGCGTCAAGCGTTCGATGACGCGGGGGTTTTTCCAGAGGCAGCTGCCCCGCCGAAAAGTTGGCCCACACTGCTGTCAGATGCCGTTGCTTCAGACCATACGGCCTCTGACAGGTTGGCCGCCTTATGCGCGCATCGCAACGGTTCATGCCAGTCAAAGTTCCGGTAGACCGCAGCAAGATGGGCAAAGGGTGGCGACTGGGCGAAGAGTTGAAAGGTCAGTCGATGGCCTGCGTAATCCGAATTCAAAAGATCGCGCGCGAATGCCAGCAGCTTGCGCCGATCCTCTGCAATCCAATCCTCATTGATGGAATAGAACTTCTTCATCCACTTACCGATTTCGGCATGCTGAAAACTGCTGGCATCCGGAGTGACACAGATCTGGCCGCCGCACAACTCCCTCGCAATATGCGCCATGGCTGGTAGCTGGGTACAAGCATGCACACGACCGGAATACAGCAGCGATGGATTTGGCATCAGCAAATCCCCGGGACTCTTTTCGGCAGTTGCAATGGCAGCCGTCAGGTGAGCGTGAATTCCTTCGCGATAGACTGCAAGCTGAGCCAGTTTTTCCTGCACGGCCGGTTGCTTGTCGAGCCCCGTCTGGCGCACATTGAACAGCGCTGCCCCGATCATTAAATCCGCCATCCGCAAAATTCTTTGTACAAACGCAAATGCACTGTAGCGGTGCAAGGTGGCGCGAATAAATGTAGCCGCCCGAGTATGGCGATAGAAAAGTAAGTTCTCCCAGGGAACAAACACATTGTCGAACACCACCAGCGCATCCACCTCATCCAGCCGGTTGGACAGCGGGTAATCCTCGGCCGGGGCCCGGCCAGCAAATCCGGTGCGGCAAATCATACGAATACCCGGCGATCCCAGATCACAGATAAAACCAACCGCATAATCCGACAGTTCCGAGTTGCCCCAGTTCGCGATCGTGGGCTTGGTAAAGGCCTGATTTGCGTACGGCGCCGCGGTTTCGTATTTTGCGCCCCGAACCACAACCCCTTGATCGGTCTCTTTTACGACATGCAGCAACATGTCCGGATCCTGATCCTGTGGGGCTTTAGAACGGTCGCCCTTGGGGTCGGTATTGGCTGACACATGAAAAGGGTCCTGCGTGATCACCCGATCAATGTGATTGCGGATGTTTTCTGAGAACTGTGGGTCCACCTCGTTCAGTACGTCCTGACCATCGTACAGTGACCACATCTCGCCCACAGTCTCATCTCCTACTCGAGTGACGACTCCGCCCGCATCATCCATCACCTTGTCAGTAGCCGCTCGTTTATCGTGCCAGTCCTGATGGGTGCGGGGCAGCTTGAGGCCAATTGCAAACCGATCACCATCTTCCTCGTACGTCATGTCGTCGCGGGTTTGGGGGTCATGCTGCATATCGTAAATCCGGGCCCGGATATCGACGATCGGTTTGAACATCGGGTGGGTCGGCACATCCTTCACTTTTTCACCATCCATCCATACCTCACGACCGTCACGAATGGAGTCTCGGTATTCGTCACCATTTCGAATCATGATATTTTCCCTTGGCGTTGATCTTCAATTTTCTGGACACTAAACAACGAAGCGGCCCGGCAGTTCGGGGGCAACTCCACATCCTGCAGGGACATCTGAGCAGAGCGAACCCTCCTATCCCGGACCACGGTTCCTTCAAACTCATTTGGAACCGGCGATGGCGCCAGCGGAAAAGCATCCGCTGCACATAAAAAGTTGTACCGCTGTTCTCCAATACACCCTAGGCGATTCATTACGGTTGGTCGCTGTCCTTGTGCTTGGCCTGTTGATCGAAAAACGATGCGGTCTCTGGTAACTGTGGAAGATCAACACAAAAATCAATGGACCGGACACGGCCTTGTTGCTGGCCCCGAACAGTCATGCCCTCGTAACGGTTGGGCATGGGACTTGGTGACAACGGTATCGCATCGTCCGCTGAGTAGACCGAGATAAACAAAGTCCGGGGAGCATCTGACTGGTTTGCCGCCGAGCCATGCAACAGCCTGGTATGCATGAGGCATACTGCGCCAGCAGGCCCGGTACAGGTCACGGCCTTCGATGCACACCCAGCCGCGATCTCAGCGTTTATGGCCCCGGTAAAAATACCGTTGTGCCAGAGTCCGTGTATTGGCCCCCTGTGAGAGCCGGGGGAAACTTCCAGCGGACCATTTTCTCCGGTTACCTCATCAATCATCAAGAGCGCAGTCACCACACTGTCGTTGCTGTGTGGCGTAAACGCAAAGTCCTGATGCCACTTCACT
>CAJXWH010000076.1 GCA_913062915.1 uncultured Acidiferrobacteraceae bacterium | reverse complement strand
TCAATCGCGAGGATGTAGGCAGGTCGGTTCATACAGCCAAAGAAGAGTTGTGGTATCTGCTGCACAAAGGTTTTCAGATGACAGGCTGTATCCTACTGCTTTGAGCCTTTGATATGCTCACGACTGTTTATCGGGGCGCGAGAATTTCATTGATACTTAAGATCGGGGGGGAGTGCCATGCAGTGGACATACCGGCAGGTGGAGCTCAAGAAGCAATATCCGCTGCGTATCAGTCGCGGAGTGAGTGCCGGGTCGACCAATCTATTTGTCACCGTTGAAGCAGGTAGTGGTGTCGGCATCGGCGAAGCTGCGCCTGGTGCGGGCGCCGCAACAGCGGCTGCCTGCGACGACCAGATCAGGGCATTTATTGAAACCCAACAGGACAAGGACCTCAGCCCTTTTGGCGCCTGGCGGGATGCGCGTGCGGCCGGGGTAGCACCCTGCGCTTGGGCGGCTGTGGACACTGCTTTGTGGGATCTGCTGGCAAAGCGCAGCGGGCAACCGCTTTTCCAACTGCTCGGTTTGCCGAGTCGTGCGGTTCCCACTTCGGTCACCATTGGTATCGAGCCGCCGGAGGTTGTTCGCGAGCGGGTTCCAGAAATTCTCAGCCGTACAGGGGCGCGGTGCCTCAAGATCAAACTGGGAAATCCCGACGGGATCGATGCCGATCAGGCGATGTACTTTGAAGTTCGAGAAAGCGCTCGGCAATTTGGCGTCGCCCTGCGAGTCGATGCGAACGGCGGTTGGACATTGTCTGGCGCGACCACCATGATGCCTTGGCTGCGGGATCGCGGCTGTGATTATGTGGAACAACCGCTGAATCCAGAGTCGGATGATCAATTACCGGCTCTGTTTGCGGATCGCGCGTTGCCGATTTTCATCGATGAATCCTGCCGCTTCTCGACCGATGTCGCCCGGCTTGCCAGTTGCATCGACGGCGTCAATCTCAAGCTGATGAAGTGTGGCGGGATAACCGAGGCACTCCGGATCGTCGCGACCGCTCGAGCACACGGACTTCAGACCATGATCGGTTGCATGGGAGAGTCATCGGTTGCAATTGCCGCCGGCGCCTCACTGGGTGCGCTGTTCGATCATATCGATCTCGACTCGCATCTCAATCTCGCGCCGGACCCAGCGGTGGGTCTAGAGTTTGTGGAAGGGATAGTGTGCGTATCCCAAATGCCAGGACACGGAGCACAGCTGATATGCTGAACGCCAACCACTCACTGGTTGTTCATTTTGATGACCAAATTGCCCGCCGCAACGGCAAGATGGGACACGGAGTGCTGCGATTCACCGCCAATCCCGTAGTCGGGTGTATCGATCGGCATCGCCACGGTGAGAACAGTCGCGATGTGTTGGGCTTTGGGCCCGATTGCCCGGTGGTTGAAGACGTCGCACAGGCGCTGTCGCTCGGTGGCGAAGTGATGGTGCTCGGTATGGCTCCATCCGGCGGGCGCTTGCCGTCGCACATGTTTGAGGAAGTAGATCGTGCAGTAGAGGGGGGCCTCTCCGTAGCCAACGGTTTGCATCAGTCGCTGGCAGATCGTTATTTAGAACTTCGTCCGGGACAGTGGATCTGGGACATCCGAAAAGAACCCGAGGGCCTAAGTATTGCCAGCGCCCAGGCGGCTTCTCTCGGCAATCGACGGTTGTTAACGGTTGGCACGGATATGGCGATCGGCAAGATGACAGCGGGCATCGAGATTTGGCGGGAGGCACAACGTCGAGGCGTTCACGCCGAATTTCTGGCCACTGGCCAGATCGGCATTTTTGTCAGTGGTCGAGGCATTGCGCTGGACGCCATTCGCGTCGATTATGCTTGTGGCGCGGTGGAACGCATGGTGCTGGATGCGGCGGGCGCCGATCTTCAAGTGATCGAAGGTCAAGGCTCGATTCTTCATCCAGGCAGCACGTCCACTTTGCCTTTGCTCCGCGGCAGTTGTCCGACCCACCTGCTGCTTTGCCACCGGGCAGGGAGCGACAGGTTAGAAGATCACGACGTGCCGGTTCCGCCACTTGCAGATCTGATGGCCCTGTACGAAGACATGGCCTCGGCGTGCGGTGCTTTTCCCCGGCCAAAGACGATCGGCGTCGCTTTGAATACTTCAAGTCTTAACGAGGGGGATGCACAAAATGCCTTGCAGGCCCTCTCAACAGAAATCGGGTTGCCGGTAGTCGATCCCTTGCGTTTTGGCGTAACGCCGTTGGTCGACGCGCTGCTGGATTGATGAAGCCGTTAGGTCAGTCAGGAAATCCCGCCGTGCGTAACCCGTCGACGAACGCCTTCATGTAAACAACTTGCCGATACGACTGCTGTTGGCAATCGTATAAGACGGCACTTCGTCCGTGACCGCCCTGTATTGTTGCCGGGCGTTCGCATGGTCACCCAGTTGTGCGTAACTTGCAGCCAGGATTCATCGTTAATGATGGCTCGGTGACGTGATGCGAAGTAACGACCGAACGGAATCGCCGTACCGGCGGGCATTGTACTGGGCCCAATCGAGGTTGCTTGGCAAGTACCCTATGGCTCTGTCTATTTGAAAACAATTGGTTACGGGTACAATGTATGTTAACTCTTAACTTTGGTACGTAAATCGATCATGCCCGAAGGTCGCCGAGTCCAATTGATGGATACCACCTTGCGCGATGGGGAACAGACGCAAGGCGTCTCGTTTTCGCCGGACGAGAAGGTCAATATCGCCCGTGCTCTGCTCCAGAGCCTTAAAGTCGACCGCATCGAGATTGCTTCCGCCGGCGTGTCGCATGGCGAAAAGGCCGCAGTCACCGAGATTCATGGTTGGGCAACGGAACACGGGTTCCTCGAGCAAGTAGAAGTGCTCGGGTTTGTCGACGGATCACGAAGTGTTGACTGGCTGGTCGATTCGGGTGGCCGGGTGCTCAATCTTCTTACCAAAGCCAGCGAGAAGCACTGTCGGATACAGCTTCGCAAAACGCTGGCAGAACATGTGGCGGATATCGACAGCACGGTAGCGTACGCCCGTGACAAGAACCTTATCGTTAACGTGTATCTAGAAGACTGGTCGAATGGTTATCGCGACAGTCGTAACTATGTTTATCAGATGGTCGAAGCCCTTGCTGCGATGGAGATCGCCCACGTGATGCTGCCAGACACGCTCGGCGTGTTGAGCCCCAAAGAGGTTTTCGACAGCGTCAGCGATATGTGTAACCGTTACCCGGGCTTGACATTCGATTTTCACCCCCATAATGACTATGGACTCGCTACGGCCAACGCGATGGCAGCTGTGGAAGCGGGTGCGACAACCATTCACGCCACCGTAAATTGCCTGGGCGAGCGCGCTGGAAATGTCTCGCTGGCAGAGGTTGCAATTGTGTTGCGCGACAAGCTCGGAGTGGAAATCACACTCGATGAATCTAAGATACACGACCTCAGTCAGATGGTAGAAAATTTCTCGGGTAAGCGGGTGGCTGCCAATGCGCCGATCATCGGCACCGATGTTTTTACCCAGACCAGCGGTATTCACGCGGACGGCGACAAGAAAGGGGGTCTATATCAGACTTGCCTCAATCCCAAGCGTTTTGGTCGCAAACACAGTTATGCACTCGGCAAGATGAGTGGGCGGGCCTCGCTCTTGAAGAACCTCGAGGAACTCGGAATGGAACTGTCGGCTGAGACTCAGGAACGGGTTCTGCAGCGAATTGTCGATATAGCCGATACCAAAGCCACCATCACCCGTGAAGACCTGCCTTTTATCATCGCCGATATTCTAGAGAGTCGAGACTACCAGCATATCGAGTTATTGACTTGTGCCATCAACAGTGGATTGGATATCGAATCCACTGCCAGTGTGCGAGTACGGGTGGGCGAAGAGGTCCACAAGGCGTCTGGATCTGGCAACGGTGGATTCGACGCATTTAATAATGCGATGAAGAAGATTCTGAATCCCGACGACATCCAGTTCCCGGAACTTACCGATTTCGAGATTCGAATCCCGAAAGGTGGCAGCACCAACGCGCTGACCGAATGTTTTATTACCTGGAACGATGGCACGCGGGCGTTCAAAACCCGCGGCGTGCATGCGAATCAGGTATTTGCCGGCGTCAACGCGATGATGCGGATGCTCAATTTGACAGTGCAGAGTAAGACCGCAGACGAATCCCGTTCAGAACCGCTGGAACGCCCCGAATAGCCGGAATCAGTTCGCAGTTCAGGGCGGTGGCAGACGGCCCAGTTCTTCTACAACTTTGTCACCAAACTCGGCAGTACTTATTTTCTTTTCGTCATCTCCCCGCCGGGCGAGATCAGGCGTGGTAAAACCGGCTGAGAATACAGCTTGCATCGCCTGCCATAAGTTACGTGCCTCCTGCTCCATATCGAAACTCATTTCCAGCATCATTGCGACAGAGCCGAGCATGGAATAGGGATTGGCGATGCCTTGTCCCGCGATGTCTGGAGCCGATCCGTGTGACGGTTCGTAGTAGGATTTCTCGGGGCCAATGCATGCCGATGGCATCAGGCCGAGGGATCCGAGGATGCCGCCGCCTTGGTCGCTCAAAATATCACCAAACATGTTCTCCATCACCATCACGTCAAAGCGAGTGGGTTCGAGGCATAAATAGGTGGCCGCAGCGTCTACCAGGATATGTTCAACCGCTATTTCCGGATAATCGCTTCGCACTTCTTCCAAAACTTCGTTCCACAGCACGCTCGACTTCAAGACATTACTTTTGTGTACATTGTGTAACCGCTTCTTTCTTTTCTGGGCAAGCTGAAATGCGATTTCGAGCGCTCTTCGAATTTGATCCTCATTGTATTCCAGCGTCTCGTGTACGTAGCGGCGTCCGGCATCGTCTATACCACTGTCCTTCCTGCCGAAATACAAACCTCCGACCAGTTCCCGGATGATGATGAAATCAATCCCGTCTCCGATAATCTCCGGCCTCAACGGCGAAAAATGTGCGAGAGCGCGAGGAAGATACACCGGGCGGAAGTTGGCATACGTATCGTAACGTTTGCGCATGGGCAATAATCCGCCGCGCTCAGGCTGCTCATCGACAGGGATCTTCTTGGATTCCTCGTGGCTCAGCCCAATGGGCCCCTTGAGGATGGCGTCTGCTTTATCGCAAATGGCAATGGTCTCTTCGGGGAAAGATTTACCGGTTTCAAAATAAGCTGCTGCTCCAAAAAGGGCGGGCTTTAGATCAAATCGAACGTCGTTTCGGGTCTCTACCAACTGAAGAATCTTTACCGCCTCGGCTGTAATTTCTGGGCCGATACCGTCACCGGCGAGAAGCGCAATGGTATGTGTGGGCATGTTGTTGTCCGTGGATTTATAGGATTCGGTAGAAGCGATTGCCGAATGATCAGGGGGCACTCCGCAGCTACGTTTGTTTCAGCGTAGCGCTGTCAAGCTATGAGCCCCACTCTTGAACGCTGATTGTAACGCTGGGCTGTAAGATTCGGCTGTCAGGCTGCCTGCTTCGGTTCTAACTTAACTAACTCGGGTGCTGCAGGGTGAAATTGTTTCACCATATCTTGCCGTGCTCTCAGCGCTTCGTCGGCGTCGTCTACTTCGACATCGTCAAACGTCAGTAGGTCGCCCGCACCGACATCGCGGCGCAGCCGAATATTGGCGGCAAGTCCGAGCGGAAGGGCGTTTCGCGCCATTGAGTCGGCTGCAGGCAATTGTTTGCCCCAGACGCAGAAGCCGCCTTCGCCATCCAGGGTCTCACCCTTTACCAGCGGTCGCTTGGCGACAGCAGCCACGTCTGAATAAAAACCTTTGGGACGGCCCGTTGCTTCTTTACGTAATACCGTGGACGCGACCGAAATGCCGAGTTCCATCCCGATCATGTGGGTCGGGCGATACAGGGCCGCGTAACGGCCCGATCGGTCGGGTAGCATGTGATATTCCTGGAAACATTGACGGGCATAGTCACTGTCGGCATCAATCACAACGAAAGTGCCCATAGCGAGGTGATGCGGTACTGATTCGCCGTTTCGGTTCAGCGAAGAAACCACTTCAGTCGTTCCGTAACGGCTCAGAGACCCCCCATCCAGCGCAGGTTTACAGGTATCTGCCAATTCGAAGCGAGAGCATGGCGGGAAGCCAAGTCCACTGGACTGCGGAACCAGGCCCGTGGCATTGCACACGGCTGTCATCTCGATACCCGACTTGCTGCCGTCGAGAAAGGAATTGAACATCTTGATGTTGATACTCTCGGGATCAGCAATTTTTAAGTATTGCTGGAGTACGTCCCAAACGGTGTCCGGAGTAAGGGCGTGATAGTCGGGATGGTAGCGGGTCCCTTTGCCCGCTGCGACCACATCAAACCCGCAAGTCCGGGCCCAGTCCACATGTTCAGCCACCAGGGCCGGCTGATCGCCCCAGGCCAGGCTGTAGATTACGCCCTCTTTTTCTGCCTCCCGGGCGAGCAGAGGTCCGGCAACGACATCGGCTTCGACCGTCACCATAACCACGTGATGACCCGCCGCAATAGCTCTTCGGCAATGACGAATTCCGGCATGCGGGACGCCGGTGGCCTCGATAATGACGTCGAGTTCAGTGCAGTCGATGACCTGATCCGCGTTGTCGGTGATGAAGGTCGTGCCGCGTTTCAGTGCATCATTCATCGACTGCGCATCCCAACGCTCCGGTTCCCAGCCTGCTGCTTCAAGACGCGATTGCACTGCACCCAGATCGAGGTCCGCGAGGCCAGCCAGGTGCACTCCAGTTGTGGTGCGGACCTGCGCCAGGTACATGGTGCCGAATTTACCGGCGCCGATCAGCCCGACCCGGATAGGTCGATCCTCCTCAGCCCGGGCAGCAAGCATGTGATAAAGGTTCATCGTAGGGTGTGTCTATGCGGCCTGTGAGCCCGCAGCTTTCCTGTACTCACGAATCTGTTCCCAAGCGCTCTGAATTTCTTTGGTTTTTTCAGTTGCAAGTTTCATCATCTCTTCTGGCAACCCTTTAGCGACTAATTTGTCCGGGTGATGTCGACTCATAAGGCGTCGGTATGCTGTTTTGACCTCGGCGTCGCTTGCCGAGGATTCGACCCCGAGCACCTGGTAAGCATCTTCCAACGATTGTTGTTGCATCCCAGGACTGCGCTGGGTGCCGCGAATGAAGTCGATGAGGCGCTCGACCTGATCTGAACCAAAACCCAGTACCTCAGCGGCGTGTACGAGGATCCGGTTTTCCGCAGGGTCAACCCGGCCATCTGCCAATGCTGCCTGGACCTGGATCTCCAGGAACATGCGCACCAACGTCTCGCGTCGATGGCATTCGGTCCGGAATTGCTGCAACACATCGTCCAGCGGAAAATCAGACTGCTTACCCTGCTCGAAAAGATCGACCGCCGCTTGTCGCTGGGATGGATTCAGTTGCATCCGGTCCATGAGGCGGGAAGCAGCTTGGATCTCATGTTGTGAAACATGGCCATCGGCCTTGGCCAGATGGCCCATCACGGAAAAGGTGGCGGTGAAGAATGCAGCCTGAGTTCGTTCTTGCGCGCCGGGCAGAAAGCCGGTACCTCCGGCACGTCCCCTCCGGGCATCGAACTGGTGTCCAATTGAACCGCCGAGCAGCGCGCCGAGTGGCCCGCCGAGCATAAAGCCGAAGGTCCCGCCGATCATTTTTCCCCACCAGGCCATGCCGTTATCCGAGGTTATCCGTGGTTCACGATGGATTCGAGATCTTGATTGTATGCGAGAACAACCGTTCTAAACGTCGGTCAAAGTATGGCACCAGTCCAGAGAGTCACGGCTTGGCCCCACTTTGTCCGCTCGGTTTCCGGCTCCCCCGCAAGGTCACGAGTTCTTCAGCTGCGGTTGGATGTATCGCGACGGTATTATCGAAGTCAGCCTTACGTGCGCCCATTTTCACAGCCACCGCAAAGCCCTGGATTAACTCGTCTGCGGCCTCACCCACTGCGTGACAGCCGACAATGTTCTCTTCGGGGCCGGCGACGATCAGTTTTATTACAGTTGGTGATTTTCTTTGCATGGGCGCGAAATAAATATTCGTAAAGCGATGGTCGTAAATCATAATCTGGTCGGACCCAAATCGTGCCACCGCCTCGTCCTCGGTAAGCCCGACAGTACCGATTGGCGGGTGAGAAAAAATCACGCTTGGAATATTGTCGTAGTCGAGGCAGGCATTCGGTTCGTTACCAAACAGTCGATCGGCGAGTCGTCTGCCGGCGGCAATGGCCACTGGTGTTAGGTCCCGGCGGCCGGTGACATCCCCTACGGCATAAATTTGTTCGACGTTGGTATTTTGGTAAGCATCGGTGATCACGTGACCACCGGCATCCGTTTTGATTCCAGCGGCCTTCAAGTTGAGATCGGTGGTATCCGGGTGGCGGCCGATGGCCCAGATCACCGCATCAAAGGGACCGTCAGCCTTACCGCCATCACAATCAACGGTCAACTGATTCGCGCGGGTGCTTGCCAGTGCTTTGATGTTAGTCCCGGTAATAATTTCGATCCCGTTCTGGCGCATCTCGTCCATGACTGTCTCGCGCAGGACGACATCGAAACCGCGCAACAGGGTATCTTTTCGAAGCAACAGGGTCACGTTACTCCCGAGCGCGTTTAAGACCCCGGCGAACTCTGTTGCGATATAGCCGGCACCCACAATGAGCACTTTCTCGGGTTGTTGTGGCAACTCGAAGAAACCATCACTGGTTATTCCGAGCTCAGCTCCAGGTATTAAAGGAACGGTGGGAAGGCCGCCAGTGGCAATCAAAATGTGGTCAGCCCGAATCGGACCGGCTTCCGTCTGAATGGCCCCGTTGCTGGTGAATGAAGCCCGGCTTTGAATTTCCTGCACACCAGACGAATTGAGGTTCTTGCGATAGATTTGGTTGAGGCGCTCGATATAGCTGTCACGGCCAGTTTTCAGAGTGCCCCAATTGAAGCCGCCACGTTCAATGATGAATCCGTATTCGGTCGCATCGTCAAGCATCTCCCCAAGTCGCGACGCATTCCACATGATCTTCTTTGGAACACATCCCACATTGACGCAGGTGCCTCCGAGTCTTCCACTCTCAATCAGGGCAGCGTGTGCGCCGTACTCGGCAGCACGGCGTGCACTGGCAATGCCGCCACTGCCACCGCCGATGACAATCAGGTCAAATTTGTTTTGCATCGATGAAGATACTTTGGATACTCAGGGCTGCCGCTATGACGGTTGAGTTAGGGTTGCATGATAGAGTAGGTGAAGAGCAAGAGTAGACACGCCAGCGGGTGGTTTCTGCAAACGGGCAATGTTCCATAGGCAAGGGCCCCACCCTCGATCTAGCACAGTTTCTGACACGATGGAAAACCCGTTACTCGACTTTACAGGCTTACCGCGGTTCGCGGAGATCGAGCCGCATCACGTCGAGCCCGCGCTGGATGCGCTGCTGGCTGAGAATCGAGCGCA
>CAJXWH010000075.1 GCA_913062915.1 uncultured Acidiferrobacteraceae bacterium | reverse complement strand
TCGTGGCGCGAGGCGGTGCTATTTAACACGTATGATTCCAGCATCGTATCAAAGCGGATGCCGCGAAGTTGGATCCCATGATTCAGCAGTACGCTGCGGTCGTACTTGAGGTTCTGGCCTACCTTGATGACATCTTCGTTCTCTAACAGGGGTCGCAGTCGTTCAAGTGTTGGCTCTCTTTGAAGTTGTGCGGGTGCACCTACATAATCGTGGGCAAAGGGTAGATAGGCAGCACGACCGACTTCATCGGTAAAAGACATACCGACAATCTCAGCTTGCATGACGTTGAGCGATGTCGTCTCCGTGTCCAGAGCAAAATATGCGGCGCGCTCAAGTCGGCTGATCCAACTTTCGAGGGATTTCTCGTCGAGAATGGTTTCGTATGCCGTAAGTTGGCTGGCCCGATCGGAACCGACACCCTGAGCGCCACCGAGTTCGGATAGCCAAGTTTTGAATTCAAGATGAGCATAGAGTTCTCGAAGCCGATCCAAGTCTGGCGGTGTTGGGCTTAGTTTGGCTGGCGTCTGCTCAAGGGGCACATCCCGCTTGATAGTCGCCAGCTCTCGCGTGAGCGGCAGTTGGTTCAGTGAGGCTCGCAGGCTCTCGCCCACTTTGCCGAGAATCTGCTCGGCATGTTGTATCACTTGGTCGAGGGATCCATACTGCTGCAGCCATTTGCACGCAGTTTTTGGTCCCACTTTCGGAACGCCGGGGATGTTGTCCGATGAATCGCCGACCAGGGCAAGATAGTCAACGATCTGTTCCGGCGATACCCCAAACTTTTTTTCTACCCCGAGCCTGTCATATGCGACGTCTTTCATGGTGTCCACCAGTGTTATCCGCTCATCCACCAACTGGGCTAAATCCTTGTCGCTACTGATAACGAATACGTCCATGCCGGAACTGGCAGCCTGAGTTGCGAGTGTTCCGATGACATCATCCGCTTCGACACCCTCTACGCACAGTATCGGTAACCCCAACGCTTCGATTACGCTATGCACCGTCGTAATTTGGGCCCGCAGTTCTTCCGGCATCGGCGGGCGGTTGGCCTTGTATTCGGGATACAGTGCATCTCGGAAGGTCGGGCCCGGCGCATCAAATACGACCGAGAAATTTGCGGTCGCATGCTCTTGGCGCAGGCGACGCAGCATGTTGACGATGCCATAGACAGCGCCCGTAGATTCCCCTTTCGAGTTCATTAGGTTGGGCATGGCGTGGAACGCCCGGTACAGGTAGGACGAGCCGTCCACCAGCACGATTTTTTCAATCATTCGTTGTAACTCTCATCAAATTGCCGGGATTCCGCGCAGCCAAGAACTTGTAGGCTGTCCATGGCGTGTCATGTTGAGTATAGGGTTGGTGTTATGGTCAGCGACAGCAAACGGTTTCGAACATCGCGGGGCTTGCGAGAAAGCTTTACAATGAATCTCAAACGGGCCGTTGCAGCCACAATATAGTGGCCTGTGAAGACCGCCAGGAATCTTGCGGGTGGCTGTCGCAAGGGGGCGCTCAGGTGTCCGGAAAAACGTGCACTGAATTGTCCTTGGTGGCTCAAATTCAGGCCTGCCTCGCAGAATTGCCGAGGGTCGGGTCACGGTAACTGCATGTGGACCATTTCCATTATTCCAACGATCGCTATCTGGGCGAAGAAGTGCCGCTGGCCGAGGTCGCCGAAGTGGTCGGCACACCGTGCTATGTCTACTCCCGCGCCACGATCGAGCGACACTGGCGCATCTTCGATGCGGCTTTCGGTCAGCATCCCCATAAAGTCTGTTACTCGGTAAAAGCGAACTCGAGCCTGGCGGTACTTGATCTACTGGCCAGGTTGGGTTCTGGTTTCGACATCGTGTCGGGCGGAGAAATGGAGCGGGTTCTGCGCGCCGGGGGTCACCCATCGGATGTCGTTTTTTCCGGTGTAGGGAAGAGTGAATCCGAGATTCGGCGGGCGCTACAAATCAGCGTCGGCTGCCTCAATCTGGAATCCGAATCGGAACTCTACCGAGTCGCAGAAATAGCGAACGAACTGGCCGTAAAAGCCCCAATTGCAATCCGTATCAATCCGGACGTCGATCCTCTGACCCACCCCTACATTGCGACCGGGTTGCGCGACAGCAAGTTTGGAATCGTGGGGCAAGAGGCGCTCGCCGTATTCAAGCGCGCAGCGGACATGGGGAGTATTGAGATCAAAGGCGTTGCCTGTCATATCGGGTCACAGCTCACGGAAACCGGACCCTTCGTCCAAGCCCTCGAGAAGGTAGTCGATTTTGTAGATCAGTTGGCCAGCCATGGTATCGAGCTCGCACACCTCGACATTGGGGGCGGGCTTGGGATTCATTATCGGGACGAGAATCCGCCCGACCCCGAAACTTATACCAGCGCTGTGATCGAGGTGCTGGACCGTCGTGGCTGTCGTCTACCGGTCATCATCGAGCCCGGCCGTGCCATTGTCGGCAACGCCGGCGTGCTTTTGACCCGGGTCGAGTATCTGAAGCATAGCGACCACCGGAATTTCGCGGTGGTCGATGCGGGGATGAATGATTTGTTGCGGCCAGCCCTGTACCAGGGATTTCACGAAATTCTGCCGCTGCAGCAGGGATCCGCGAGCCGCCCACGCGTTTACGATGTCGTCGGGCCGGTATGCGAGAGCGCTGATTTTCTAGGTCACAAACGTTCTCTCGCCATAGCCGAAGGGGATCTCTTGGCACTGCGATCGGTCGGCGCATACGGATTTGTCATGAGTTCTGTATACAACTCCAGGGTGCGCCCTGCCGAGGTGATCGTCGATGGTGATCGATTCCACGTTGTTCGAAAAAGAGAGACAGTAGATCAACTGATGGAAAATGAATGTTTATTTCCCGGGTGAAACTGCCCAGGGTCTAGTTACGGTACCCGCAGTTCATGATGATTCGAAACGTTTCTGATCCTGCCAGCCGCCAGTTCGTGTGGGCAATTTTCGGTATCGGCGTGATCGTCAGTGTGTTGCTGTCGATCTGGAGCATCGCTATCGACAGTGTGATCAACAACGATGGCATCGAGTACGTCCGAGCCGCCGAATTGCTGTCGAGTGGCGATTGGCAAGCTGCTTTTACGGTGTACAAGTGGCCGTTCTATCCGTGGCTGATGATGTGGGTCGGCGATACGGTCGGGATCTCCTACGAGACAGCCGGCCATGCGCTAAATACCCTTTTCTTCACTCTGGTGGTGGTGTTCTTTGTCAGTGCTGTCCGGGCGTTTGGCGGTCGCTCGCGTTCAATCACGTGGATTGCCATGCTCATCGCGTTGGCCCACCCGGTGTTCAACGAATACCGCGCGTTTTTGATTCGGGACCCAGGGTACCTGGCGGCCTATCTGCTGGCGGTGTGTTGTCTCGCACAGTACCGCTGGCAGCCATGCGTTCGTTATCGTTTGGCTGTAATAGGGTGCTTGGTCGCAGCGGCGCTGTTCCGGGTTGAGGGGTTGGTTTTTCTGGTTTCCACCCCGATATTGTTTAGCCTCGCGCGTCCGGGTTCCGCGCGATACCCGTACCACTGGCCGGCTCTTTTGTTCAGCGCCCTCTTGGCCTTTTTTCTGGCCGCAGTGCTGGGCTGTTGGTTGTTCGGATCGACTTGTAAATCGAGCGCCCTATCGGTGATCGATGACCCGATTGGGATTATTGCTGCGGGCTGGTATCAGATCGCTGCGGCTGTAGCTGGAAAACTGGGGATCCTTCGAGAATTTCTAGGGCCCTATTCTGCGGACAAACAATACGTGCTGTTTGGGCTTGCCGTGATTGTGGTGGTAATAGAGGCCATATTGGCTGAGTTGACGGTCCCGTTTGTGGCACTGGCGGGATACGCCGTGATTCAGCGGCCCTGCTTTGCTGACAATTCGCTTCACAAAATCTGGACGGCTTTGATCCTGGTCAATGCCGTGGTGCTCCTGGTTTTTGCCTGGATCATGGTTTTTCTGGCTCCGCGTTACCCGCTCGCAATCGCGATGACATTCCTGATCTCGGTTCCATTTGTAGCCGTTCGATTATGGGAACGCGCCCGCAGCGCCCGGGTAACTGTCGCGCGGTGGGGCATCATTGTGTTGCTGCTTGTCTGGGCCGTCGGGGAGAGTTGGAGCGGCGTCAGCAATTTTTCACGCAATGAGCATCATCGGGAAGCAGGTATATGGCTGGCAGAGCAAGCGCAGGCGACAGGCGCGCTCGTTACTAACAGCCGCAAGGTGGCTTATTACGCCGGCCGCTATCGAGATCCCAGAGTATGGTGGGGGGGTAGATCAACGGCGTTTTTTCTGAAATTGTCGAAAGACCGCTGGCCCAAAGCACAGTTCGCAGCGGTTCGCCTTCAGCGCGGGGAGATTGAATTGGCGGCGCAGTTTACCGAGGCCGTTGGCCGATCACCTGTGCAAATATTTGAAAACGGCCATGGGGATCAGGTGCTGGTCTATGACCTTAAGAATTAAGTTGATGGGTTTAGGCTATTCCTGATTTATCCAATCGCCGGCACTCCGTAATCGCGCCGCGCGTTGTGATCGACGGAAGGCTTGGAGCGCTTCTTCGCGGTTTCGTCGTCAGCGGGGGCAGTGCTGACTGAATCGGGACCCCGGTTCTTTGAAATCGAATCATGCTGTCGCCGAGGTTGTTTTTTTTCGCTACGGAACGTTTCTTGTCGGGATTTTCTTGGTTGTTGTTGCCTTGGCCGCACCGTATGGCGAATGGGCTTAGCCGTATCTCGTCCCTGTTCGCTTTTTCGTGATGGCTGCAGCAGGTCATCAGAAATTTCCATTTTTTCCAGCGGGTGACCGATGAATACCTCGATATCGAGCAAAGATATGGCATGTTCTTCACAGGCAAAACTAATGGCGTGGCCACTTTCTCCAACTCGAGCGGTGCGGCCAACTCGATGAACGTAGTCTTCCGGGTCTTGTGGCAGATCGTAGTTAAAGACATGACTGACGCGGGGAATATGAAGACCACGCGCCGCCACATCGGTCGCAACCAAAATTTGTTTGTCGCCGATTTTGAATTGCTCTAACAGGCGTTCGCGCTTGTTTTGCGGCACGTCCCCGGAAAGCACACCGGTAGAGTATCCGTGGCGGCTTAGCCGGCGCCCGATTTGGTCGCAAGTAATTCGGGTATTGGCAAAAACGAGCATCCGATCGCCGCGCATTCGATCCATTACACCGAAGAGCAGCGCTAGTTTTTCGCTGTTCGCCGGATAATAGACTTGTTCTACAAGCCGATCAGCTACCGGTGTATTAGACGCTATGGTTACCGTACGCGGATCGTTCATGTGCTCGTATGCCAACTCTTTTATTCGGTAGGACAGTGTGGCCGAGAACAGCATATTGAGTCGTTTGGTTGGGACGGGCATTCGGCGAAGCACGTAGCGGATATCTTTGATGAACCCGAGATCGAACATGCGGTCAGCCTCGTCCAGCACGACCACCTCTACGTGTTTCAAATCAAACAGCCGCTGTTTAAAAAAATCGATGAATCGACCGGGCGTGCCTATCAGCACGTCGACGCCATTGACCAGATCGGTTTGTTGCTGTTGATAACCGGTACCGCCATATACCAGGCCGAGGCGAAGTCCAGTGAACGCACCGAGTGTTTGCGCGTCACGATGAATCTGTATGGCGAGCTCGCGGGTGGGGGCAAGCACCACCGCGCGCACCGCGCCTTTGACCCGCAAATCCACGGGTGGATTGGCGAGCAGTCGCTGGAAAATCGCCAATAGAAAGGCAGCAGTTTTCCCGGTGCCAGTGTGTGCCTGGCCCGCGACGTCGATGCCGGCTAGGACCAGAGGCAAGGCTTCGGCTTGGATCTCGGTACAATAATCGAATCCCGCTTTAGCCAGCCCTTTCAACAATTCTGGCCGGAGGTCGAATTGATCGAATCTCTGATTCGTCAAATGAGACGGTTCTTCTGTGGTTTTTTCCAGAGTAGGGGCTTCAGTCATGACCAATGTGCTGCAATGAGTGGGAGCCTGGCAACGCAATCCAACGATTTTCGGTAGAGAGAACATGACCCTGTCTGCCCGCCGCCGCGGTCTGGCGGTCAGGCGATCGCATCGTCGAAGGCTTGAATCGGATGGCAGGGGAAAATGAATCCAAACAGTATATGAAAAAGTTTCTTGCTTCTTAGAATGGATTTCTGGTAAAAACCGGATACCGCTAGGAAGTCTGGCCTGGAACGGGCCGGAACGACCCGCCAAAGACTTCCGGATAAGGGTCGAATGATAGCATAACCTGGCGGCGGCGATTTCCTCTGGTGGCATCCCAAGTACTACGTCAAGGTGGCATTGTATGGTCGAACATATTGTTCATATCAGTGACGAGTCATTCGAAGAAGAAGTGTTACAGTCGGAACGACCGGTTTTGATCGATTATTGGGCCGAGTGGTGTGGGCCATGCAAAATGATTGCGCCAGTGCTGGAGGAAATTGCGACTGAATATTCCGATCGACTGAAAGTCGTCAAGTTGAACATAGACGATAACCCGCAGACTCCGCCTAAGTATGGTATTCGCGGGATACCCACCTTGATGGTTTTTAAGAACGGGCAGGTGGAAGCGACCAAAGTCGGTGCCGTATCGAAGGCGCAACTGACTGCGTTCCTCGATGACAGCCTCTGAGTAACCTCTACTGCTTCAACCACTTAGACAACACTGGACGTACGACCACAAGAGGTGATAGGCTGCCCCTAGGCAGTCGCCAAGAATCTGCACTTCTTTTTCCGCACCAAAACTTTCCGTAGTTCCCGGCGCCAGATGTTGCTGGAGCGTTGATTTCGAAATACCCAAGAACTGTCTTCTGGCGCAACGCGAACACCGACGGGTACCACCATGTCTCTTAGCCTCACAGAACTGAAAGAAAAATCACCCACCCAACTTGCCGATTTTGCGCGCGAGTTGAATCTCCAGAATGTCACGCGTATGCGCAGACAGGATCAGATTTTTTCGATCCTAAAGACACAATCCAAACGCGGAGAAAAGATCAAGGGCGAAGGGGTTGTTGAAATCTTGCAGGACGGATATGGATTTCTCCGCTCGGCCAGCAGCTCCTACCTTGCGGGGCCGGATGATATCTATGTTTCGCCGAGCCAGCTGCGCCGTTTCGGGTTGCGTACTGGAGACACAGTCAGCGGATTAATCCGACCGCCCAAGGATTCCGAGCGGTATTTCGCACTCCTTAAGGTGGAGATGATTAATTTCCAGTTACCGGAGGAAACCAAAAGCAAGATTCTTTTCGAAAATTTGACCCCGCTGCACCCCGACGAGCGCATTCGATTGGAACAAGAGAGTGGCACCACCGAGGATTTAACCAGCAGGGTAGTTGACCTGATTGCACCGATTGGAAAAGGACAGCGCGGTTTACTCGTTTCTGCGCCGAAGACTGGCAAGACAGTCATGTTGCAGCAAATTGCACGTTCAATTACTGCGTCACAGCCAGATTGCATACTGATGGTTTTGCTGATCGACGAGCGACCGGAAGAAGTGACGGAGATGAAACGAACCGTTAACGGGGAAGTAATGGCATCAACGTTTGATGAGCCCGCGTCGCGGCATGTCCAGATTGCAGAGATGGTGATCGAGAAAGCCAAACGTTTGGTTGAACACAAGCGGGACGTGGTGATCTTGCTTGATTCGATTACTCGGTTGGCCAGGGCATACAACACGGTGCAGCCGGCATCAGGCAAGGTGTTAACCGGTGGCGTGGATGCCAACGCTCTGCAAAAACCCAAGAGATTTTTCGGCGCGGCACGAAACATAGAGGAAGGCGGCAGCCTGACCATCATCGCTACGGCATTGATCGACACCGGGTCGAAGATGGATGACATCATCTACGAGGAATTCAAGGGCACGGGCAATTCCGAGATACACCTTGATCGCCGGATCGCAGAAAAACGGGTGTACCCGGCAACCATCATTGGTCGCTCCGGTACCCGGCGTGAGGAACTGCTGACAGATCCCACGGAATTACAGAAAATCTGGCTATTACGTAAGCTTTTGCATCCAATGGAGGACGTTGACGCTATCGAATTTCTGCTCGACAAGTTGCGAGCGACAAAGAACAACGCCGAGTTCTTTAAGTCCATGAATCGCTGATTCGGCTTGCAGCACCCGTACGATTCGCATATTATCGCGCGCCTTGCCCGGAGCCCATCTGTTTAATTGATGTAGACAAGCACTGCCATGAAAGCTGAGATCCATCCAAAGTACGAAACGATCAAGGTGACTTGTCACTGCGGCAATACTTTTGAAACGCGTTCAACTCTTGGAAAGGATCTCCATGTAGAGATCTGTTCGGACTGCCACCCGTTTTATACAGGTCAGCAGAAAATCGTCGATACTGCGGGGCGCGTCGGAAAGTTTCAGAAAAAATACGGCAGAGCCACCTAAACGCTCCGGGGTCGCCGCCGCACCGTGGGTAGGGCCATTGGATCCGTGGTGGATGGAAACAGAACTCTGAAAACCTGGACAACTTCGGTCGTTCTTTTGGCCATTGCTGATTGCTCAATCGATCGCGGCTGATCTGACAAGCAGAATCGTGAGCCGTGTCATTGACGGCGATACTTTGGTGCTGGACACGGGTGAAAAGATTCGGCTTGCTGGGATCAATTCCCCCGAGCTGGCCAAAAAGAATCTCCCGGCTGAGCCCCTTGCGAACGAGGCCAAGTCAGCGCTCGAAGGGTTACTGGTTGATGGGCGGGCACAGGTTGAAGTTGCGCAAGAAGCGAAAGATCGATACGGCCGAACACTCGCCTACTTGTTTACGCCAGACGGCCAGAGTGTTCAGCGCCGATTATTGCTCGACGGACTGGCCAGCGTTGTCGTAATCTCGCCGAACGATCGGTATCTTAGGGAATACACAGCAGCCGAGGATAAAGCACGGAAACTGCGCCGTGGGATCTGGAGCCTGTCGTTTTACCGCCCCCGTTCTTCCGTAATTGAATCGATTGCTGGCGGGTATGCTTTTGTTCACGGTACGATTGAAAAAGTCGAACTTGGCGATACGTGGTTTATGTTCAAACTGAAGGCAGGTTTTTCGATTGGGGTTCTAAGGGCCGATTGGCAGACGAACTTCGATTACTCACCTTGGCAACTCGAGCACGCGGAAGTGGTGGTTCGAGGGTGGGCATCTAGACGGGGAACAAGCAGCCGAGTGGTAGTTGACCACCCTTTCATGCTGGAACGCTGCGGGTCGGATACACCCCGGTTGTGTCCAGCGAAGGGAGATCTCACGTCCCCCACGCAATAGGGGTTGGATTCGATTCGAAGGTGTAACGACGAAGCGGCAAAGCACTATCCAGGTGGTGGATACGGTGGTAGCGCCTGAGTATTTATCCATGCGCCGTCAGAATTATTCTCGATCGATGATAAAGGCTGGCAGAGAACTGGGCACGACCCCCGCACCGGGCAGAAACTTCGACAGCACGACGACGTTCGACAATGAAGATCTCGAGTCCGGTCATACCATGGATCAGTCGGCAGCAACATGCTTGATCGGGCGCGACGGCCGGGCCGCGGAGTTGAACCGGCGCGG
>CAJXWH010000074.1 GCA_913062915.1 uncultured Acidiferrobacteraceae bacterium | reverse complement strand
CGATGTCGTCTCCTCTAGCTATTAGAGAACGTGCGATATCGACCCGGTTCCCCCGTGCCGCACGGTGAAGGTCCCAGCCTTCGAGGTCTATGTCATCTTTGTTTTCAGGCATCTTTCTGGTCGTCCGTCGGTTCTGCCAGAACTCAGTGTCATCGCAGAATAGCATCGTTCCTCATTTACTGAGGAAAACTGTTCATGAGGAGCGAAGCTGTCTTTTCCGCTTCCATGGAACACATCGTGATTCGCTGGGTTATAGGGTTTGACTTGGAACAATTTTCCAGAATTTTCGTGGAGAATAATTCTGAGTCCAATCAACCCTCGGGTGAGGCGAGGTCTCCAGGGTTGCCCTCGCCTTTCCCCTAATTCGCTTTGGTCGAACCTTCGCTCGCTGTGCGGGGCGTTTCAGTCGGTGAATTCGGCTCAACTTGCCTCTCGGGGAGAACCTGAATACCGTGGCGAACACTGTTCGCATGGAACGAAGGGCGAGTGAAACCACTGACTTTTTCGCCCGTTTGGTGTCTTTAGGGTGTCAATTACAGAAAAGCCCCCACATTTCTGCGAGGGCTTCTTCAGTTTGATTTACGTTTGGAGCGGGAGACGAGGATCGAACTCGCGACCCTTTGCTTGGGAAGCAAATGCTCTACCAGTGGAAATATCATCGCGCTTCATTTCCGCTGTTGGTAAATCGTTTTCGACGTGAATGCAAAAGACCCAGCCATGGTGCTGGGTCTTTTTTTTGTATCTAATATTGGTCGGGGCGGCAAGGTTCGAACTTGCGACCCCCCGCCCCCAAAACGGGTGCGCTACCACTGCGCCACGCCCCGACCGATTTGTTCGTGCCTTCGGGTATACCGGGGCAGACGAACATGACCATTGTAAAACCGTAAACGCCCGATCACATACCCAAATCAGGTCAATTCCCGCGCCAGTTCAATGCCTTGTACCCCAATCTGGAATTATCCGTAAGTGAACGGCTACTCACCAAACGTTAAAAATCGACATACTGGGGATTTCGCACAAAATTCTCGCGGCAGATGTATTGAGATTCGCGGGACAAAGCGCGAGCGTTGAACAAGGGGAACGAAACAGGTCGTCTGTTCGCGCTCTCAACTATCACTTGTATCAGCCCGAATCCGGGCACCTATCGAGGCCTGACCCCGTTGTATCGGGGCAGCACCGGAGTTCTGGCAACGGCAACTTTACGAATGCTCCACCGGCACCGCACGACACAGTTGCCTGGCGAGACTGCCCCCAACACGCGGCCTGTGCGACGCATCCGCAGGGGTCATCCGCTCGGCGTGCTCCGGAATCACCAGTACCGACGCTACTGGGTCGCTGGCTTCGCGACTTTTACCGGTTTCAACATGCAGATGCTGATCCGTGGCTGGATGATGTACGAGCTCACTTCATCGCCGCTCATGGTGACGATGGTGACGGCTGCGATGATGATGCCGATGTTGTTCCTCTCACTCGTTGGCGGGGCGCTGGCCGACCGTGTCAACCGCAAGAAGATCACGTTGATTTCCGATGTCACGCTCCTCGCCAGTTTCGTCGCATTGTTTCTGGTTTCGGCCGCGGGCATTATGGCGCCGTGGCACATCATTGCGATCTCGGTTATCAACGGCATCACCTTCTCGCTGGCGATATCGGCGCGGCAGGCATTGATTTCGGGGCTCGTCCACCGTGAGCAGCTCCGCACGGCCGTCGTACTTTCGTCGACGACGTACAACTCGGCTCAAATACTCGGACCCGCCATTGGCGGCGCCATCCTGTCGTTTCTCGGAGCAACCTGGGCGCTCGGCGTCAGCGCAGTCGTGGTCATACCGGCACTTTTCCTCTATGCGTCGCTAAAGCCGGTCCACCAGCCAGATTCGAGCAAATCGCAGGGGTCGATTATCGAAAACATCAGGGCCGGGTTGTCGTACGCATACAGCAATTCGACGCTTCGATTCCTGATGCTAGGCACAATGGTGATGGTTCTCACCGTGGGACCGTTTCAGTCCCTGATGCCGGTGTTTGCCGGGGAAGTTTTGAAGGTTGGTTCAGGCGGGCTGAGCGTGCTGCTGCTGTTTGCTGGCATCGGAGCGATTGCGGGTTCGCTGAGTGTCGTGATAATCGACGACAAGATCGGCCACCAGAAGCTCGAACTCGTGTTCGGGATGCTTGCCGCTGCATCTCTACTCGCATTTGCACTCTCGCCGTGGTTCTTACTGTCTATCCTGCTCGTGGGCGTTACGGCGTTCGCTACGACCGGGTACATGGTTGTAAACATGACGGTCGTACAGGTGATGAGCCCCGATTACATCCGCGGTCGCGTGGTCAGCGTTCGGTTCCTGGTCATCGGGCTCATGCCGTTCGGTGCCCTTTCCATGGGCGCACTCGCCGAATCGTATGGAGCGTCGACGGCTGTTGCGATCGTGGCGGGCGTTGGGGCCCTGGGCTTCGCCGGGGTGCAGATCGTATCCCGGATTTTCGCGACCGGCACTGCCGAAACGCAGGCCTAGCTTCTCTCGTCGAGCTCAGACCCTCCTCCTCGAGCGGGAGAGGATTAGGGTGTGAGTGGCGCGCTCGATTCGCGTTTCAAGCCCGAACACCGACTGGCCCCCAACAATGAAAATCACTTCCATTAGTGCGGTGTACCCGAACTACAGGCACACCGCGCCTTCGTGGCGAACACACCTGTGGCAAATCGTTGTACGGGTTGAAACCGATACCGGCCAGACCGGCTGGGGCTACGGCGGTGGTGGCAAAGCCGCGGTCGAGATCGTTAACGGGCATTTTGCTGAAATTCTCGTTGGGCGGTCCGTTAACTCGATTTCCGATATCGCCGAAACCTGGGATTTTCTTTATGCGGAGTCGATTCCGTACGGGCGAGGTGGTGTGGCGATCATGGCGCTGAGCGGTGTGGACCTCGCGTTGCACGACGTGCTGGGCAAGGCCGAAGGCAAGCCGGTCGCCGCGCTTCTGGGAGGAGCGAACAAGGACCGAATGCGCTGCTACGCAACGGGCCCTGATACGAACTGGTACGCGGAACTGGGTTTTACGGCTCAGAAAATGCCACACCGGTGGACGGGCGAAGATTCGATAGACCAGGCAGTGTGTACTGCCGAAAGTGCGCGTGATGCACTGGGCCCCGATGCAGAGGTGATGTTCGACGTTTACATGTCGTGGGATTCGCAGATCACGTTGCGGATGGCGGCTGCACTTGCTCACGTGGGTATGCATTGGTTCGAGGACGTGCTGACACCCGATGATCTTCAGGAGCTGGGTGCACTCAAGCCCGGGATTCGCCCGATCAGCATGGCCGGGGGCGAGCACGAGTTCACTACTCTCGGTTTCGCCGAGATTGCGAGGACCGGAGCGTATGACATCTGGCAGCCCGACATCACGTGGTGCGGCGGTATAACAGCTGGTCTGCGCATCGTCGAAATGGCGAAAGCCGCGGGTGCCAGAACGGTGCCCCACCGTGGTGGCGAGCCGTGGGGTCTTCACCTGATTGCGGTATCCGGTTGCGAAGACTTCGCCGAGCTTGTGACGGGCACCCGAAACGCAGAAAAAGACGATTTGTGGCTGGGGGCACCCGAAGCTGAAAATGGTTACATCGAGCTTGGCGACGCGCCCGGATTCGGCGTCATACCCAACGACGATTTGGTTTAGTTTCGCCCGGTACCGGCCCTATTTCAGGGCCCTGGCAATGCTCTCGCACGCCTGCATGTAGATCGTCGCGTCGACATTGATCGACAGGTACTGCACACCGAGGTCGATAAGCCACTTGCCCATCTCGACGTCCTTGGCGTACGAGCCAACAACTCGGCCCTTCGCCCTTGCCTTGCCCGCGGCTTCTTTCAGGGCATCTTCTACTATTTTCGATCGAACGTCGCCCGGTACGCCGAGTGACTGCGAGATGTCGTAGGGGCCCAGGAACAACACATCTATACCGTCGACAGTCATGATCTCGTCGAGGTTGTCCAGGCCCGTTTTTCCCTCGATATGGACGACTGTCATGGTCTCTTCATTCTGGCGCGCCGGATGATCGACCGCATCATCCTTGTAGTAGTTTCCGGCCCGGGTGAACACGGAAACGCCACGCTCGCCGAGCGGGGCATATTTGGCGGAACGTACCACCCGCCTCGCGTCCTCGGCAACATTGACCTGGGGTACCTGGACGCCATCTGCACCGATGTCGAGCGCCCGCAGAATCGGCCACTCTTCGTTGCCGCCGACCCTGACGATCGGTGCCACTCCAGTTCCCTGTGCGGCAATCACGAGGTCGGTAACCGATTCCATCGAAAGCGAACCGTGCTCGGTGTCGAGGATGCAGAAATCCATGCCCGCATAGCCAAGCGCGTCGACCATCGCCGTTGAAGGCACGATTACGAACGGGCCGACTACGGTTTCACCCGCCTGGAGTTTCTTCTTGAGTTCGCCGCGAATGGACTTTTTCATGCTTCACCTGTGGTGCCGGTTCGACGGCGCATCTGCACCGATCCAACGGTAGATATTTCTTTAACGGCCCAAAGTCTACCGGGCATTCGCCCGTAACGGCACAGAGTTATAGAACAAGCAATCTACTGGCACCAGAACGATAAATTGTGGCGAACTGGCCGGTATCATTCTCCGATGCCAAATTCCAGTTCCGGCTCCCGAATTGTCTTTCTCGGCACTGGCACATCAGAAGGTGTCCCGCGGGTCTCGTGCCTGACAAGGACCGACCGCGTCTGCAAGGTCTGTACCGATGCGATTAAACCCGGCTCACCAAACCGACGGCGAAATACTTCGCTGTTAATCCAGCGGCAACTGGGCGACGGGCAGACCAACAACATCGTTATCGATGTAGGAAAGTTCTTCTACGAATCGGCCATCCAGTGGTTTCCTGAATACTCAGTCTCGACTATAGACGCACTGGTAATCACACATTCCCATGCGGACGCTATTGGGGGCATGGACGACCTGCGCGACTGGACGAACAACGCCCAGGATTCGCTCCCTATTTACCTGAGAGAAGTCGATCTGCAGAATATCGAGTCGCTTTTCTACTATCTCGTCGACCGCAACAGGCAGACCGGTGGTGGTGGGGTTGCCAAACTTGTTTTCCAGACGATCGACCGAAGTCCGTTCGTTATCGATGGGCTGGAATTCATCCCGCTGCCGGTCCAGCACGGCCGGACTCACGAGATATTCGGCTACAGGTTCGGGCCGGTCAGCTATGTCTCCGACGCGTCGGAAATATCAGATGCAACGGCGGAACTTATCGTTGGATCGGAACTGTTGATCCTCGACGCGCTTCGTCCTGCGCGCACACACGGCACCCATTTCACGGTCGAAGAGGCAGTCGAACAGGTACGCCGGTTGCGCCCGCAAAGAACCCTTCTCACCGACGCCACGCACGATATCGACCACAACGAGGTGAATTCCGATCTGGCGAAACTCAGGGATTCCGAGGGACTCGACATTCAGTATGCGTTTGACGGCATGGAGGTGGCGGTCGATTTCTAGCTGCAAGGGTGGCCACGAACTTACCTACCCTTTTCCCGACCCCTGCAGAGGGATGCGGCGTCGAATGGCGCACTGCGATCTTTCAATCGATTCGTGAAATCGAACTAGCTTCTGCTGGAGCGTGGATAAAACGCATGCCAGCAAGGATAGGTTTGTCTGAAACGGCGAGTCTTCCCATCTTGGGTGCGGATCCCTCCGCAGGGGTCGGGAAGAGGTGATGGCGCGCAGGGCGTGTCGCATACATTAATCGCGGGTTTGACCCACACCCTAACCCTCTCCTACTAGGGACGCGTAAGGGTGGGTGTCAGTGTCCAGATCCGCGGATTAAAAGGCAGTGTCTCCCCGTTATTCACACACTTGTTTTCAGTTCAAATCTTCAGGGATTGTTCAGGGAATACGCACGCTGAGAAGACATACTCATTCATTGATCTTGGAACCCTCACAATCTGGTGTCACTGCCTTATACTCCAGACTCCAATTCCCCGAGTCGTTGGTGAAATCGGCAGGCGGATTCAAACCACTGGTGAAAAGACATATTTTCGTATGACAACGAATATCTCCAAAGACTTGCTGATGCTGATGCTCGAGCGCATGTGGCGTATACGTCATTTCGAACTGAAACTGACCGAAATGTATAACGCCGGTGAAGTAGGCGGTGTGCACCTTTACATAGGACAAGAGGCCGTTGCCGTTGGCGCGTGTGCTGCCTTAAAGGATTCTGACTACATTGCGGGCAATCACCGCTCGCACGGTCACCCCATTGCGAAAGGTGCAAACCTCAAAAAGGCGATGGCGGAGATCTTCGGGCGTATTGACGGTTATTGCAAGGGAAAAGGCGGCTCTATGCACCTTGCGGACTTCTCTGTAGGCATCCTGGGTGAGTCGGGAATTGTTGCGTCCTCAGTGCCAGTTGCGACCGGGGCAGCGTTAGCTTCCAAACTGGAAGGCAAAGATTTCGTTTCCGCCGTATTTTTCGGCGATGGAGCGTCTAATCAAGGTGCCTGCCACGAGTCGATGAACCTCGCTTCGGTGTGGGATCTACCAGTCCTCTTTATTTGTGAGAACAACCAATACGCAGTGACCACGTCGTACAAAGACACGGTGGCTGTCGAGCACATCTCCGACAGGGCTCAGGCTTACAACATGCCGGGGATTCTGGTTGACGGACAAGATGCCATCGCTATGTACGAGGCAACAGCTCAGGCCGTTGAGCGTGCCCGAAACGGTGAAGGCCCTACTCTGATCGAAGCGCTTACGTATCGATTCGAAGATCACTCCCTCGGACTTGAGAAGATTCGCAAGTCGGAATACCGCGAGGAAAGCGAGATCGATGAATGGCGCCTTCGAGACCCGCTCGACCTGCTCACAAAGAGCATCGTAGACAGCGGAACCGCCACGCCAGCCGAGTGCGATGCCGTCAGCGCCAACGCACATGCCGAAGTGGAAGAAGCCGCTGAGTTTGCTCGCAACAGTCCATTTCCCGATGAGTCCGAGCTTTACAAGGACATGTTCGCCAGCGATATGCCGGTCGTTTAACCGGTCTCAATCGTGGTCCTACTCACGGACAACTCAAATTTCAACCACATCGATAAAAATATTGGATCGCAACTGATGACAGAAAAAATGTTTATGCAGGCCCTGGGCATGGGAATTGCAGAAGAGATGCGTATCGACCCGAAGGTCTTTCTGATGGGCGAGGACGTTCGGGCCAGCGTTTATGGTGCTGCCTCCGGACTCCACGACGAGTTTGGCGATGAGAGGATCCTCAACACGCCCTTGTCTGAGAACGGTTTCTTTGGTGCTGCTGTGGGTGCAGCGGCAGTGGGAATGCGACCCATTGTTGAGACGCTGACAAGCTTCATGTGGGTTGGGATGGACCAACTGGTTTCTCAGGCCGCCAAGATGCGATACATGTTTGGCGGACAGGCGACTCTACCCGTGGTCTATCGTGCCGTGATGTACTACGGCGGAGGCTCGGCTGCTCACCACTCTGACCGTTCATATCCCGTCTTCATGAACATTGGTGGTCTGAAGATCGTCACACCCGGCACCCCGGCAGATGCGAAAGGGCTGATGAAGACCGCGATCCGAGACAACGATCCGGTGATCATGTTCGAGGATGGCACTCTGCTGGGCACGCGAGGTGAGGTTCCCGACGATCCAGACTTTACGGTGCCTTTTGGCGTTGCGAACATTCTGCGAGAAGGTACAGATGTAACAGTGGTTGCGATTGCTGGCTCCGTACCCCGGGCGCTAGCCGCAGCCGAAGAGATGGCTAAAGAAGGCGTTTCGGTAGAGGTCATAGACCCACGTACACTCGTGCCCCTGGACAAGGAAACAATTCTCAACTCAGTCGGCAAGACCGGTCGATTGGTTGTCGCAGATCCGGCGGCGAAGGTCTGCAGTGCTGCCAGTGAGATCATGTCGATCGTTGGTGAAGAGGCGTTCTGGGACCTTCAAGCGCCAATGCAGAAAGTGGCGTCCAAGCAGGTCCACATTCCGTTCTCTCCATCGCTTGAGAAGCTGGTGTACCCCACGAGCGACGGCATCATCGAATCGATCAAGAAAACCCTGGGCTAGCAAGACGCTTATTAGCCAAAGCCAATGCACTCAGAGCTTTGTAGCCGAACCGAAACCAACTGGAAAATAGCGCTTAGTCACTGGGACACGAGATGAAAATTACGTCGATCGAAACTTACCCGGTGGGTGCAGGTTGGAAGAACTGGCTTTTCGTGCGAGTGATGACGGACCAGGACGGTCTTTATGGAGTCAGCGAAGCCACCCTCAACGGATTTATCAAGACCACTGAGGCAGCTATTCACGAACTCTCCCATCTTGTTATTGGCAAAGACCCACGCGATGTGAACGCTATCTCCCGAACAGTCATCGAGACCGTTCAGGATGCCGGTCACATTCATCGTCTTGCCATGTCGGCTGTCGAAGTTGCCTGCTGGGACATCCTTGGAAAATCATTGGGTGTACCGATTTATCAACTGCTCGGCGGAAAGCAGCGCGAGTCCATTCTTGGATATGCGAACGGTTGGTATCGCGCAGAACGAACTCCCGAAGCGTTCGTGGCCGCAGCCGACATAGTTGTTGAACTCGGATTCAAAGCGGTGAAGCTAGACCCGTTCGGGCAGTCGTTTGGAACGATTGACGATGCAGATCTGAAACTCAGTTACGACATTCTTGCTGCGCTTCGTGCCCGATTTGAATCAGGCTTCAAGATCCTGATCGACGTTCATAGTCGATTTATCCCGTCAGAATCTTTACGTGTAGCTCGATTTCTTGCGCCCCTTGACCTGTACTGGTGGGAAGAACCTACAAAGGACGAGCGTGAGGCTCTGACGAACGAAATCGCCTTGCAGAGTCCGATCCGAATTGCCACCGGGGAGCAGTTCGACAAAATCGGTCAGTTCGAAACCCTTGCACAGGGTGGCGGTGTCAGTATCTGGCAGCCCGAGCCTATGTCCCTGGGCGGCATCTCGAACACCATTGCTGTAGCCAATATTGCACGCGCCAGTAACGCAGTGATCGCTCCGCACCAGAGCGGAGGACCAGTTGCAACTGCAACCTGCTTACAACTAGCAGCGTGCATTGAAAACTACTTGATCCAGGAACATTTCGATGCGACAAACGAAACGTGGACGCGCGATTTAGTCACCTGGCACCCGGAGATCGATCAGTCGAACGGTCACTTGAGTTTTCCAACAGCCTCAGGGTTGGGTATCGATTTAAATCTCGAAGCAATCGAAGAACATCCCTACGATCCAGACGCGTTTTTCAACTTGCACGAAGAAGGCTGGGAACAGCGTATCGGCTCACGCGAGAGCAAGTAGCGCTCAAACCTGAGGAGACGAGGCAGCGTCGGATATCGAGTTTGGTGGGCCCTGTGGGGCCAAATTCCGATGGCCCACGACCTGCGGATTAAAAGATTGAGGCCAGCCTCCAGACTGGCGAAGAGCTAATTTTTCCAGTGAGAAATTGACTCAGGTAGCGCGTTCTTGACGAGCTTGGCGCGAGTTTGGTGGGCCCTGTGGGGATCGAACCCACGACCTGCGGATTAAAAGTCC
>CAJXWH010000073.1 GCA_913062915.1 uncultured Acidiferrobacteraceae bacterium | reverse complement strand
GATTGCAGATCAAATTCAAGGACTGGCGGTTGCTTGTGATGTTGCGATCGAGGCGGACATACAAAACCTGGTAGCCCAGACCGAGGCGCATTTTGGCCCGATTGATCTTTTTTGTTCCAATGCCGGAATTTCTTTTGGTGAGCCCGATTCAGCGGCCTCCGCGGGCAACGCGGAATGGCAGACTTGCTGGGAAATTCATGTAATGGCTCACATGTATGCTGCACGGGCAGTTTTGCCGGGCATGATCGAGCGCGGCGGCGGTTATTTTCTGCAAATGGCGTCCGCTGCCGGCTTGCTGAATCAAATTGGTGACGCGGCCTATTCCACGACCAAGCACGCCGCGGTGGGTTTTGCCGAAGCGCTCGCCATCACCCATGGCGATGAGGGTATCCAGGTGTCCGTCATCTGCCCGCAGTATGTTGCAACACCGATGCTGGGCTATGAGGAAGGGGAAGATTTCGGAGATTACCCGGGTGTCCTCGGGCCGGAACAAGTCGCAGACAGCGTCATCAAAGGACTGGAAGAGGAAAGATTTCTCATTCTCCCCCACCCACAAGTAGAGAAATTTCACCGGCACAAAGCAACCGATTACGATCGCTGGATCCGTGGTATGCGGCGTTTACGCAGCAACATCATTGATCAGACTGGGGCGACGAACTTGGCAAGCATGCATAAGCTGGTATAGAGCACCCGGAAAATTGGAGATGCTGAATCGATGCTGGTAGCTGCCGAGACATCGGGATTCAAAGATTTTCAGGATCTTCTGGGTCCGGCCGGGATTCAGCTTAACGGGGCCGGGGCCTGTGACATCCGGGTACACAACCCGGATTTGTTTCGTCGCGTAATCCGAGATGGCACGCTCGGGCTCGGTGAAGCCTACATGGATGGCTGGTGGGACTGCGACCGCATCGACGAATTATTTTGTCGTGGTATCAAAGCGGGACTCGAGGACGCCCTGCGTAAGAAACTTCGGTTCTTGGCTTTTCACTTTGTACTCCGAATCTTCAATCGTCAGAGCCAAAAGCGAGCGTTTATGGTCGGGAAGAGGCACTACGATATCGGCAACGACCTGTTTGAGGCGATGCTTGATCCGCACATGAATTACAGTTGTGGGTACTGGTCCAACGCCAAGAATCTCGACAGTGCTCAGGAAGCCAAGATGGCCCTGATTTGTCGCAAGTTACAACTCAAGCCAGGAATGCGGGTCCTCGATGTGGGTTGTGGCTGGGGCGGGTTGTCGAGGTGGATGGCTCTGCAGCATGGGGTTGAAGTGACCGGGATTACCATATCCCGGGAGCAGGCCGATCTTGCTCGCCAGCGATGTCAAGACTTGCCGGTGATGATAGAGCTGATGGATTACCGCGATCTTTCAGGTCAGTTCGACTGTATCGTCTCGGTGGGCATGTTCGAGCATGTGGGGCGTCAGAATTACGCCAGCTATTTTAAGATCATGCATTCTCTGTTGGTGCCAGGTGGATTGTTCCTGTTACAGACGATTGGTGCTCGACGTCACGTATATTCGATGGATCCGTGGATCGAGAAATATATATTCCCCAATGGGATGCTGCCGCCGGCGCGCGCTATCGTCGATGGCACCGACAAATTGTTTACGATCGAAGATTGGCATAACTTTGGCGCAGATTACGACCGTACGCTGATGGCTTGGTACCAGAATTTGATCGATGCTTGGCCCTCTCTTTCGGGGCAATATGATGACCGTTTTCGGCGCATGTTCGAGTACTACTTGTTAACTTGTGCTGGCGCTTTTCGTTCACGGGAAAATCAATGTTGGCAAGTGGTGTTGTCGGCGGGTGGTATCAGCGGCGGTTACCGGTCGATTCGCTGAGCCCTATCGACGTCCAGCCAATCTGCGGAGTTGAGTAGAGGTTCTGTTTGTTGGCTACTATTTTCTCAGCGCGGTCGGTCTTGCTGGGTCTTCAAGTGCATTTTCTGATCAAGTCAAGCCGCGTTTCGGATGGAATGTGACAACGAAGAGAACCCATGAATGATGAAAATAACGACAAATTGAAGCTGAAGATCAGGCTAGATTAGGTAAACTCACTACCTGGAAAATCTAAACAGGCAGGAATTCAGATATACCGTATCTTCAATACATAGTCAGAGCATGAATACCATCATCATTGGCGTAATTGCACTGTTGACGTTCGTGTGGACGCTATTTGTACAGCGCGTCGATAGTCCCGGGGCTGACATGGTCGAAACCCGGATTGTCGATGATCGACCACTGAAATACGGGCAAAAGGTGTTGGGGGCAACATTCCAGCAGGGCGAATTTACCGGCCACTGGTACGAGAAGGAAGGGCGCCTGGAGATTCTGCGTGCCGGCCAACTGGTGAAAACGTTGTACCTTGTAGACGAGGGGCGTGCCGAATTTCATTTCCGGCGCTGGATCCGAGACAACAGCTGAATTGGTCGTTGAGCGAGTGATGAAAAAGACGGACTCGGGCGGCTCCGCTGAGATGCAGATCCAGCGGTTTTGATACGCGTTCCATGAAGACCATTGACTGGTTTAAAGAATCGGTTCTGTTCTCCGACAAGCACAGGAAGGCGTGGTTCTACGCTGGCGTCGTTTTGTTCATGGGATGCTTGATTCTTACGCTCTATCTCTCTTTCTAGCCGCCGGTAAGACCGGTAAATAACCCCTAATTCCTTAGGTGGTCGATGCACAGCAGTTGGCGAAGATCGTTCAACCGCGCGTGGGATGCCGGTCTAGGAGGCAAGGGGATATCCGATGCACGAGAGTGCCTCCGTAATTTCCGACAGGACCGCAGGGTCTTCAATCGTCGCGGGTATTTTGTATTGTTCGCCGTCGGCGATTTTTTTCATGGTGCCGCGAAGAATCTTCCCCGACCGGGTCTTCGGCAGCCGGGCGACTGCGGTTGCAATTTTGAAGGCAGCGACTGCGCCGATCTTATCGCGCACCAATTGGATACACGACGCAATGACCTGCTCCGAGTCCTGGTTACAGCCCGCGTTGAGCACTACGAAACCAACAGGCAACTGACCCTTGAGTGGGTCCGCCGGGCCGATGACAGCGCATTCCGCCACGTCAGGGTGAGAGGTGAGGACTTCCTCGAGGGCTCCGGTCGATAACCTGTGGCCCGCGACATTGATTACGTCGTCCGTGCGCGCCATGACGTAGACATACCGGTTCTCGTCCATCATGCCGGCGTCACCGGTTTCGTAGTATCCCGGAAACTTACCGAAATACGAATCGCGATAGCGTTGGTCGGCGTTCCAAAGCGTCGGAAAGATTCCAGGCGGCAGCGGCAGCTTGACGCAAATGGCACCGATATCCCCGGTGGGTGCTTCATTACCCGAACTGTCCAGGACGCGAACGTCCCAGCCGGGGCAGGCCCGGGTCGGCGAACCGGGCACAATCGGCAAAGCTTCAATCCCTTGGCAATTCGCAGCAATGGCCCAGCCGGTTTCGGTCTGCCACCAGTGATCGATCACCGGAATCTGCAATTGGCGCTCTAACCACCCGAGGGTATCGGGATCACAACGCTCTCCTGCCACGAACAATGTGCGCAGACTGCTGAGGTCGTACTGTTCGACATAGGATCCATCCGGATCCTGCTGGCGAATTGCACGAATAGCGGTTGGCGCTGTAAACATCACGCTCACATTGTGCTCAGATATAACACGCCAGAATGCCCCGGGATCTGGCGTGCCCACGGGTTTACCTTCATAGACGACCGTGGTGCAGCCATGCAAAAGAGGCCCGTACAAAATGTACGAATGACCGACAACCCAGCCAACATCCGAGGCGGCCCAGTACACCTCGCCGGGGACGACGTTATAGATATTTTTCATCGACCATTGAAGTGCTACGGCATGGCCCCCGTTATCGCGCACCACGCCTTTGGGTTGGCCGGTTGTTCCGGAGGTATAAAGGATATAGAGAGGGTCGGTTGCATCGACGGGTACACAGTCCTTGGGCTCGGCGGTGTCCATCGCCTCGGCCCAGGTGATGTCGCGACCTGCCATGAGACTCGCTTCTTCTTGCGGCCGTTGCACGATGATGCAGGTGTCGGGCTTATGATTTGACAGTTCGATCGCTTCATCGAGCAGAGGTTTGTATGAAACGATCCGGGTCGGTTCGATGCCGCATGATGAGCCGACGATCACCTTCGGCGTACAGTCATCGATTCTCACAGACAGTTCGTTTGCGGCAAAGCCACCGAAAACGATGGAATGGATGGCGCCGATTCGGGCGCAGCCCAGTGCGGCGATGATGGCTTCAGGGATCATCGCCATATAGATAATGACCCGGTCTCCCCGCTTGACTCCTTGGGCCGCGAGTACGCCGGCAAATCGTGCAACTTGATCCTGGAGGTCGCGGTACGTGAGCGTGCGCTGGGTACCAGTGACCGCACTATCGTAAATAACCGCGGCCTGTTCGCCGCGGCCTGCTTCAACATGACGGTCGACGCAATTGAAGCAGGTATTTAACTTGCCGCCCGGGAACCACCTGAGGTGAGGCGTGTTGGAGGCGTCTAGCACCTCGCGCCAGGGTTCGATCCAGTGGATATCGGCAGCGGCCTCGGACCAGAATGCCTCGGGCTCGCGGAGGGATCGGTTATAGATCTCATCAAATTTAGTGCCCAATTTCTTTTTCTCCGCTTTAGCTGTTAATAAATTCGATGATTATTAAATTCATTGAAATCAGTACGGGTACCTCTATGATATTGCAAAATTAGTAAAGAGCCCTACCCGGGTTTAGAAATCTTAAGGTTTACACTCCTGACAAGGCCTCAGTGTCGTTGGGCAACGAAATGAAAAGAGCGAAGGAGAATGTCGATGAATTCTGCAAGCGTATCCGATAGCAGACCGGTTGGGGAAATCTATCATCTCGGCGAACAACCGCCGTTGGGTGTGATCCCGGAGAAAATGCACGCGTTTTGTGTTCGCCAGGAACGATTCGGCGAACCGAAAGAGGCTTGGCAGCGGGAAATCATACCGGTTCCGAATATCGGGCCAAAAGATGTATTGGTCTACACGATGGCTACGGGGATCAACTACAACAATGTCTGGGCAGCGCTGGGTTATCCCGTCGACGTGATTGCCGAACGCCAGAAGAAGGGCGAGCCTGAAGATTTCCACGCAGGCGGAAGTGATTGCGCGGGGATCGTCTGGGCTGTGGGGTCAGAGGTCACCCAAGTCAAGGTGGGTGACGAAGTCGTCGTTCATTCCGGGTGGTGGGCGCCGGATGATCCATGGGTACTCTCGGGAAAAGACCCGATGCTGGCTCCGTCGACGCGGATCTGGGGGTATCAGACCAACTACGGCGGGTATTGCCAGTTCACCAAAGCCCAATCGCACCAATGCCAGTCCAAACCTGCGCGCTTAACCTGGGAGGAAGCCGCTTGTTACATGCTTTGCGCATCGACCGCGTATCGCATGTTGATGGGCTGGGCACCGAATGTGGTGGAAGCGGACGACGTGGTTCTGGTTTGGGGTGCCGCGGGTGGGCTCGGTTCCATGGCGACGCAAATAGTCGCTGCTCGAGGCGGGAAAGCGGTGGCGGTGGTCTCTGATGAAGACAAACGTCAATTCTGCCTGGACAACGGGGCCGTTGGCGTCATCAATCGCGCTGAATTCGATCATTGGGGGCCTATGCCCGATACCACCAGCAAGGAATGGGGTGCCTGGATGAAGGGAGCCCGGGCTTTCGGCAAGGCGATCTGGGATGTGCTGGGCGAGCGCAAGAACCCGAAGATTGTTTTCGAACACCCCGGCGAATCGACCTTGCCGACATCGGGTTTCGTGTGCGATATCGGGGGCATGATTGTGATTTGTGCCGGCACTACGGGCTACAACGTGACATTGGATCTTCGCTATCATTGGATGATGCAAAAACGTTTCCAGGGCAGTCACCTGGCCAACGATGAACAGGCCGCTGCCCTCAACGAGCTGGTTACCTCGGGCGCGGTAGACCCGTGTCTGTCGGGAACGTTCAGCTTCGATGAAATTGGACACGCCCATCAGCTGATGCACGAGAACAAGCATCCCCACGGCAACATGGCCTGCCTGGTTAACGCAACCGAGCCTGGAACAGGCGCAACATAAGCCCAGCGTACTGACTGGGGCATCGCGGTTTTCAGCCGGCCAGGGCCGTCATGGCGACTTCAAGCAGTTCTAGGAGTGTGTGGTGAGATAAGGTTGGGCGACATTGGTGACACGGCAACGACAAGGAATTCAGGGAAGGGAAAATGGAAAAGGAAAAAATCAAGGACTTCGCTGCCAAGGCGTTTGATGACCTGTCCGGGGCTATGGCTTCAGGGCTGGTCTATGTTGGAACCCGAACCGGGCTCTTTCGGGCAATGTCCGGGCGCGGCCCCATGGTGTTGCACGATGTGGTTCGTGAAAGCGGTCTGCAGTCCCGCTATGTAGAGGAGTGGCTGAACGGAATGGTCTGTGCAAAGTACCTCGAATATGACCCGGCCGCCCGGACTTTTGAATTGCCCGAGGAACATGCATTCATGCTGGCGTCGGATGGCACTGATCATTTTATTGGCGGTCTCTTTTACGCAATTCCGATGATGCTGGGTGTGGCACCGCGTGTGGCGCAGGCGTTTGTGGAAGGTGGTGGCGTGCCATTCAAGGACTATGGTGACGATGGCATAGAGGCGATCGACCTGATGAATCGTGGCCTGTATGAACAGCGCTTTGCGAGTTACTGGTTGAAATCGGTTCCCGACGTATACGACCGGCTGGTCTCGGGCGGGCGTGTTCTTGATTTTGGATGTGGGACCGGGCGTGTGGTGCTGGCTCTTGCAAGCGCTTTCCCGAATTCCAAGTTTGTCGGGTTGGATGCCGACCCAGGATCGATCCGACAGGCACAAGCGTATGCCGAGGAGGCCAATCAGGGAGATAGAGTCCGTTTTGTCTGCCAGCGAGTGGATGATTTCACTAAAGATCAAGATTTCGACTTGATTACGGCTTGTGACTGCGTTCACGACCTCACTGACCCGACCGGTGTTCTGACGGCGTTAAAAGGATTGCTGAACCCCGCGGGGACGTTGTTCGTGGTCGAACCCAAGGTGGCTGATCGCCTGGAGGACAATATCAACTCCATCGGGTCTATGTATTACGGGATGAGCGTGTTCCACTGCATGACACAATGCTTGGCCGACGGGGGGCCTGGACTCGGCACCTGCATGGGCGCCGAGCGTTTGGAAGCGCTCGTAAAGAGCGTAGGATTTACCCGTTTTGAGGTGCTTGAGATCAAGAGCCAAATGACACTGTTTTACTCGATCGGCCACTGAGTCCTTGGCAAGGCCACCGATCAATTGCCCAAACTGGATTCGCTGTCTTTGTCCGACAGATCAGCTCGATATTTGCACTTTTCTGGTGGATTAAAACAAAAGGCAACACGCGCATCGAAAACCCCGCGTCAGTAGGGTTTTCGATGCGATAGGGAACACATTCTTAGCGCTTCTCGATTTTGATTCGGTCACTTTTGATCACCTTGTTACTGAGAAATTTTCATAATGGATTGAGAAAATTTCAGCCGACGGCGATCACCGGTTGCTTACACTTTCAAGATGCTGGAGAAACCAACGCTGCCTCATGTATCGGAGTCGAAAACATGTCGCAACTGCCGGTTGCAGAAACCCCTTACGGAATTCACCGTCCATAAGGATACAAAAGACCGATTATCGAACCACTGTCGATTGTGTCAAAAGAAGCGCAGACGGCAGTCGTATGCACGAAACCGGACGAGATTGGCAGAGAAATTGCTAACCGGCACCAAACGGTGTCGACAGTGTGGGGAGATAAAGTCGGCCCAAGAGTTCCATCGGAATTACGCCAATCTAGAGGGACTGCACAATCTGTGCAAAACCTGCCGCAGAGCGTCAGACAGGCGGCGCTTCGAAAAAAACGAGCGCAGTCTGGCAGACAATCCGCCAACCGGGAAAAAGGTGTGTGCCAAATGCGAAGAAGAGACGGAACTGACTAATTTTTATGTAGACAGAACCAAGAAAGACGGCAGAAAGACATATTGCAAACAATGCAGCAATACGCAAAAGAAGAAGTGGCTACAGAATAACCCCGGTAATTTGGGCAGGCAACGAGAACGATTGGCCCTAAGGCGGAAACAACAGCAACAGCACAGCATCGCCGACCTAATATTGGCGTATGCTGGTTCGACTACAAAATAACACCAGAGAATACCCGTAAGGGTTCGAAGTCATTCAAACGAAAAAAGCCCGTCCTCGTTTTCAGTGCGCGATTCGCACTGCGGCTGAGGTGTAGACAATCATTTGTGCCAGTTTCTAGGGCCTGTAAATTCCTTTGGTTCACAGTTACCATGCTGCCAGCAGGCTGAAGAATGAAACTGCCGGACCACACGAATCTTACGCCCGACAATATCGTCGCTTTCCTTGGGGATATTTTTGATCGCCACGGTGCAGATTCCTATCTGGGAGAGCAGGTCACGACGTCCGAGCATATGTTGCAGGGCGCCCTGCTGGCGGAAGAGGCCAATGCGCCGGATGCCTTAATTGCCGGGGTACTTCTGCACGATATTGGCCACTACACCTACGAGTTTCCGCACGCTGCATTCGAGCAGGGAGTCGATGACTGCCATGACCAAGCGGGCGCCGCTGTACTTGCACCGTTTTTCCCAACAATGGTCACAGCTTGCGTTGGTTGTCATGTTGCGGCCAAACGTTATCTCTGCGCAACCGAATCAGACTATTTTGATCGATTGTCACCGGCATCGGTTCATACGCTGCGCCTGCAGGGGGGTCCGATGAGCGAGAGCGAGACAGCACAATTTGCCAATAACCCCGAGCTCGAGTCTCTCCTTCAGGTCCGCATCTGGGACGAAGAGGCGAAGGTCCCTGGCAAGAAAACCCGTTCTTTTGCCTACTATGTTCCGTTGCTGAAAAGTCTGGTAGATGCGAAATTGCGCACAGGACAATCGCGATGAGCGCACCGACCTATCTTTTCGCAGTCAAGGATAAGCCCGTGCTCGACCTTTTCGAAATACCGCTCATCAAGGCAACCGAAGAATCCGTTCGGGAGTACGGTCGCCTGGTCTATCGTCCGGACGAGTTCGAAATCGAGATCGTACAATGGCCAGCCCAAGGGTGGCGGGCCGTGGATGAAGACACTGGTGACGCGGGAGGTTGGGTCGAGGGCGTCTTTTATTGCGACTGGAAGGGTGATGTCCTTTACGGCTCAAACAACGCGGTGAACGGCAACTATGTGCTGGGTTGGTGCGCCAGCCCGCAAACGGCGTCGAGCGAACACCAGACTGTGCCGCGCGAGCGCGTGTCGTTGTAGCACATGAACTACCACCCCGATGGGGGCCAGTTGTTCTACCCGATGGATAACCAGCCTTATGTCGTACCGCTGGCGCTGCCCGGGGATGATCTCAAGCCGGACAAGGTGACCGCTTTCTGGTTCGATGGGGCGAGCGGGCTGTACATTCATCCTAATGTTTGGCACGAGGGCCTGTTTCCCATCGAAAACAAACACCGTTTCCTGGATCGACAGGGTCGCGTGCATGGGCGGGTCAGTTGTGATGTTGGGGAAGAATTCGGGGTTTACCTTTCTGTGCCG
>CAJXWH010000072.1 GCA_913062915.1 uncultured Acidiferrobacteraceae bacterium | reverse complement strand
TCCGAGTTAATGGTCACAAGCAGGTTTTTCGAGAGCATGGTCTTGATTGCAGACGCTTTCGTGCCCTCTGTCACATAAGCATTGGAGATGGGGCACACCGTCAGACCCAGCTGGCGTCGCCGGATCTCCTCGACCAGCGCGTCGTCCTCGAGGGCGTTGACGCCGTGGTCGATTCGATCGACACCGATGTCGTTAAGGCACTGCCAGAGATGGGTGACTGAGTTTTCCTGATCGACGTCACAATGCATGGTCAGCCGGTACCCCTGCGCCCTGGCATCGGCAAACACATCGCGGAACTTGATCGGGGGGTTGTCCTTTTCGTTGGAGTCGAGACCGACACCCAGGATCCATTCACGGTAGGGCTCGGCTTGGCGGAGCGCAGCGGCAGCCGATGCCGCTGGCATATCCCGCAAAAAGCACAGGATAAGCTCCGAGTGAATCCCGTGTGCTACCTTGGCGTCATCCTGCGCACGGCGGAGCCCCTTAATTACGGTATCGAACGCGATGTTGCGTGACGTATGGGCCTGGGGGTCGAAGAACATCTCTACGTAGACAACATTTTGGGCCGCGACCCGGGTGAAATAGGCCATCGCCAGGTCGTAGAAGTCCGGCTCATTGATGAGGACGCTCATGCCTTCGTAGTACTGGGCCAAGAAGGACGGGAGATCGTCGAAGTCGTAGGCCGCACGCATCTCGTCAACGCTGTTGTACGGCAGTTGCAGCCCATTTCGTTGCGCCAGTTGAAACTTGAGTTCGGGCTCCAGCGTGCCTTCCACGTGCACGTGAAGTTCGGCTTTTGGGATCGATTCGATAAATTCCTGGATGGCCGTCATGTCGATTGTTCGCGGGGGCAGTTCATCGCCCATCATTTTTCCGGTTCGCGGACCGGACTACTCCACCAAGATATGGCTCTTCCGCGGGAAAAGGTCAACTCAATTATGTATGGCTTTATTGCAGTCAGGGCTCGCAACGAAGGCTGCCAGATTTTCTCCGCAGCTTGTCCCACCGATCGGGTAGACAGCGTATGGGGCGTTGATGGTCGCAGTGGGGTTTGGGTCTTGCTACTTCCCATCTGCAGGTTGCCGGTCGGAGCGGTACGGATGTTTCGCCAGCAGAAAAAAGATCGCGCCGAAGACGGCTGCGATCGCTAGTGTAGTAAACCCGGCTTGGTAGTTGCCGGTGCGGTCGGCCATGTACCCGGCATAGATCGGTCCGATGGCCATGCCGAGCATGACGATCAACGAAGACCAGCCCATGATGCTGCCAAAGTGTGTGGCGCCGAAATAGTCCGCCCGAATCGCCTGCATCAGTGGCCCGCGGGTTCCCCACGCGATGCCATGAAGCGCAGCAAATCCGACCACCATCCAGATGTTTTGGGCGTACGCGAGGAGCAGCATCCCTGCGGCATGAAGGCCCATGCACGTGATCACGATGATGCGTTTGTCGATGCGGTCTCCGAGAAACCCAGTACTGGTCAGGCCGACGATCTGCATCGCCGTCATCAGCGAGACAATCAGGCCGGCAACGGTCAGCGAGTAACCGAGCTGGCCGTTGACGTACAGCACGAGATGGACCATAACCGCGCCCACGATCAGCAGTGAAGTGCCATGACCGAGCGCCATGAACCAGAAGGCCCGGGTCTTGATGGCTTCTTTAGCGGTGAAATCGGCGCCTCGATACGCGGCGGCAAAGCTACGTTTTCGTTCCCGTGACGGGTTGATCTTGTCGTGCAAGATCCCGTCCGGGGTTTCGCCAACGTCTTCTGGTCGATGATCGAACACCCGGGTCAGCGGCCAGGCCACCAGCAGAACGATGATTCCGGAGCCGGCCGCAGTGGCCCGCCAGCCGAAGGTTTCCAGAGAAAACACCGTGACGGGAACCAGGATTCCGCCGAACGAGAACCCGAACTGCGACAGCGCCAGGGCCTTGGCCCGGTGCCGGTTGAACCAGTTGACCAGGGCGACGGTAACCGACAGAAACCCGCCGAGGCTGGTTCCGAGGGCGATCAGGAAGGAATAAACGTAGAACTCGATGAGTGAGTCGATCCGGCTGAAGCCGATCAGGGCAAAACCAAAGATGAAGAGCCCCCAGCGGATGATGGTCCGCGGGCCATAACGGTCGATCATCCAGCCCTGAATTGGCCCCAGCAGGCCGCTTTCGATCCGGGCCAGTGCGAAGGCACCGGCCAGCAGGGTCTTGTTCCACCCGAATTCGTCCTCGATCAGGAGGAGATAGGCGCCGAATGCCTGAAAAAAAAGAATGGCGCCGGTGAACTGCACCAGGCCGCCTGCGTAGACGATTCGCCAGCCTTGAAAGATGCGCCCCTGGGGACTGATGATCGAACGGATGGAGTGGAGGATGTGTCTCAAGGACCACGTCCTACCGACTGCCGAGCCGTTGAACCGACAATGAGTAGGCGATCAGACGCGGCTTCGTGGCAGATCGACCTTCCGTAATGTCTCTCTAGGTAAATTCGTTTCTCCAATCGTCGCGGGTGTGGCGCCAGCGCGAGCGTATGAACAGGGGCGTCGGCAAGTGTCTCCGAATCCCAACGGATTGCATAGAGATCATACCGAGTCTCCACGGCGATGGTTTTTCCTCTCTTGTCGGTCGGGACCCGATCCCCTATCCTCCGGCCGCGTCTTTGCGTCGCCCAGTTCTACAAGGGGGAGTGTTCACGTGGGTCCACGTATTATCGGAGTCGATGCAGTCGGTGCGCCTGGCCGGGTTTACCACTTCCTTGGAATCTTTTGCGTTGCTGGCGCGGTGGTTTCATTCTCGACCAACGATATGGGCGTTAAATGGTTGAGTGGTGATTATCCACTCCATCAAATCGTGCTGATCCGATCGATTGTCGCACTCCTGTTTACCCTGGCCGTGTTTATTCCACTCGAAGGCGGCCTCAAGAACATCCGCACCCGACGGCTGGGGCTTCATCTGCTACGGGGCTTTGGCATTGTGATTGCGAATCTCGCTTTTTTCACCAGTGTGGCGACGTTGTCACTGGCAGAAGCGACTACGATCTTTTTTATATCACCACTTTTAATCACGATGTTCTCGGCCCTGCTATTGGGTGAAACCGTCGGTATCCGCCGGTGGAGTGCCGTGATCATGGGCCTGGCGGGTGTGTTGCTGATCCTGAGGCCCGGGACCGGTATGTTTCAGTTCGTGGGTATCCTCCCTATGGTGGCGGCACTGGCCTATGCCATGGTCCAGATCAGCACCCGGGTGATGGGGGCGACGGAGAAAGCATCCACGATGGCGTTCTACATCCAACTCACATTGATCGTTGTCAGTGCGACGGTCGGACTGGCGATTGGTGATGGGCGCTATGGGAATTCCACCGATCCGACCATTGAGTTTCTGCTCAGGGCCTGGGTCGTGCCACCCATCCAGGATGCACTTATCATGGCAGGCATTGGTGGGTTGAGCGCTTTGGGAGGGTATCTGATCAGCCAGGGGTATCGGCTCTCGGCGCCGGCTCTGTTGGCACCCTTTGAGTACGTCGCTGTACCGATCGCCGTTCTCTGGAGTATTTTTTTCTTCCAGGATACCCCCGATACGCTGGCATGGCTGGGTATTTTTCTGGTTGTCGCTGCGGGTCTTTACACCGTGTATAGAGAAATGGTTCGTGGCCGAAGAGAATTGTTTTCAGATCCGGTACCGAGGAATCGATAGGCGGGTTAATCGGGGCAGAAACCACGAACGATACACTGTGCACCCAAACGCTTTTTCATTCCGGTAGAGATCATATTCTGGCTTCACGGGCAGAAGGGCGGCGGACCTGATCATGTGGAAATTTTTTTTTGATCTTCAAAAAGCACGGATCGGCCTTCTTATTGTGGTGCTCTTACTTACCGCGTGCAGTGGTGGGAGCAGTTCTGGCGCTAAAGAAGAAACGGCAGTGCTGGGGGATTACAGTGACCTCTATCAGTACAACGCCTATCTGCTCGATGGCCATACTGTGCGCTGGGTCTCGACGACCATTCCCGTTTACGGTGCGACAGGAGCGGGCTGGCGGAAAGCCATCAAGCGGTGGCCGACCGTCAATTTCCGCTTCGTGGCCACAAAACCCGCTTGGGGAATTCACATTCTTGGTTACGACGATCTTGGCAATATCTGTGGCCTCGCCAGCTTCACCTATGACAGTGCGGGTGCGTTAGAGCGGTGCACAGTCAAAGTCAGTATCCTCCACGAAGATTTGAATTGCGCTCGGGTGACCGATACGATCACACACGAGATTGGCCACTGCATCGGGGTGTTCAAACACACCACCGACGGGGGGCTGATGGATGAAAAAGCCGATGGGTCAAGCGAAATCACATCGTCTGTTGCCGCCATACTCGGCTTGCTGTATACCCTTGCGCCGGGTACCGACATCCGTGACCAATTGCTCGCGAGACGGCCCGGCAGCATGCGTGCCATGAGTCGCTATCAGGCTGACGGGGGAAAGCGGTACAGCCGCTCGTGGCATTAGGTTCTTCCCGTCCCTCGCCCTTGATCGCCGCTCGTGGTTGGGATCGCCAGTGAATGCGGTGTACAGCCAGGCCGATTTGGCAAAGCGCCAAGGGGTTGGTGCGAAAGCTGTGGTCATGGCGGCACCCGCTGGTCCCGAGCAGAAACGAATACTGGCGCTCCTCGCAGACCATCCAGACGCGCTTGAGCGGAGTTGCCGGCCCGGGCATCTGACGGGGTCCGCCCTGGTCATCGATCCGGCCGACCACCGGATCCTGGTGCTTTACCACAGTAAGCTGCAGCGCTGGTTGCAGCCGGGTGGTCACGCTGATGGCGACCCCGACCTGGCCCGAGTTGCATTGCGAGAGGCGGCGGAAGAGACAGGAATCGACGATCTACAGGTGGTTGAACCGGCGATCGATCTGGATGTCCACCGGGTCGATCCGCCGGGCGAAAGCCCCCACGAGCACCATGATGTTCGGTTCCTTGTTGTGGCGCCGAGCGGGTCGGAACCGCTTGGCAACCATGAATCGAAAGCGTTGCGATGGATTTCTTCGAGCGAGTTGGCCAGCGTTGACGCGGATTCGAGTCTTTGTCGGCTGGTGGCCCGCGCCCTCGCGCTGGCGTCGCGCTTGCACAGCGACGGGGTGGTCTAGCCGCCGGGATAGCTTGTGGATCACGATAAGATCGGCCGGTTAGGATTTACCCCTCATCATGTATTCCATCGCTGGAGGGACCGTTATGGAAGCAACGGTTTACGAACAGTGTGAGGAATGCGAGGTCGCAGTGGAAGAGGACCACCAGGCGCTGTTACAGGGCCGCTCGGGATCCATCTTGGGAACGGGATTCGAGTGCAAAATGCCTTTGAGGGCAGCGAACCGCGCTAAGGGGCGATTCGTTTTACGGGGTGTTTAACGGTCAAGGTCTGTCGATTGGATCCGTGTCACGCCCGCTTGATCCATCTGGCGCTGGGCATCAGCCAGTGAGCCATCGACGTCGATGGCCCGGCACGCATCTTCAATTACCTGTACCGTGAACCCTTCTCTTTGCCCGTCGAGTGCCGAGTAAAGTACGCAGAAATCGAGCGCCAGCCCCGTGAGGTAAAGCCGATCAAACCCGCGAGTCCGTAAATAGCCCGAAAGGCCGGTTGCCGTGATCTTGTCGTTCTCGAAAAATGCAGAATAGGAGTCGATGGCACGGCGAAAGCCTTTGCGCAGGATGAGCTCGCAGTTTGCGGTCTCGAGAGCTGGGTGGAACTCGGCGCCCCGGGTACACTGCACGCAATGGTCGGGCCACAGCACCTGGGTCCCATAGTCGAGCTCGATCGTCTCAAGGGGTGCGGCCTGGGCATGGCTCGAGGCGAAGGAAAGGTGACCGGGGGGGTGCCAATCCTGGGTCAGGATGCGGTGCGAAAAGTGATGGATGAGTCGATTGATAAGGGGAACGACCTCATCGCCGGTCGGGACTTCGAGCGCGCCCCCCGGGCAGAAATCGTTCTGGACGTCGATGATGAGAAGACAGTCAGTTAAGGTCGGCGTCATGCTGGGTGTTTTCCAGAGAACAAATGCACCGCTGTGTTAGCGGCGATCTCAAGTTGCCTTTGCAGCAGTGAGCGAGCGTTCGACTAAGCGGTGGTTTGCCCGGTACCCCCGACCGACCTTGGCCATCGGCTCATCGTTGATCTTCACGGCATCCGCGGTGAAATCGAAATTTCCCCTCATGAAGGCGGAACCCACGCCATAGGCATCGACTGGAACCCCATCGTTTTCGAACCGCGAGATCTTGTCGACATCGAAACCACCAGAGGCAACGATGCGAACCTTGCCAAAGCCTTCGTTGTCGAGAGCCGTGCGGACGTTGCGGACAAGCTCCGGAGTCACCCCGGGCTGCTTCTGGCCATTGGTGTTGTTGGCCAAAGAAACATCGACCAATTGTTCCGAGGTATCCAGCCGCACGGCCCAGAGTCGATCGCCGAGGGCCCTTGCAACCTCGAGCGAAGTCCGCACGCAATCGTTTTCAAAATCGACCAGTGCCACCAGCGGGGTATCGGGAAAGGTCTCGGCAAAGCGCTGGGTGGCGTCTACCGTACTGCCGTGACATGCGGCAATTAAGCAGTGTGGGATCGTTCCGCCGCCTTTCATGCCCCACCATTCGCCCTGGGCATCGGTGGATACACTGTCGGCGCCGCCGACCGAAGCGGCATACCCGTCGCCGCCCTGCACTGCCCAGTGATCGAATCGGGCGGGGAAGAAGAATACCGATTTTCCATTGGCGGCTTCGGCTACCACGGATACATTGGTTGCGATACGGGTCCGGCGGGCCAGCACACCCAGGTACAAGGTTTCCAGATGAATGAATTCTGAGAGGGGGCCTTCGATCAGGAGCACGGTCTCCCAGGGGCCAATGGCGTCGCCATCCTTTAGAGATCGAACACGAATCTCCTCGAGGTTGCTGACCCATTCGAAGTCCAGCGCCTGGCTGATTTCGTCCTTCTCCCGCAAGGCCTTGCTGAGGCGGTTCGAATCCGCTCGGTACAGTGAGCGGATCCGCCTTTTTGACTCGATGAGATGGTCGAATAATTTGAATGCCTGGGTCGGGTTTCGGTAATGCCCAGCGCCCAGAATCACGATGGCGAGCGCTTCTTCAATCCCACAAAGCACCGCCCCTTGTTTCTGAAAGACCTGAATCGTGGCTTTCTCTCGACGCTGGCTTTTCTCTAAGGTTCGTTTGGCCCGCCAGAAGTACACGTCACTTCTATACCCCCGCCGAATCTCATGTACGGGAATATCGAATACCTCAATCGGTATCTCGATAGGCAAGGGGGCGTCACGCGGGTATCGCATCTTTGGTAAACGATCGTGCAAGGTAACCAGTTGGGACACTCTCATTGTCAATCCCGCCGCAGCCGGTCGGACAGCGCGATAGGTGTGGGGTAACGCAGCACGACCACCATGGATGACACCATGAAGGTGATCAACGTTGCAAACTGTACCAGAACGGCAGCGTTTTGACTGACCAGTTGCGTTTGCAAAGCTACTGCCACCAGTAATAGCGAAAACTCACTCATCTGCCCGAGTCGCACCCCAGCTTCCATGGCGAGAAGGTCTGGTTCGCCTGCGGCCTTGAACAGAAACTTATAGGCCAAGGGTTTGATTACGACGACTGCCGCTGCGAGGACCAGAGCAGCAATCCAAACTTCAGACAGCGCAGCCAGTTCGAACCCGGCGCCGAGCGCGAAGAAGAACATCACCAGAAAGAAGTCCCGCAGCGGACGCAGGGTGTCTGCGATATACGGCGCAATCGGGCTGTTGGCAATGGTGACGCCGGCCATGAAGGCGCCGATTTCATACGGCAGACCAAACGAATGACCCAACTGTGCAATACCGAGACACCAGCCAAGAACAAGCAGGAAGACGTATTCCTTAATCTTGGCGAAGCGCAGGAAGAGTGCTCGCAGCACCCAGCGTTCGACCGCCAGGCCCCCGAAAAGCAGGGCTGGCAGGGCGAGCAGCAACAGGCCAGCATCTTGCCACGGGGTGTGGCCGGCCGACAGGCCATGTATCACCAAGAGTGCGGCGATTGCCATCAGATCCTGCAATAGAAGAATACTGATGATCACCTCACCGGTATGGCGGTGGTGCAGAATCGTGGTAGGCAAAAGTTTCAGGCTGACGATCGTGCTCGACAGTGTTGTTGCCGCTCCGATCAGCAGGCACTCGCCATGGGGCAGCCCGAATCCGGCGGCAACAGCGTACCCCAAGACGGCGAACAACACGGTGCTGGCAGCCGTCACCGCGGTGGCTTCCTTTAAGAGTCGCAGCAGTTTGCCTGGATACAAGTCGAGGCCCAGCAGGAACAGCAGAAAGATGATACCGATATGGGCAATGTCCTCGATCAGGCGTGGATCGTCGATCAGCCCCGTGACCGATGGGCCGGCCAGTATGCCCAGGACGATGTAGGCGAGCAGCAGCGACTGGCGGGCATAAAGGGCCAGGGTCGCTATGATGGCCGCACCGGTAAAGATGAGAAAGACAGAAAAGAGAACCGATTCGCTCATACGAGGTTCGCTCTGGTTTGAATAGGGGTCGAAATTCGATCGATAGGCAGATAGGGTACGCCAACGAACGGGCCGGCATCAAAAGAGCCCCCCGGACGGGACCGGCTGAATCAGCCACTGAGAAGACACGACCGCTGTTACGCCTTACCCGGCAGACGGAATGCCTCTATGATTCGATTGTCTTCTGTATGATTGGCTGAGGTGATTTGATTATGGCTGCGAAACCCCGTCCTACGAAATTGGTCCTGCATCAGAAGTCGCGGATCCTTGAAATGGTATTTGACGACGGCAGTCACTTTGAAATGCCCTGCGAGTACTTACGGGTGTATTCTCCATCGGCCGAAGTTCGGGGCCATGGCGCCGGACAGGAAGTCTTGCAATACGGCAAGCAAAACGTTGGCATTGACCGCATCGAACCGCAGGGAGCGTATGCGGTGAAACTATGTTTTGACGATGGTCACGACACCGGCCTCTATTCGTGGGAAACACTTTATGAGCTCGGTGTTCATTATGACGAGTGGTGGCAGGATTACCTGCGTCGCCTAGAAATGGCGGGACGCAAACGAAGCTCCTCGATGGGCGACATCCCGGTAGTGGTGCGAACGCCGGCTTCGAAAGGAAGCCAATAGAGCCAGGGTCGAGGGAGAGGTGCGGATGAAGAAGACAGCCACCGTAATCTTGCTGTTGTGCTTGATGCCGACGACTGCAATGGCCCACAAGGATAACAAGGCCTACATCCTCGGTGGATATCTGTCGTGCGGACAATATGTCATTGCGTATGAGAAAGACACCTACAAAGACGGCGAACGCTTTACGTCGGACGAACTGTGGAGAGAGGTAACCTGGCTTAAAGGATTTTTCTCGGCATACAACTTAAAGGCGAACAACAACAAAAAAAATGTACTGCAGGGCAGGGACTGGGCCAGTGTTCTCCTGTGGTATTACAATTTCTGTAATGCGGACCCGCTCAACAATACCTTCAAGGCGACAATGGAGTTTCTGCGGGCACTGGGGGAGAGATGACTGCCAATTCGACTGCGTAAAAAAGATGGATCGACCCGAACATTTTCCGCATGCACCAGTCGATTGGTAACCAGAGACGGCGCTCGGGAAGGCCCGGGAAGAGGGCATCGAACTGGAGGAAGATCACTGGGCCGTCATTCTCGTCTTGCAAGAGCTTTTCGCCCATCACGACGATCCTAAGCAGGTGAACCGCCGCCTACTGCACGACGCCCTGAATGAGAAGTTTCACCACAAGGGGGACCTTGATTATCTGTACCGGTTGGTTCCCGGGGCCCCATTGCGCAAGGTTGTCGCCTGGCCGGTTTGGAGGCGCCAGCCGGCAGT
>CAJXWH010000071.1 GCA_913062915.1 uncultured Acidiferrobacteraceae bacterium | reverse complement strand
CAGGACGATGCCACGTTTGAGAATCCCGATAAGTCCGGGTAATTTGAGTTTATGCTAAACCACTATCCCTGGTGGAAGTGGGCGGTCATCGCGTTGGTGATCGTCCCGGGCCTTTTCTACGCGCTACCGAACCTGTTCGGTGATGATCCGGGCATCCAGATTCGCGGGGTTCGCGGCTCGGCAATTGAAAGTGCTGATTTTGATCGCGTTCGCACCCTGCTGTCGGCCGCGGGTCTGGATCCAAAAGGGGCGGTCTTGGATGAGGACGGTCTGCGCCTGAGGTTCGTCAGCCCAGAGATGCAACTCAAGGCTCGTGATGTGCTTCAGCAGGAGTTGGGGACCCAGTACACGGTTGCTCTAACGTTGTTGCCTGATGCACCGGCCTGGTTGACATCGGCGGGCGCGCGGCCGATGTATCTGGGTCTGGATCTTCGTGGCGGAGTCCATTTTCTGATGGAAGTGGACATGGCGAGTGTGGTTCGCCGCGCCGAAGACCGTTACGTCACGGATATTCGAACCAGGCTTCGCGAGGAGAAGATTCGATACGAAGGTGTTCGGCGGATCCCGGAAGGTGGTATCGAAGTTCAGTTGCGCGAAGCCGACCAGATCGAGTTGGCACAGAAGACCATCCGCCGGGAACTGCAGGGCCTACAAGTGGAACAAACCGACCGGAACGGTGCGGCGGTGCTGGTGATTCGTCTGAATGACTCGGAGCGCCAGGAACTGTCGGAGTTTGCCCTGGAACAGAATATTACGTCGCTTCGAAATCGGATTGATGAACTCGGTGTCGCGGAGCCGGTCGTGCAGCGTCAAGGCAATCGCCGTATTGTGGTGCAGTTACCAGGCGTACAGGATACGGCCCGCGCCAAACGGATCCTCGGACGGACGGCAACTCTTGAAACTATGCTGGTGGACGAAGAGCACAGTCTAGATGCGGCTGTGGCGGGAAAAGTCCCCCCAGGCTCGAGATTGTATCGACTGCGCGATGGTCGCCCGATCCTGCTGAAAAAGCGGGTGCTTTACTCCGGAGACAATATCATCGATGCCGCCGCCAGTATTGATTCGCAGAGCGGTGGGCCTATTGTGAGTATTACTCTTGACGCGATGGGCGCTCGAGTTAATCAGCGTGTGACCGGTGACAATGTCGGTAAACGCATGGCCGTGCTTTACATCGAGATTCGCTCCCGTGTAAAGACCGATGCCGAAGGCAGGCCAATACTCGACTACGATGGAAATGCGGTGCGCATTAAACAGCGAATCGAGGAGGTGATCACGGCGCCAGTGATTCGCGATCAGTTAGGCAAACGCTTCCAGATAGAAGGGCTGGATAGCGTGATGGAAGCTCGAGATCTGGCCCTTCTATTGCGCGCCGGTTCGCTCGCGGCACCGGTTGAGATCATCGAAGAAAGGACAGTCGGACCAAGCCTGGGGCAGGCCAATATTAATCGCGGATTCCAGTCCGTAATGATCGGTTTTGCCCTGGTTCTGGTGTTCATGGCGTTCTACTACCGGGTCTTCGGATTGTTCGCGAATGTTGCGCTGACACTGAACCTGGTACTGTTGGTCGCGGTGTTATCGATGTTCCAGGCAACTCTGACTTTGCCCGGCGTGGCAGGCATCGTGCTGACCGTGGGTATGGCCGTAGACGCTAACGTGCTGATTTTTGAACGGATCCGGGAGGAACTTCGCAACGCGAATTCTCCCCAGGCCAGTATTCATTCCGGCTATGAAAAGGCTTTTTCCACAATTGTGGACGCCAACATCACTACTTTGATCGCGGCAATCGTATTGTTCAATTTTGGCACCGGCCCCATTAAAGGGTTTGCTGTGACATTGAGTATCGGCATCATCACCTCTTTGTTTACGGCAATCTTTGTCACTCGAGGGCTGGTAAACCTGGTCTACGGAGGTCGTCGGCTGCATGAGCTGAGAATCTGATGGAATTTCTGAAACGCGATACGCAGTTCGATTTTCTTGGCAAACGTCGACTGGCTGGCATGATCTCGCTAGCTTTGATAGCGCTTGGGATTGCGTCACTTCTGGTTCGCGGGCTCAATTTTGGAATTGACTTTTCTGGTGGCACTCTGGTCGAGGTGTCTTACAAGGATTCGGTAACGGTTGAAAAGGTTCGAGAACAACTCAAAAGTGCTCGATTCGACGATGCCCGCGTCCAGTATTTCGGTACATCTCGGGACATCCTGGTTCGCCTCCCGGCCCGATCGGTTGACAACAATGCTGCGATCAGCAGTGACATCATGGAGACGCTTCGTTTGCCTTTTCTGGAGACACTTGCCGAAAGTCCACAGGGCGGGTTACAGCAGTGTGTGTCGGAGTTGGGGTTGGGTGAATGCAGCGTTCAGATGCGGCGGGTCGAATTCGTTGGGCCGCAGGTGGGCGGGGAGTTGACCGAGAAAGGCGGTCTTGCCATGATCTACGCGTTGATTGGAATACTGATTTATGTTGCATGGCGTTTCGAGTGGCGCTTTGCGTTAGGGGCTGTGGCGGCCCTCGTACACGACGTGTTGATTACGATCAGCTTTTTTTCGCTATTCGGGTTGGAATTCTCTCTGCCTGTACTCGCGGCACTACTGGCGGTGATTGGCTATTCACTCAACGATACCATCGTTGTTTTCGATCGAATACGAGAAAATTTCCGCAAAATGCGAAAGGGCAGAGCTGTGGAGGTGATGAACAGTTCGATTAACCAAACATTGCGCCGTACAATTCTGACCTCTATGACAACTTTGCTAGTAGTGGCCACGTTGTTATTGATCGGGGGCGAAGTGATTAAAGGGTTTTCAACCGCATTGTTCATTGGAATCCTCGTGGGAACGTATTCTTCCATTTTCATTGCGAGCCCGGTGGTGTTGGGTCTCGGAATCTCGCGAGAGGACATGTTGCCCGTAAAGAAGGAGGAGGCAGAGGCCGACGGGCTGCCATAGAGGAATCGGCGTGGGACAGGTCGATTCCGCTTTCGGCCGTCAGCTGACCATTTTCCAGGTTTTCCTCTTATTCAAAAATCAGCATCATGCGCTGTCCGAGTTGTTACTCTGAAGATACTCGCGTAATCGACTCCCGATTGGGTGACGATGGGGATACCGTTCGCCGGCGCCGCGAATGTCGCGATTGTCGGCATCGTTTTACTACGTTCGAACGGGTGGTTCTGGATCAACCGAGGGTGGTGAAAAGTGACGGCCGCCGGGAAGTCTGGAACGGCGAGAAGCTCCGTCGGGGAATCATGCGGGCGCTAGAAAAAAGACCCGTGGGGCTGGATCAGGTCGAAGAACTGGTCGGAAATATTTCCAAGAAATTAAAACTTTCTGGAGAGAGAGAGGTAACGGCCAAGCAGATCGGGCAGGAAGTGATGGATGGGTTGCGGGTCGTTGATGAAGTTGCCTATATCCGTTATGCCTCGGTGTATCTCAGCTTCGAGGATGTAACCGCATTCAGCACGGAAGTCGAACGGTTGCGTTCCATGCAGACAGTGGAAGGCGAGGCAAAACAGTTGTCGCTGCTTAAGTTTATGCGCCGCAACAGGCGTCAAGACAATGATTGATCCGTCCTCACTCGATTTGCAAATGATGGGGCGTGCACTCGAGTTGGCGGCAAAAGGGTTGTACACCACGAAGCCGAACCCAAGGGTTGGTTGCGTCATTGCCCGAGACACTGAGATCGTGGCGGAAGGTTGGCACCGACAAGCGGGAAAAGCCCACGCCGAGATCGAAGCGTTAGATGTGGCCGGGGATCGGGCCCGTGGCGCCGACCTTTATGTAAATCTTGAGCCGTGCTGCCATATGGGCCGTACCGGCCCCTGCGCACCTGCCTTGGCTGACGCAGGTGTTCGGCGGGTGGTGATCGCAATGGAAGACCCCAACCCGAAGGTGTCGGGTAATGGCATCAAAGCGTTGAAGGAAGCCGGAATCGATGTGACTGTAGGTCCTCGGGCGAACGCTGCACGGGAACTCAATGAGGGGTTCGTGCTGCGCATGGAGAAAGGTCGACCGCTGGTCCGTGTAAAGTTGGCTGCAACCATTGATGGCCGAACTGCGGCTGCAGATGGCAGTAGCCAGTGGATTACCTCGACTGAGGCGCGGCAGGACGTGCATCACTGGAGGGCGGCGAGTGCTGCCGTGGTGACGGGGATCGGGACCGTCACGGCAGACGACCCGAGGCTCAATGCGCGGCTGGATTCAGATCTAGTGCAGCCTATTCGAGTGGTGCTCGACGGAAATGCCCGACTCGACCCCGGGGCGGCGTTATTTCAGGTAGACGGTCCAGTGTTGGTTGTGACTGCCGGTGAACAAGATGGTGACGCATACGGGTTTGATGCCCGTACCGAGTTGATCAATTTGCAAGGTGACGATGGTCGGGTAGATCTTGCTGCTCTGGTTATGGAATTGGGCGGGCGCGGGTGTAACGATATTCTGGTGGAGGCCGGTGCTGGTGTTGCCGGTGCATTCGCAGCACGGGATCTCGTAGACGAATATCTTCTTTACCTGGCCCCCGACCTGCTCGGTAGCGGAGGCCGCGGTATGTTTGAGTTGCGCGGGATACGCAATCTGGTTGACAGGATTCCTCTTGAGATACAGGAGGTTCAGCAGTTGGGCCGCGACCTTCGGCTGCGTTTGCGGCCAGTCAGACGGAGTTAGGGGAATGTTCACCGGTATTGTTGAAATTCAAGGGGCGATCTATGCGAGGGTTGTCATGGGCGATGACCTTTCACTTGAGGTGGATGCTGTCGGGTTTGAACAAGCGGCTGTTCAAACAGGCGATAGCATCTCGGTCAGTGGGGTTTGCCTGACTGTAGTTCGAGTAGAGGGAACGCGGCTTAGTTTTGATATCTCAACAGAGACATTGGAGCGCACCCGACTGGGGCAATTGATGGAGGGCGACAAGGTCAATCTCGAGTTGGCGATGCCGGCAGATGGCAGATTCGGAGGGCATATGGTTGCTGGACATGTTGATGGCTCGGGTGATTTCGAGGCGCAACAAGCAGCAGCGCGTTCGGTCGAGATGACCTTTCGATGCGATCGTGCTCTTGCGCCGTATGTGGCGGAAAAGGGATCTGTCTGTGTGGATGGAGTGAGTTTGACGGTTAATCGCGTGATTGATGAAGATAATTCTTTTCGGTTCAAAGTCAATGTAATACCGCACACGCTCGCAATAACGACACTAGGGACGCTTAAGACAGGCGACAAAGTGCACATCGAGGTAGATCAGATTGCGCGTTACATCAAACGATTACACGATTGCAATGATTGGGACCAGAAAAGGTGTTAATTTGCGCTGCGGCTGATTTGATCATCAGGGCGTCCCGGTAGGGAGGTTGAGGGAGGCAACTGATGAATCGCGATTCGAAGGTCAGTTCGATTGAGAAAGTTCTCGCCGATTACAAGGCCGGAAAGATGGTTATCTTGGTCGACGATGAGCAGCGTGAGAATGAAGGCGACCTGGTAATTTCCGCGAGTTGTGTTTCTGCTGGAGACATAAATTTCATGGCCACTCATGGGCGCGGGCTGATTTGCCTGACTCTGACGGAAGAGCGTTGCCGACTATTGAATCTACCCCTGATGGTAAGTCACAACAACGCGCGGTATTCAACCAACTTCACCGTTTCGATCGATGCCGCAACTGAGGTGACCACTGGTATATCGGCTGCAGACCGGGCAACCACGATTCGCAAAGCGGTGGCCGAAAATGCAAGTGCGGATGAAATTGTGACGCCGGGTCATGTGTTTCCCGTGATGGCGCAACCGGGTGGTGTACTGACCCGCGCCGGCCATACCGAAGCCGGTGTAGATCTTGCCCGGCTCTGCGGTTTCGAGCCGGCCAGTGTGATTTGTGAAATTCTGAATCCGGATGGGACGATGGCGCGACTAACGGATCTGTTTCACTTTGGGCAAAGTCACGGAATTCGTATCGGTACGATCGCGGAGTTGATTCGTTATAGGCTGAAAGTTGAGCCTACAGTTTGGCGGGTTGCCGAGAGTCGCGTGAAGACAAAGTACGGCGATTTTCGTGCCGTGATCTATGAAGACGCTGAATTGCACCAGGTTCACCTCGCCCTGATCGCGGGAACCATCGTGCCGGATCAGTCGACGCTGGTCCGTGTGCACAGTCACCGGGGCGTGTATGACACCTTGGCCGAAGCGCGAGGCACTCAGCGGTGGAGTGTTGATGCTGCGTTGGCTCGCATTGCTGGGGAAGGCTGTGGTGTCGTTGTACTGTTAGAGTATTCTGACAATTCAGCCGCTCTCGATCGTCGACTTCGGGGCGACGCCAATGAAAACGAAGAGAGCGGGGAACTGCGGATGATTGGTGCGGGCAGCCAGATACTTGCGGACCTGAATGTAGGCAAAGTGCGGGTTCTGGGCACGCCCAAAAGAACACATGCGTTGTCCGGTTTTGGTTTAGAAGTAGTGGACTATATCGACAAACCCGAGGCCGATTGAGTTGACCGCCGGTAGCCGTCATATGGCACGCAGGAGCGTGGTCCAGGCGTTGTACCAGTGGGAGCTTACGGGACAGCTCAGCGCCGGGATCGAAGACAGTTTTTTGGATGACTGGGGGCTGAAGGGCGTTGATCAGGAATATTTCAAACAGCTGGTTCGGGGTATTCTGAACTATACGGCCGAATTGGACCGCGTTCTTGAGCAATGTCTCGACAGGGATCTTGCTTCGGTCGATCCGATCGAACGTACTGTTCTGCGAATAGGAACATACGAGTTGCAGTTTCGCCCAGAAATTCCAGTCCGTGTTGTTCTGAACGAAGCGATTGAGCTGGCGCGTGTGTTCGGTGCGGAGGAGGGGTATCGTTTTGTGAACGGCGTGCTGGATCGATGCCAGGAATTATGCAGAGGCTCAGAGTTACCTGTTGCCTGACTGTTGGCATTGTCCTCGGTTTTGTTTCTCTGTATAGCGGTGCTCTACTTTACTGAGGAGTAGAAAGTGGACGAGTTCCAGTTGATTGACCGCTTCTTTTGTCGCCCGACGTTATCAGATGGCGTCAAGGTGGGAATCGGTGATGATGGTGCAGTCCTTACAACGCGTGGTGATCAAGATCTGGTCGTGGTCACCGATTCGCTGGTGGAGGGCGTCCATTTCTTCAGTGATGTCACGCCCGCGGACCTTGGTCACAAGGCTCTCGCGGTCAACCTCAGTGATCTTGCAGCGATGGGTGCCGAGCCGGATTGGGCGACGCTGAATCTTGTGCTGCCAACAGCGGATTCAAAGTGGCTGGAAGAATTTTCGATCGGTTTTTTTTCGCTTGCTGATCGCTGCCACGTAACATTGGTCGGCGGAGATACGAGCTGTGGGCCCCTGAATCTCACAGTCACAGCGGGTGGGTGGGTGCCTCGAGGCCAGGCGCTGTGCCGCACCGGTGCCCGGAACGGGGACCTCATCTATGTCAGCGGCACCGTGGGGGATGCCGCACTGGGATTGCAGTTGGTATCCGGGCCGGACGGTTTGTCGGAGCATGGGGAAAACCGCGTGGTAGAACGCCTGCGGCGGCCGGAACCCCGGATACTGCTGGGTCAGGCGCTTCGACCATTGGCTACAGCCGCCATCGACCTCTCCGATGGTCTTGCTGCGGACTTGGCCCACGTGGCCGTCGCCAGCGGTGGCCTGGGAGGGGTCATCGAAGAAGATCGTTTGCCACTGTCGGCAGAGGCGCTTGAACTTCGAACCCGAAAGCAGCTGATTCCTATTGCTCTTGGGGGCGGTGACGACTACGAGCTTTGCTTCTGTGTGCCGCCGGAGCATCGGGGGGAGATCGACAGACTTGGCAACCAACTGAGGCTACCGCTGACGATGATTGGGCAAATGGATACGACGCCAGGAATTTGGTTGGTAGGCGAGAGCGGCGTTCGCGAGGAATATCGATCTGGCGGCCACCTTCATCATTGGGCCGACTGAAGAGCCGTTGGCAGGATCGTTCGGGATCTACGTGAAGAATTAGACAATGGTTGAGCGACTGAAATTCGAGGGGAAATGGCAGCGTTGGGTGGCATTTGGGTTCGGCAGCGGGTTATCGCCGGTGGCTCCGGGCACCACAGGAACACTGATTGGGATTCCTGTGGTGATTTTCTTTCAGTTTCTGCCGACGGTTGTTGTGCTGCTAGGTACCCTGTTGATCGTTCTACTCTCCGTGTGGCTAGCGGGTGTGGTGACTCGGCAGATCGGCATAGAAGATCATCCGTCGATCGTGATCGATGAGATAGCGGGGTATGTGCTGACTATGGCAATGATTCCGTTGACGTGGTGGACAGTAATCACTGGGTTTCTGATCTTTCGATTGCTTGATATCTATAAACCACCACCAGCCGGCTGGCTGGACCGCAACTGCACCGGTGGTTTGGGAATTACAGCCGATGACGTCGTTGCCGGAATTTACGCAAATCTCATTATGCATGGATTACTGTATTTTGTAGGTTTGATATAAGGCCAGAACTCGTTCGACAAACTGCTCGGTTTCTGGAAAAGGCGGCATGCCCTCGTGCGCAATAATGGCTGTTGCACCGGCATTTTGTTCAGCCAAAGCTGGCAACAATTGCATCAGGCCGGTCGTGCCCGATCTGGATTCGGCATTGGCGTTAAGATTAGACTCTGCCGGGACCATAGCGATCAGCAACGCCGGATCCAGGCCGTTCCGTCGAACGGTTTCGGTGATCAGATCCAGGTAGGTTGATTTCGTCAAAGCTGTTTTGGCCGCCGCATTTCGGGGGCCGGGCCTCTAGATGCGGTATGTAATTCGCTATTGATGGCCGGGGTAGAGGTGGGGCTGATCGGTATAGACCCGATGACCTTGGGAGTCGATCAGAAGATACACTGGGCCAGCGACGGTGACCCCAACGGACGAAAGGAAAAACATAAGAGCGAATTGCGGGAGAAGTGGCATAATCGATCGAACTCTACAGTCGTGGTCTCGGGTTTTGTGCGGCGTATTGTGTGGTCAGGGGAACTGAAACGGGGTGAGACACAACAAATCATGCCTTCTTTTGACGTAGTGAGCCGGGTGGATTGGCACGAGGTGGCAAACGCTGTCGATCAGGCCAACCGCGAAGTTCGAAATCGGTTCGATTTCAAGGGCAGCGATGCTCGGGTCGAACAAGCCGAATCATGTCTCACGATCCACGCCGATGATGAGTATCGGGTCGGACAGGTTCGGGATATTTTGGAATCCCGTCTGGCCAAAAGAGGTGTCGATATCGGCTGCCTGGCAGCCGCAAAAGTTCGCGAGAGCAGCGGTGGTAAGGCACAGCAGCAAATCACAGTTCGGGCTGGCATCGACAGTGATCTTGCTCGTTCACTCGTTAAGACAATCAAGGCCAATAAGCTGAAGGTACAGACAGCAATTCAGGCAGATCAGTTGCGAGTCAGCGGCAAGAAACGCGATGATCTGCAATCGGTTATTGCGTTGCTCGACGAGGAGAAGGTCGGACTGCCCCTTCAGTACGTGAATTTTCGAGATTAGGTCGGAACGGTGGCACGCCCAACGAGGTGCAAGCTCGTTACGATCGACGCCGCGATAGTCGCCCCGTCAGCGTTCGAGATATTGCCTCTTTTCCTTAACCTCCCGCCAGTCGTCGGCGTCAGGCGGCGGGTCTTTCATCTCGGTAATTACGGGCCAGATCAATGACAATTCGCGATTCAACTCGAGAAATTCCTGTTGTTCCGCTGGCAGGTCATCTTCTGCAACAATTGCGTCTACGGGGCATTCAGGTTCGCATAAGCTGCAGTCAATACATTCCTCTGGATCGATGACCAGGAAATTCGGCCCTTCGTGAAAGCAATCGACGGGGCATACTTCGACACAATCTGTGAGTTTGCAGCGGATGCAGGATTCAAGAACGACATAGGTCATCG
>CAJXWH010000070.1 GCA_913062915.1 uncultured Acidiferrobacteraceae bacterium | reverse complement strand
CGCCAGGTGAATCGTGTCTTCGGCTGTGGCGCCGGAGGAACCGCCGCGGCGAACATAATCGGCCGCCAGCCCGGGGCCTGAGAGGAACGTTTCTACGCAGCCGCGGCGGCCGCAGTAACAGCGCGGTCCGTCGGTTTCGAGCCGGTTATGTCCCCACTCGCCCGCGATGTGAAGACGCCCCGGGATGAGTTTCCCCTGATGGATGATGCCCCCGCCGACACCCGTGCCCATGATGACCCCGAACACGGTTTCATAACCGCGGCCGGCGCCGTCGATGGCCTCCGAGAGCGCGAAGCAGTTGGCATCGTTTTCCATCCGCACGGGGCGCCCAAGTTCTCTCGCCAGATCCGCAACAATGGGCTTTCCGATCAGACAGGCGGTGTTCGAGTTTCGGAGCGAGCCGTCCGCCGGCGAAATAACGCCCGGCGTGCCAATGCCGACGCTGCAGTTTTCGTCAACCGACTGTTCAAGTTCGCGGGCCAGTGAAACAATGGTCGAAAGAACGGCCGAGTAGCCCTCGGCCTGGGGTGTCGGGTATCGCCTGCGAAGCAGTTCGCAGCCCGCTGGATTCAGAACGACGCCTTCTGTCTTGGTTCCCCCGAGATCGATCCCGATTCGCATGGTGCCACTCGCCGGGTGGCGGCTGAGCAATTCCGCGGCTTACGCGGCCGGGTTGCCGCGGGTGATTTCGGCGTAGGCGGAATGGTTATGGATGGACTCGAAGTTCTCTGCCGAAACAGTGTAGGCCTGGATGCGTTCGTCGGCGTTGAAATGACCGGCGATGTCTCGAACCAGGTCTTCCACGAATTTTGGATTATCGTAGGCTTTTTCCGTGACATGCTTCTCATCGGGTCGCTTGAGGATGCCGTACAACTCACAACTCGCTTCTTTTTCGATGATTTCAATGATCTCCTCGATCCAGATGAAGGCGCGGGTGTGAATGGTGGCCGTCACGTGGGAGCGTTGATTGTGGGCGCCGTAATCTGAAATTTCTTTCGAGCATGGGCACAGGCTGTTCACGGGCACGGCGACCCGGACTTCACTCAGGACCTGGCCATTGACAATTTCTCCGGCCAGTGTGACCTCATAGTCCATCAGGCTTTCAACCCCAGTAACGGGGGCTTTTTTCTGCAGAAAAAAGGGAAAAGTCATCTCGATGTGGCTTTTCTCCGCATCCAGATGATCGGCCACTTCCCGCAGCATGGCCCGAAAAGAACGGACCGAGGTTTCACGCTCGTGCTGGCTCAAGATTTCAACGAAGCGCGACATGTGGGTGCCCTTGAAATTGTGCGGCAGTTCCACGTACATGTTGAAGATTGCGACCGTGTGCTGCTCGTAACCACTGCGGTCCTTGACCCGGATCGGATGGCGCAGATTCTTTACCCCGACCTTGTCGATCGTCAGGTTGCGGGTATCGGGGTTGCTTTGAACATCAGCAATCGGGTGAAGGGGTATCAACGGCGGTTTGGGATGATTCATGGATCGAAATTACGCTTTGACAGCTGGGGGAGAGGAGTCTAAGCAGTGCTCGGGGTCGCAGCAAGTTCGGCTGGACGGCGCCGCTGAATAGCGTGCTGGATTCCAGCGGCATCGAGTCCACAGGCAGCCAGCATTTGACCCGGTGATCCCTGTTCAATGTGTTGGTCTGGGAGCCCAAGGTTTAGGGTCGGGATGCTGCACCCGGCGTCATTCAGAAGCTCATTGACTGCCGACCCCGCCCCGCCCATTACCACATTTTCCTCCACGGTAACGAGAAGTTCATGGGACTTCGCGAGATCGAGGATCAATTCCCGGTCCAAGGGTTTGATGAAGCGCATGTTCACAACGGTTGCGTTGAGATTGTCACCGACTTCGAGACTTGGACTCAGCATGGTACCAAAGGCAAGGACCGCGATTCGTCGCCCCTGCCGTACTGTTTGGGCCACACCGATCGGCAGAATCGTCATTTCGGAGCGCTCGACACGGCCTGGACCGGCGCCTCTGGGATAGCGCACCGCGGCCGGCCCGGGGTGGCAGTAGGCGGTATACAGCATGTCACGACTTTCGGCTTCGTCGGCTGGCGCCATCACCACCATATTGGGCACGCAGCGAAGATAACTGAGGTCGAAAGCGCCCTGGTGTGTTTGCCCATCGGCCCCGACAATGCCGGCCCGGTCGATAGCCAGAGTCACGTCGAGGTTCTGGATGCTGATATCGTGGATCAACTGATCGTAGGCGCGTTGCAGAAACGTCGAGTAAATCGCCACCACCGGTTTGAGTGACTCGCAGGCAAGCCCTGCGGCGAAGGTCAATGCGTGTTGCTCCGCGATACCGACATCAAAATACCGATCGGGAAATTCTTCCGAAAACCGGACCAAGCCCGAACCCTCGCGCATAGCGGGGGTAATGGCGATCAGTTTCGGGTCGACTTTTGCGGTGTCGCAGAGCCAGTCACCGAAAACGGCAGTGTAAGTTCGACCACTGGTTTTTTTCTCCAGTTTGCCAGTGGATCGGTTGAATGGCGTCACACCGTGAAATGTAGTGGGCTCCCCTTCGGCGGGTTTATAGCCCCGGCCTTTTTGAGTCGCGATGTGCAGGAATCGCGGACCTTTCATCAACTTCAGGTTTCGAAGGGTAGAGATCAGGGTGCGAATATTGTGTCCGTCGATCGGCCCGACATAATAAAACCCGAGCTCTTCGAACAGGGTGCTCGGCATCACCATGCCTTTCAGGTGCTCCTCCCAGCGGCGCGCAAAGGCCTGCATGGGCGGCATCGTTCCGAGTACGGTTTTACTGCCTGCCCGCACGGTGGTGTAGGTGCGCCCGGACAGAATGCGGGCCAGGTAATTCGACAAGGCGCCGACGTTCCGGGAGATCGACATCTCGTTGTCGTTCAAAATGACAAGCAAGTCGGTGTCCATGGCGCCGGCGTTGTTCAGTGCTTCCATCGGTTCACCTGCTGTCAGTGCGCCATCACCGATGATGGCAACTACCTGCCGCTCCGCATTATCGAGGCGGGCGGCTGCAGCCATACCCAGTGCAGCACTGATCGAGGTGCCCGCGTGACCTGCTCCGAAGGTATCGAATTCACTCTCGCCCCTTCGTAAGAAACCAGACAATCCGCCGTGTTGCCGGATGGTCGGCAGGGCATCCTTGCGACCGGTCAGGATCTTGTGCGGGTACGCTTGGTGGCCAACGTCCCATACCAGTCGGTCTTCCGGCGTATGGAATACGTAATGCAGTGCCACCGCGAGTTCGACCGTACCCAGTCCAGCAGCAAGATGCCCGCCGACTTCCGAGACGATCGCGATCAGGTATTCTCGAAGCTCATCAGCCAGTAATTCGAGAGCCGGTTCGTCCATCGCTCGAAGGTCTGCCGGCGAGTTGACTTGCTGGAGCAGGGGATAGTCGGAGGATGCGGTCATCGAGTGGTGGGCGTCAGGATGGGAACAAGAGCCTAATGATAATGCCCCATGGGCTCAATGGTGCCGGCTGGTGACGAAATCGGTGAGCGCCATGAGCGCCGTTACGTCCATGGGCAATCCAGCCAGGGCTTCTCGCGCCCGCTGGTGATACTGGGCTGCCGCCCGGCGCGCAGGGGCTTCGCCCAAAACCGTGAGATATGTGGGTTTATGTTGCCTGCGGTCGGACCCGCGCATTTTGCCGAGCGCCGCAGTTTCAGACGTCTCGTCCAGGATATCGTCGGTTACTTGAAAAGTGAGCCCGAGCACCAGGCCATAGCGGCTGAGGCCCTCCAGCAGAGCCGGATCTTCAGCGCCGGCCGCCCGGGCGCCCAGCTGCACCGAAGCCGCGATGAGGGCGCCGGTCTTCATCCGGTGCATCGTCTCAAGGGCAGTTTTTGAGGAGGCACTGCCGCTGAGGTCGATGGCCTGCCCGCCTGCCATGCCGGAAGAGCCGGTGGCCTGGGCCAGAATCCGAACCATGTCGAGTCGGGTCTGGGCCGAATACCCACTCGACTCACGGGCCAGCAGGTCGAAAGCCAGGCTCTGCAGGGCGTCACCGGTCAGGATCGCCGTGGCTTCACCAAAGGCGACATGGCAACTCGGTTTCCCGCGGCGAAGATCGTCATCATCCATGGCGGGCAGGTCATCGTGCACCAGCGAGAATGCATGGACCAGTTCGACTGCACAGGCCGGTAGATCCAGTTCGGTGGGGGTGGCGCCCAGTCCTTCGCCGGCCGCATACACCAGCGCTGCCCGGAAGCGTTTGCCGGTGCCAAAGACGGCATAGCGCATCGCCTCAGACAGCATCGCTGGTTCCATTCCTGCCGCGGGCAAATGCTGTTCTAAGCAGTCATCGACCCGCTGGCGCCAGTGGCTCCAGCGTTCGGTCAGCACAGCGGAACCCGTCACTATTCTTCGGGTTCGAACGGTTCCCGCTCAAAACCGCCGGATTTATCGACCAGCTTCTCGATCCGTTGCTCTGCCTCTTCGAGGCTCGCCCGGCAGGCTGCGGCAAGGGCGTTACCGCGCTCAAAATCTTTGAGCGACGCTTCCAGCGTCTGTTCGCCTTTTTCCATACGCTCAACGATGGTTTCAAGCTCCTTCAACGACTTTTCAAAGTCAGAGATTTTTGGTTTTGCTGAACGGGCCACGCCGGTTTCTCAAAGGGAAGGGGTGCCCGGGGTTAGCGCTGGTCGCGCCGGACGATCAGGATATCAAGACAGTGGGGTGGCAACATTGCGATCAATAATACGATTCGTTTGACGGGGGTGTTTAGAGCCGTACCCGATGGGATTCAGGCCCATTGATTGACGGCTTTGGAGGCCTATTTTAGAATCATTCTAAATTGGTTTCACAACTAAGTGTAGCGTAATCCGGGCACGAACTTTACCGAAGGAGATCGTATATGGACCTAAAAAGCAGTAATACCGAACAGAATCTGAAAGACGCGTTTGCGGGCGAGTCACAGGCGAATCGCCGCTATCTCTATTTTGCGGCCAAGGCCGACGTTGAAGGGTACAACGATGTATCTGCGGTGTTTCGCTCGACTGCGGAAGGGGAAACCGGTCATGCCCACGGACACCTGGAGCACCTGGAGGCCGTAGGCGATCCCGCGACCGGTCTGCCGATCGGCGGTACCAGTGACAATCTGAAGGCAGCCATTGCCGGGGAGACCTACGAGTACACCGACATGTATCCGGGCATGGCGAAAACGGCCCGCGACGAAGGGTTTGACGAGATCGCCGATTGGTTTGAAACCCTGGCCAAAGCGGAGCGCTCGCATGCCAATCGCTTCCAGCGGGCGTTGGACAGTCTCGACAGCTAAGCGGTCAAATTTGAAAAAAATATGGGGCCGGTGATGACCGGCCCCATTTTTTCACCCACCCCCCAAACGGCACCTAAATAGGAGTCGAATCGAATGAATCCAATCACGCTGCAAGACCTGATGACGCTGGAGGGCTACGATAAAGCCCGCAGTTCTTTCCGCCAAGCGGTTTTGGCGCACAAGAAGAATCGTCTGGCCTCGATCGGTCCCGATGTCGTTTTATCTTTCGAAGATCGCACCACCATTCTTTACCAAGTCCAAGAGATGCTTCGGGTCGAGCGGATCTTCAAACGGGCAGGCATTCAGGAGGAATTGGATGTGTACAATCCGTTGATCCCGGACGGCAGCAACTGGAAAGCCACGATGATGATTCAAATCCCTGACGTAGCGACGCGGCGTGAAGCGCTGACCCGTCTTGTGGGTATCGAAAGGCGTTGTTGGGTGCGGATCGAAGATCACGATCGGGTCTATGCAATTGCCGACGAGGATATGGAGCGAACCACGGAAGACAAAACGTCGTCGGTGCATTTTCTGCGCTTCGAATTACCGCCGGTGGTCCGTGATGGCGTGCAGGGGGGCGGGCGCATCACAATGGGCATCGATCACCCATCCTACCGGCATAGCCTAGATCCCGTACCGGTACCGCTGGCCGACTCATTGCGCGATGATCTGGCCGATTCTTGAGCGAAAGTCTGCGAGGCCTCGCCCAAACAGAGCGATCGATTGACAAGAATCACCCGGGCACGTGACAAGAGTCACCCCGGCACGTCATCCCGACTGCGAAGTTCCCGCCTGCCATCGGTTATCATTCGGTTTCCCCACGGCCTCATCTTACTAACCCGCCCAAACTGGATGCCCGGCAGGTACGACTCCTCATCGATCGAAGTCCTGAAAGGTCTGGAGCCCGTTCGCAAGCGGCCGGGCATGTACACCCAGACCGAGCGCCCCAACCACTTGGCCCACGAGGTGGTCGACAACAGCGTTGACGAGGCGATTATGGGCTATGCCCGACAGATCGGCGTCATCTTGCATAAAGACGATTCCCTTACGGTGGTGGACGATGGGCGCGGTATGCCGGTGGATCGACACAAAGGTGAGAAGGTCAGCGGAGTCGAAGTGATCCTGACCCGCCTGCACGCCGGCGCCAAGTTCTCTACCAAGAATTATCAGTTCTCCGGGGGTTTACACGGCGTTGGGGTGTCGGTAGTCAACGCGCTTTCAAGTCGACTCGAGGTGAATGTGAAGCGCAACGGTAAAGAATACGCGATGGCATTCGCGGATGGTGAGCCGAAGTCTGCTCTCAAGGTTATCGGCAAAGTCGGGGCCCAGAATACGGGCACCCGGATTCGATTCTGGCCCAACGCAATATTTTTTGACAGTACCCATTTTTCGGTGCCGAATCTCAAACGGCTACTCCGGGCCAAGGCGGTCCTGTGCCCCGGGCTCAAGATCGTCTACAAGGACGAAGTCGACCGTAAGAACAGCGAAACCTGGGAATACGAAGACGGTATTCGTGATTATCTGCTCGGTGAGATCGGTGTTGCCGAACTGGTCCCAACCGAGCCGTTCGTCGGCCATTTCAAAGGCAATGATCAGGAAGCAGACTGGGCTGTGACCTGGACTGTGAATGGATCCAGTGTGATCACCGAAAGTTACGTCAATCTGATTCCAACCACGCAGGGTGGCTCCCATGTCAATGGTTTTCGCAGCGGCTTAACTGAGGCCGTGCGTGAATTCTGCGAATTCCGCGATTTGTTACCGCGAGGCGTCAGGTTGGCACCAGAGGATGTTTGGAACCGGTGCTGTTATCTGCTCGCGGTACGGATGAAAGATCCACAGTTCAGCGGCCAGGCCAAGGAGCGGCTCTCGTCCCGCAACTCGAGCGTGTTCGTAATGGGCGTTGCCAAAGATGCATTTAGCTTGTGGATGAATCAACACACCGCAGAAGCCGAACGAATCGCCGCCCTTGCGATTGAGAATGCCCAGTCGCGGATTCGCGCGGGGAAGAAAGTTGCGCGAAAAGCCATTGCCTCGGGCCCTGCGCTGCCGGGGAAACTCGCGGATTGCATGGCGCAGGATCTCGAGCGGACCGAATTGTTCCTGGTCGAGGGCGATTCTGCGGGTGGGTCAGCCAAGCAGGCGCGCAACAAGGATTACCAGGCCATCATGCCGTTAAGGGGCAAGATCCTGAATACTTGGGAGGTCGATCCGGCGGAAGTGCTCGGTTCCCAGGAAGTGCACGACATCGCGATCGCACTGGGTGTCGACCCAGGCTCGTCGGATCTTTCCGGGTTGCGTTATGGCAAGGTCTGCATACTGGCAGATGCGGATTCCGATGGAGCGCATATTGCGACCCTGCTTTGCGCATTGTTCCTGAAACATTTTCGGCCCCTGGTCGAGGCGGGCCGGGTGTGTGTGGCGATGCCGCCGCTCTACCGGATCGATGTAGGCAAGCAGATCTTCTATGCGCTGGATGAAGATGAGCGCAAAGGTGTGCTTGACCATATTGAAGCCGAAAAACTTTCGGGTGCAGTCAGCGTACAGCGCTTTAAGGGACTTGGCGAGATGAACCCGATTCAGCTTCGAGAAACCACCATGGATCCCGATACCCGACGCTTGATTCAACTTGAACTCGACCCCCGCGGTCGTGCCGAGAAAATGCTCGATCTGCTGCTCGCTCGAAAACGTGCTCCCGACCGCAAGGCGTGGCTCGGCGAAAAGGGAGATCAGGCAGATCTAGAATAGCCTGGCACGCTATTGGCCGTTGGCGTCTGGCCACGGCTGGGTATTCCAGTAGGGTTCGAGCCTCGGGTCGCGAATTCGGATGAATTCCTGGCGGTAAGGTTCAAACCCCGCCCGTTGATAGCACAGCAACGCCTTCGGGTGATCGAGATTGCAGGTGTTCACCCAGATGCGAGAGGGCTCACGATTCCAGGCGGTATCCAATGCCCAGTTCAGCAACCACGGCCCGAGACCGCGGCCAATGAATTCTGGCAACAATCCGAAATAGGCCAACTCTATTTCGTGGTCAACCCGGCTGTCTAATTCGACGTAACCGGCGGGTACCCCGTCGAAATAGAGAACGTGAATTGAAACCGCCGGGTCGTGAATGATCGCGCGCAACGTTTCGTTATCCATGGCCCGCCGTTCGTACCATAACCACGGCTCGCCGACGTGACAGTAAAGGTACCGATAAAACGAGAGGGTCGGTTGACGGGCCTGCAAGATTGCAATTGGCTCGTGAAGGGACGGCCGCAAACCACTGCCTGGTCGACGGTGCATTTCGAGGTAGGTAATCGTGACTTCCAGTGTCCCAGCGGGCGTTTTGTCTGCGGGTCCGGGCCCCGCGGTAGGTTCGGTCGTCACGGCTGATCTTCCGGCGGTTTGGTTTGTGCTTCGGCCCATGGGCCGTTCGGCAATGGGGTGGCGGGTTTATGGCGGTGGATCAGCATGAAGACCCCCCCAAGCAGTGACCAGGCGACGATGTGGGTTCGGTGCAAAATCGACAATGCGACCCCGCGCGTTCGCATCATCTGTTCAGCCTCCGGCACGCCCGGCAGTGCCACAGCGCCGAACTTGCCGATCAGTGTGCCATAGACGGCTTCGCCGATACCCCAGCCGGCCGGCGCAATGGGAATGCCCTGCACCACGCTCGCGACCGGGACAATAAAGAAATAGTCGGTAAGCGCGAGGCCGACCCCGAGTGATCGATCCATGAACCAGATGCTCGCAATAAACAGGCTGTACGTCAGCGGGCTGACCAGCACCCAGGCCACAATGCCCGTCAGATGGTCCCGGTATTGGAGTACCGCCGCGTCGATTTCCTCGAGGATCTGGCCCAGCCGTTTGGGCAACCGGGCGATCAGTTGCTCGAAGCGGACCAGCCGCCGCAGCCCCGGACTCAGCAGCAACACACAGAACAGCAGTGTGCCGGTGGCAGTCAGCCAGACGACGACGGTGAAAGTGGGGAAGCGATCCACGGCCAGCAGGCTGGCGAGGCTTCCGACCAGAAGAAGTGACAAGAGGCCGACAATCCGATCGACCACCACGGACACCAGTGCCCGTACTCGATCCGTCGAGCAGCGTTTTGCAATGTAGACAGCCTTTACGACATCGCCCCCGGTTGTACCGGGTATCACGTTATTGAAAAAAAAGCCGATCCAGGCGAAGCGCTGGGCTTCGAAGAAGCCGACGTCGAGGCGATTGGCGCGGAGCAACCACCACCAGCGTCCGTTGATGATGATCGCGAAAAGGACGAAACACATCGCACCCAATGCAAAGCGGAGCGGATCGAGATTCTTAAGATACGTCGGGAAGCCCGGGCTGACGACGGTTTGCGTGCCATCGGCTGTGATCTCTTTCCGAATGATCTGCGGCGCACTGGCGCCATCGGGTAGAAAGCGAACCGAATTGCTGTTCCAGGCACCGATAATGCGGCCTTCCACCTGCACCAGGGTCTCGCCTACGACCGAGATCCGTGAGTAGCTGTCGCGCCAGTCGATGGCATGGAAGATAATTGTGAAAATCACGGCCAGCACCGCGACTTTGAGAGCCAATGACAAGGATCGTTTCATTCGGGATTTTGCGTCACAAGAGGCATTCGACAGCGCCCGGAAAGGCGCCGCGAAGCCGGCCCAGCCATCGCCGATCCGGCATGGCATCGGAATTCTAGC
>CAJXWH010000069.1 GCA_913062915.1 uncultured Acidiferrobacteraceae bacterium | reverse complement strand
AATCCCATCCTCCGGCCATCCTTCTTGTTCGTCGTAAATTAATCCACAGACGACACACAGCCAGGTCTTGTATTCCACGTCTTTATCGAACTCTTGGAAATCGCGCCGCACTCAACCGTAACAAAGATAAAAAGAAATCTTTTTGGCGATGCTGCAGCCGTCCTTTTAACAGGCCGCCTTCGAAAAAGGATGATTCATGAGAACGGAGAATTCAATTCGACCCACCGCTGTACGCTAAGTTACTTGCGAAGAACGAGCCTGCAGTGGCCGATAACACAGGCCAACGTCAGCAATCGCCGGCTTGAATAGCGACCACCTTCAGCCTGATGTGAAGTCGTGACTCACCCAGAGGATCGCTTTCGCGCCACACACCACGGCACCGGCAAATAGTCGGGTGCCAGCAAAACGAAGGGGAACCGGCGGTCTTTTCAGACCATCGGCCAAGTCTGGGTCAGTCCGTTGGCACGACGTCTTCTGCCGCCGGGCCTTTATCCCTCGTTACCAACCCGAATTCAACCTGCTGACCTTCCGTAAGCGTCTTAAACCCCTCACCTCGAATTTCACGGTAATGGACGAACACATCGTCCCCGTTTTCCTGTGCGATAAAGCCGTAGCCTTTTCGCTCATTGAACCACTTTACTGTTCCGTTATGCCGCTCGGACATGACACCTCCAAAGTTTACTGAACACTCATAGCCACTGTTGCACCGTTGCGCGACAGCAACTCAACCCATTGTACCGTTGTTTCTATCCAAATTGAAACCGGTTTAGCCCTTCGGACTGTTGTTTTCACACCACATTCGAAATGGGACGCTGCGCTGACGGTTAAACCAATCCTCGATAAGTCGGAACGAAATTGAAATCGGCGTCGGGGGCAGAAACTCGCCACATACCAACCGGTCGGTGAGTTCTTGCCGGCTTAACCACCTTGCCTCTTCGAGCTCCCGGTCGTTCAGATGAATCTGAGAGCGGCCGGCGAGGGCGGTGTATCCAAGCATCAGCGAACCGGGAAATGGCCACGGTTGTGAGGAGTGGTAACAGCTCTCAATGACTTCAACGCCCGTTTCTTCGGCCACCTCGCGAACCACGGCTTGTTCCACGCTTTCTCCCGGCTCGACAAATCCCGCAATCGTAGAGTAGCGATGAGCCGGCCATTCGGCTTTGCGCCCGAAAAGCGCTCGATCTCCATGTTCGACCAACACGATAATCGCCGGGTCGGTGCGTGGATAATGTTCACGGGCACACACGGGGTCGGTGCACTGCAGGACATGACCCCCCTGCCGGGGAACAGTTGGAGCGCCACAGGCGCCACAGTGCTGGTGATTGCGTTGCCACGTCAGTATCGCGAGGGCGTAGCCGAGTAGCGCTGCATCGTTGTCATTTAAGAGTGCTGCTGACTGGCGCAGGTCCGCAAATTTTTCGACCTCTTCATCAGCAGCTTTTACCCCTACGGCGAAGTAATGTAAATCGTTCTTACACCCGAGATACACGGGTGGAGTATCGCAACTGAATCGGGAAGCGAGTTCGGCTTTCTCTATTGCCGCCGCTGTCAGCTGCCCCGCTTTATTCGCAACCAGAACTTTGGTGTTGTAAACCGGGAGAAATCTCGCACGATCGCTGTTTGCCAAAGTGTCTAATTCGTCGGCGTCACCAACGGTGCGCGCCATCCGATCGATGGTGGCGCTGGAAAAAAGATTGAGTTGACTTTGGCCAAGATGGTTCATCGCAATGTCTCAGGGCAGGCTGGGCCCGCCTCAGGACCCACGCTGTTGGAAGCCTTAGCATACTATGTCGTTACTAGAACTACTGCCTCGTTTCAGCAAACGTTACAATCCTCGGTCTCACGGAAGTTGCGGGTCTCCTGTATGCCGACCCGGTCCGCTTTTCCAACCTTTGTCGGGACCTGTCGCCCATGTTGAAAGAGATTCGCTCCTTGTTGTCGATTGCGATTTCTTCGCTTGAAGAAGAAGGGAAGCTGTCGAGTAAGAATGCTCCCGCTTTTCGGGTAGATCACACTCGACAAAAAGGACATGGAGATATAGCCAGCAACGTGGCGCTGGTGCTTGCGAAGCATGTGGGCACGAGCCCGCGTGGTCTTGCTGAGCAGGTCGTTCAGCACCTCCCGCCATCGCCACTGATAGAACGTACGGAAATTGCTGGTCCCGGGTTTATCAACTTTTTCCTCGCCTCCGAGGCGTGGGTACGCTTAGTTCAGGAGATTCGAGCCACCGGCGACAGTTACGGAAGCAGCAATATCGGCACAGGTGAGCGGGTTTTGGTTGAATTTGTCTCATCCAACCCGACCGGGCCACTCCATGTCGGTCACGGTCGCGGCGCTGCCTATGGTGATGCGCTGGTTCGAGTTCTCCGCGCCGCGGGTTACGACACCGAGAGCGAGTATTACATTAATGATGCCGGACGGCAGATGGACATCCTGGCGCTGAGTATCTGGTTGCGTTACCTAGAGTTGTGTGGCGAGACTGTGCATTTTCCCGAGGGAGCTTATCGGGGCGACTACATCTTCGATATTGCGGCAACTTTGCACCGGGAAGACGGTGCGGCACATCACCACAGTGCAGCAGAAGTCATGGACTCGCTGCCGACCGAGATCGATGCCGGCATCGATCTGTTGATTGACCGAATGAAAGAATGTGTTCAAAAAAACGGGTTTTCCCGAATTCAGGACCTGGGAAGCACTGCCCTGGTTGCGGATATTCAAGAAGATCTGGCTCATTTCGGTGTTGAGTTCGACACCTGGTTCTCGGAGAAGAGCCTGGTCGTGTCGGGGACCTTGGATCGAATGGTTGCGAAATTGAGGGACAGCGGGCATCTATATGAAAAGGATGACGCGTGGTGGTTCCGCAGCAGCGATTTCGGCGACGAAAAAGATCGCGTCGTCGTTCGGGCAAACGGAAATCACACCTATTTCGCCACGGATATCGCCTACCACATGGACAAATTGGATCGAGGGTTTGATCAGTTGATAAACATCTGGGGCGCGGATCATCATGGCTATATTGGCCGGATGAAGGCGGTTATAGCTGCACTTAATCGAGACCCAGATCACCTGACCGTGCTGGTTGTCCAGTTCGCGGCGTTGTACCGGGGCGGTGAACGAGTTGCAATGTCGACCCGCAGCGGCGAATTTGTCACCTTGCGCGAATTACGCCAAGAAGTGGGGGCAGATGCTGCACGATTCTTCTACGTTCTGCGAAAGCCGGAGCAGCATATGGACTTTGATCTTGATCTTGCAAAGTCACAGTCGAACGACAATCCCGTCTACTACGTGCAATACGCTCACGCACGCATCTGCAGCGTATTCCGGCAGCTCGCGGAAAGAGGCATCGACATCGATTTGCGGAAGGCAGATCCAGGCCTGCTGATCGAGGACCAAGAACTCGACTTACTTCGATCGCTGTCACGTTATCCCGAGGTGGTAGCTCAGGCAGCGCGTAATTACGAGCCCCACCAGGTGGCTTATTTCACCCGCGAACTGGCTAACGATTTTCATGCGTATTACAACGCGCACCCATTCATTGCCACGGAAGAGCATTGGCGGCTGGCCCGGCTGTCGCTGGTCGATGCGACCCGTCAAGTGCTTGCGAACGCGCTCCGCCTGCTGGGGGTAAGCGCGCCCCAGAGCATGTGACCGCGATGCCGGGGATGCCGCAGAATCGAATTCAGGCCCGGAGACCGGGAACAACCTCTTCATGGTCCGCCTCGGGATGGCTGATGCTACTGATCGGTATTGTGATTGGCGCGCTGGCAAGCGCGTTCTATACCGGAATGCGAAGTGGAGACCCTGACCGCCTTGGCAGCGGATTGAAGCAACTGCTTGAAGTGCCCCGCGTTGATGTCGAGACCCCGATGCTGACGCTGCCGGCGGATCGGGCGCCAGCGCGGACCGCGTTCGACTTCTTTACCGTGTTACCGGACGAGCGGGTGATCCCGGAAACCGCCGGGAGCGTGGAGACTGAAACGGCAACCGATGAAACTCTTAGCAAAGAGAATGCCGTCAAACCCAAGAATTCCAGCGGCTACTATATGCTGCAGGTCGCCTCTTACACCGAGGAGTCAAAAGCGGATCATATGAAAGTAAAACTAGCGAAAACCGGGTTTGCATCGAGCATCCAGCACATCAGCATCCAGGGCCAAAGTGATTTATACCGAGTTCGCATCGGCCCGTTCTTCAGCATGCCTGAACTGGAACTAGTAAATCGCCAGTTGACTCGCAAGGGGATTGAAGCACTCCCTCTCAAGGTATCCCGACCGTAGCGCTGGAGCTTGGTTTTGGTTGACGAAAGAAGTGGTGGTCGAATACTGGTAGACGCGCTTTGCTCGCACGGCACCAGCCACGTTTCGCTATCAGGACAGTTTTGATAACAGTAGGGAACAGTACGTCGGAGACATCGGAATCGAGATCAACCCAAAACTGAAAACTGCGGTCCACGATGCGGATCTGGTGCTCGCCATCTGCGTGCGGCTTGGTGAAGTCACGACGTCTGGTTACACGATCATCGATCTTCCCACACCAAGCCAGCGGTTGGTGCACGTGTATCCGGGGATGGAAGAACTGGGCAGCGTCTATCGGGCAGACCTCGCTATCAATGCTGGACCGAATCGGTTTACCGACGCTGTTAAACAGATCGAAGCACCATCTGCGCTGCCCTGGTCAAAATGGCGCCGGCAGTTGCGTGACGACTATCTGGCATGGTCGGAACCACGACCCCAACCCGGCGCCCTCCAGCTTGGTGAGATCATACGCTCCCTGCGTGCAGAACTGCCGCAAGATACAGTTGTCACCAATGGTGCTGGCAACTACACCGCGTGGTTGCACCGACACCATCGCTACTGTGCGCCTGGCAGCCAACTCGCACCCACCTCAGGCTCTATGGGCTACCGGCAGCGATTGCCGCCAAGTTGCTGCAGCCCCAGCGCACTGCAATCGCATTTTCCGGCGATGGCTGTTTCCTGATGATCGACCAAGAGTTGGCCACGGCGGTTCAATATGAACTTTCTCTCGTCGTTATTCTGGTCAACAACGGTATGTACGGGACGATCCGCATGCATCAGGAGAAACGTTACCCGGGACGGATCAGTGGTACTGACCTCGTAAACCCTGATTTCTGCAAACTCGCGGTGGCTTTCGGTGCCCATGCTGAACGCGTGAAGGAGACCAAGGAATTCATTCCAGTCCTGCGAAGAGCTGTAGCCAATAGCCGACCAAGTTTGATTGAATTGATGGTCGATCCAGATGCCATCAGTCCGAACCAGACGCTCGCCGAGATTCGAGCGGCAGCAACAATGAACGGCGCCAACACCTAGAGGTTATCAATGGTGACCCGTTTGGCGATATTCACGATACCGGAATGCCGACAGCGTAATTCTATGATGGACCAAATCAACTTTTTTTCGCCACTACAAAGGATTTTCCACTATGACTGATTCGTTTATGCACCAGTTGAACGAAGACGTAAATCTTTTCGTAGAAGAACGGGACTGGGGCCTGTTTCAAACACCCAAGAATCTTTCGATGGCATTAATCGTTGAAGCTGCAGAACTTGTTGAGCATTTTCAGTGGATGCGGCCAGAGGAAAGTGATTCGTTAACCAACAATAAGAAGAAAAAGGTAGCCGAGGAACTGGCTGACATTCTTATCTATACTGTGCGTTTGGCCGACCGACTCGGCGTAGATCTCGAGCAGTCCGCAAAAGACAAGTTAACGAAAAACCGTCGAAAGTACCCGGTCGAAAAAGCACGCGGGAAAGCAACCAAGTACACAGAGCTTTGATTTTCCGTGAAAGCGATTCTAGACCTTGATCGCTATCCAATTGATCGGTTGGACAGGAATGCGGGGCGTGCGCTGGTGGACAACAGCAGGATATCACTGGAGCAGGAAGGTATGTTCACGCTCTCGGGTTTTATCCGGCCTGCGGCGCGGGATTCTATTCTCGAGGAAGTGCAACCAGTACTTCGCCGAGATTCTTTTACCCACAGTCGTTCTCACAATGTTTATTTTGAGGATGAAATCCCCGGGCTAGCGGCTGATCATCCAGCGTTGCGCGAGGGGTGGACGACCAACCACACAGTATGTGGAGATCAAATAGCCGGCAGTTCAATTTGCCGGATCTACGAGTGGCAGCCGCTGGTCGAGTTCTTGACCAGGGTCATGGGCAGGAAACGCCTCTATCTCATGGATGACCCCATGGCAGCATTGAATGTTCTGGAATACCGATCTGGAGAGCCGGCGCTCAACTGGCACTTTGACCGGTCGGAATTTACGACGACGCTGCTTTTGTGCGCCGCCGACCGTGGCGGAGAGTTTCAGTACCGAAGTGCCCTGCGGACAGCCAATGACCCGAACTTCGAGGGCGTTGCAGCACTGCTGGCGGATGATGACCCCGAGATTCGCACTCTGCCGATGACGGCAGGTACCTTGTGCATATTTCGCGGCGTCGAGACCGCTCACCGGGTGACGCCAGTGACCGGTACGCGCAGCCGCATTGTTGCTGTTTTGTCATATTACGAGCGACCCGGAGTCCGGTTCAGCAAGGCAGAACGGCTTGGTTTCTACGGCAGGGTCGAGTGACGGGCGAATTGTCAACAGAGCCAAAGCCGCTACGAACCGCGGACGCGAGGCAACTCCGGCGATTCCTGCGACCGGCTCGAACTCCCTAGTCTTTGATTACGTCTGCGTACGTCTCACGAAGGGTGTTTTTTTGCACTTTGCCCATGGCGTTTTTAGGCAGAGCATCTAACCGAATGATCCGGCGGGGTACTTTAAAGCCAGCCAAGTTACGCTTGAGTGCAGTAATAACGGTTTGCTCGCCGGGCGCGGTATTTTTTTCTCCCGCAATCAATGCGACCAGCGCTTCGCCAAAGTCGGGATGCGGAACACCAATGACCGCCGATTCTTTCACCCCAGGCAGTTGATTGAGGCAATCTTCCACTTCCTTTGGATAGACATTGAATCCACCGGTAATCACCAGATCCCGGTCACGACCGACGATCGTAATTCGACCATTGTCGTTCATCACGGCGAGGTCTCCCGAAATGAAAAAACCGTCGGCACGAAATTCAGTTGCGTTCATTTCCGGTTTTCCCCAGTAGCCCGCAAAGAGATTAGGACCCTTGACCTCCAATACACCGGTTTCTCCGCGAGGCAAAGGTTTCCCATTGCGATCGGAGACGCGCACTTTGATCTCGGGCAACGGGAAACCGACGGTACCGGGCAGCCGATCACCGTCTAACGGATTTGAAGCGATCATTCCGGCCTCGCTCATCCCATAACGTTCCAGGATCTTGTGCCCAGTTTGTCTGTGAAAAGCTTCCCACGTCTGGGGCAGCAGCGGCGCTGATCCGGAAATGAAGAGCCGAATGTTCTCGCAGGCCGACCGGTTAAATGCCTCGTGTTCGAGCAATCGACTGTAGAAGGTGGGCACGCCCATCATGACTGTGGCTTGAGGGAGTTGATCGGTCACCAGGGCCGGGTCGAATTTAGGCAGGTAAAGCATGGGTGACCCGTTCAACATCGCGCAGTGCACGGCTACAAAGAGGCCATGGACATGAAACACTGGCAATGGGTGAAGCAGCACATCTCCGGGACGAAAACCCCAGATCCGATGCAGGGCCAATCCATTGCTCGCAAGGTTGCCATGGGTCAACATGGCCCCTTTGGGTTGGCCCGTAGTGCCGGAGGTGTAGAGAATCGCCGCAATATCGTCTTTGTTGACAGGCTCGACTGTGTCCAGTGGATGGGTGGCCATCGCAAGTTTGGGAAGTGAGCCGCCATTGCACGTATCTAAGGTCGCTGTCCGGGCGCCAGTATCTTGGGCCGCTTCATGTTGTTCAGGGTCGAGGTCAGGCCGCAGAATCACGACTTTCGGTTGGGCATCATTCAGAAAGTAACGGAACTCTCGCGCGGTGTACGCGGTGTTCAGCGGCACGAGAATCGCGCCAAGTCGAAGTACCGCAAGGTACAAGAGTATCGCTTCTGGAGATTTATCGATCAGCATCACCAGCCGCTCGCCGCGAGCGAGGCCAAGTTGCCGGAGCGCTCCGGCCAGCCGAGCCGTCAACTCATCGAGGGCAGAATACGGGAGGGATCTTCCCCCCGGTGTGCTGATAAATGGCGCTTCCCGTTCTTCTGGGAAGCGGGCACGTAGCAGCGAAAAAAGATTGTGATTCAACTCTGCGCAACCTGCCGAGAACTTCTACCCATTGTACTTGGCTGATTTAAAAAAAGGTTGAGGGCACTACTGAAGCGAATGCTGACCGCATCTTTTTGGTCGGCGAACGCCTGGACCAAATGACAAAGAGTTCACGATGGGGTCGGCGCATTGCACCGGGCGATTGGGTGGCGTCAAGTGGACGCGTGAAAGGGCTGTTTCCATAGGCCCGGTTTCAATCAGCCGGGGATAGAGGCGAGACCTTCGACAATGGTGACGTTATCTATCCGCTGGAAAAAGTCGGGTGAAATCTTGAGCTTAATCGAACGGCTGCCGCCACCGAGTATGATGAATTCCGGCTCCATCACTCGGTGATCCACCCATAGCGGCAGTGATTGCGGCAAACCAAGGGCCGTGACACCACCGATTTCCATACCGGTCATTCTTTGGGTCTCCTCCGGGGACGCAAACGAAGCCCGCCGTACGCCCATTCGCTGGCGCACGCAATGGTTAATATCCAGCCGGCTCGTGGCCAACAGGACACATGCTACAAACTGCCTAGGCTCCGATTTTCCGACTGCAACGATGACGTTGACAGATTGCTCAAGCGAGTAGCCGTAGTGCTCACAAAATACCCGGGTATCGGAGAGTTCGGGGTTGCACTCGATGATCTCGTGCCTCACGTCAAGATCCTTTAAGGCGGCAAAGACACGGCTGGCCGGACTGATCTCCGTTTGAGGGGTTTTTGTCATTAATGCAGTGAAAAAACAACCTGAAATGCTGACTCGGACAAGCGTATACGCTATCTTCTAGTTTTGCCAGCGAATCGATGATAATGGAGATTCCAATGTCGGATTTCAGCCAACAAAAGTGCGAAGCTTGCCGGGCCGGGGCGCCGCCAGCGAGCGCCGATGAACTAGACGATTTTCTGCGAACGCACAGCAGCTGGGAGAGAATTGATATTAATGGAGAGCCACGAATTACGCGGGTCTATACATTCAGTAATTTCGTCGATGCGCTCGAATTCACCAACCGGATAGGCCAGATTGCTGAGGAAGAAAACCACCACCCTGCATTGCTGACCGAGTGGGGCAAGGTCACCGTCAGCTGGTGGACACATAAGATCCGCGGTTTGCATCGCAATGATCTCATCATGGGGGCTAAAACCGACCGCTTATACGAATAGCGGCTTAAAAAACTTTTCTGATCGGCCCAGCTTCCGGTTTCTTGGGGCATCTATCGAAGATCCATCACTGTGGACCGCACCGAACGTTTCTACACTATTGATCGCCTGCTAAGGGCCCGTCGCAGAGTTTCCTTGCGCCAGTTGATGGAAGAACTTGAAGTATCTCGAGCAACGGTTCGGCGGGACCTTGAATACATGCGGGACCGGATGGCGGCACCGATCGTATGGGACCGGACCCAGCGAGGCTACCGATACGATGTTGACGAGGATCCGGATGGGCGTTACGCCCTACCTGGACTCTGGTTTAACGCCTCCGAAGTTTATGCCCTGTTGACTATGGACCATCTGCTGAGTCGTTTGCAGCCGGGATTGTTGGAACCCCACATCGAGCCGTTGCGGACTCGGGTGCGGCGATTGCTCGACAGCGGCGACCACCCGGCCCAAGAAGTCGAACGGCGGATCCGTGTTTTACATATGGCCTCGCGTCAGGCGGACACTCGAATATTTGCGTCCATTGCACATGGACTGTTGCGCCGGCGCAGATTGCGGATTCGTCATCTTAACCGACGAGCCGGCCGACACACTGAACGGGTTGTTTCACCACAGCGACTCGCGCACTATCGTGACAACTGGTAT
>CAJXWH010000068.1 GCA_913062915.1 uncultured Acidiferrobacteraceae bacterium | reverse complement strand
CCATATGGCCAGCCGATGGGCTCGGGTCAATCGATCTCCGAGACAGAGCTGCACGCCGCACTGCAGATGATGGCCCGGGAAACCCTCATGATATCCGGTCGTGATTTCATCAAACAGCGGATAGATGGGTGTTTCCAGTTTGACGTACCACACCGTACCTTTGCGTGAGAAATCCTCCGACGGGGGGTTGTAGTACGCACCCAGCGCACCCCCCGGTGGCGCGAATCGCACATCGATCTCGCGAATTTCAGGGGGAATATCGAAAACTTCGCCATCTAATTGCGCCAGCGCATCTCGTTGTCGCTCACGCATGGCCTCAAGAAACGCTTCCCTGGACACGGCCACGTAGCGTGAATCCGTTTTCAGAAGTGCGGCAACTTGGGTCATCTGGAGCGTCGGGTCAATCTTACGGCCGACATTTCGCATCTCCTCAAGTGTCCGCCGTACTTCCTCCCAACCCCATCGATATGTCACTTCGAGATCGATATCTGCCCCGAGAAATCGCCGTGCCTCAAATTGGTAACGCTCAAGACCCACCGCATCCTTCGCTGTGGCGCTTGGGAGATAGTCGGTCTCCAGGTATTCACCGAGATGCCGGTACGCCGCCTTTGCAGCATCAACGGCCGCGATGATGCGGTCCATCAGCGCGCTGGCGACACCGACATTGTTTGCCTGTCGCGGCACATCGTTAAAGAAAGAATGATCCGAGGCGTGCAGTTCACATTGCTTAAGGCATGCTTCCACCTGGCGTTTCGCAACTGCGTGCCTGCTCATCCGGCCCTCTTCCAGGCATGCAATGTAGCCGCGGAACGCCGCACCAAGCCCTTCAAGACGGGCTGCGATGGGAATCCATTGCTCGGCTGTCTCCTTCGGCATCAAATCAAACGTATCGCGAAGCACCTGGGGTGGTGATGCGATGTTGTTGAGATTTGAAAAGTGATCCAACCGTGTGATGCGTTCTTGCTCCAGCAACAAGTGGTCAAGCAGAACCCGCCGTCCCAACGTCTCCCAGTGATCGCTGGTGGCTGGCAGGCCGTTTAATCGATCACTAATTCCCTCTAAAAAGGACAGAGTGGCCTGCCAGCCGGCAGGGCTTAAATCCCCCCATTGATCATCGTGGCCCTCGAGCCCCATTTGGGTTGCCAGCACCGGTTGCAACCCGGCCATCCCCTCAACATATTCATCGGCGAGCACAAAAACGCTGGTCATCTGGACGTCGGTAATGGCATGGGGGAATGGCGCTTGAATTTCGCCGGCGCCGGCAGCGTCACCTCGAGCAACTCGAGCTCGTCGGTTGGGTCGAAGAAGGCGAAGTTAAGCCCCGCGGGAATAACGAAGGCATCGGCTTCCCCGAGGCGTACATCACGTTGCCCTGCTGCGTGAAGTGTCATGCCGCCTTCAAGCAGGAAGAAGAAGCTGAGTTCTCCTGCGTGACTTTGAAGAAATGCTTCAGAGCGCTTGATTCGACGCAGAACATGCACGCGGGCGAACTTGGCAGACCCTTTCGATACGCCGGTATCGCGACATTCAAACCCTTTCAACCACGACGAATCCCAAATCGCGTCGGCCGCCTTGTGCCAAACAAATCGCTGACTGGAAAACAATCGCTTCGTATCCAGAACCCCAGTTGGCAGAACAAATTCGCCAGCCGTGAGTGTTTCATGTTCTGCCGGACAGGCGATCTCAACCACCTCCAACCCAGGCGCACTCTCCAGCACGCGATGGCGTATCTGCGGCGGTTGCAACACGCAATCTCCCGGCTCCATCACAAACGGTGGCCCCTGGTCTTCGTACACGACCCGCACCCATCCCCGGTAACAGTAAATGATCTGAAATTCGACTTTGTGAAAGTGAACATAATCAGCGACGGGTCCGCCCTGTGGAATCTGGATGTGCGAGGCGATGAGTCGCCCGCCCTGCCGTTCCGGAACCAGATCACGGTAACGCAACCCCGCTCGACCCTCCCGCCAGAGAGAATCGTCCGCATGCCGACACAATGAAAACGATGGCGTCGGGAACGATCGATGCCCGTCCTCGGCCCACTGGACAATCTCAATCTTCGTTCCATTCGGTGCCGACAACTCGCGATCACTTCCAACCACTGCATCTGCATCCTGCAAATAAAGACACAACGAGCCGGGCGTACCTGGAGCGTCGCGCTCGAGACGAATTCGAAGGCCGTATCCCCAAAGGATGGCTCGAGCCGGGTCATCCGCCGGAGAAATGCTTGCGAGCTCGAATCCAAGTCGACTCACGAAAAAGTCGATCGTCTCCTGGAGCGACTTGCACGGCAAGACCATTTCCGCACCCGGCGGCCCGGTCAGCGCGCCGTCTTTCGCGTCCGGTCGATGGCTCCCGTTAGACCGCGGCTCGATGGGATCGACTATGACCATGCGCACCCCGTAATCATGGAGAATCAGGAAAATTTGTCATTCAGTCACCGTCAGGCTGCATTCGGTTTCTCGTCCTGAGCACTTGGGTCATCCCCAAATAGAAGCTTCTGGCAGTATAGTAACGTGAACGTGCTTCTACCCACGTTGGCATGGGTCGCAACAGACCCCGATGAGGCAGCCTGTGGTGCTGCCGGGAGAAATTCGTGACGACAAACACACCCGGTCCCTGGACCGAACATTATCCAGAGGGCATCGAGTGGTCCGCTCCGCTCGACCAATGCCCGCTGCACCATTACATCCAGTCCTCAGCCACGCAATACGGAGACCACCCGGCCATCGATTTTCTGGATCGAAAAACAACCTACGCAGAACTCGAAAACCTGGTAAGTCGAGCCGCGAAGGGCTTACAGGCGCTGGGGGCCAGCAAAGGCACCCGCATCGGTTTATGCCTGCCGAATACGCCCTACTCGGTGATCTTCTACTTCGCCACCTTGAAAGTCGGCGCAACCGTGGTCAATTTCAACCCGCTTTATGTGGAACGGGAAATTGCGTACCAGATCGACGACAGCGAGACCGAGATCATGGTCACGATGGATCTTAAGGTGATCTACCCCAAGGTCGCGGCCATGCTGACACAGACCCAGAGCCTGAAAACGATCGTGGTCTGTCCCATGGCGCAGATCCTGCCACCGATTAAAGGTTTGTTATTTCGAGTCCTGAAGAAAAAGGACATTGCGGCCGTGCGGGAAAGTCAGGCTGTTGCCTACCACCAGCTGATGAACAACGACGGCCGCCCGCAAGCCGCGGAGATTGATGTGGACGAAGATATCGCGGTGCTGCAGTACACCGGAGGCACCACGGGGCAGCCCAAAGGGGCCATGCTGACCCACGGCAACCTGACAGCCAACGTATCACAAATGAAGTTGTGGTTTCCCAACCTTGCGCCCGGCGAAGAGAAGGTGCTTGGTGTACTGCCCCTGTTCCATGTATTTGCAATGACCGGCGTCATGAACTTTGCGGTCGCCACGGGCGCCGAGATGATCCTGTTGCCCCGCTACGAACTTGAGCAGACATTGAAAACCATTAACAAAAAGGCGCCAACACTGTTTCCAGCAGTACCTACCATCTATACGAGTATCAACAACGCTCCAGATCTGTCGAAATACAATCTTTCCGCCATCCGTTATTGCATATCGGGTGGAGCCCCGCTGCCTCTCGAGGTGAAGAATCAGTTTGAACAGCTGACCGGCTGTCGGCTGGTAGAGGGATATGGGCTCAGTGAATGCTCTCCGGTTGCAACCTGTAACGCGCTCCAGGGCGTCAACAAGGAAGGTTCGATCGGGTTGCCGGTCCCTGGTACTGAACTTTCGATCCACGATATTGACGATCCGGAGCAGACACTGGGGCCTAATCACCGCGGCGAGGTGTGGATCAGCGGCCCGCAGGTGATGAAGGGATACTGGCAGCGCGAGGAGGAAACCCGGCAAGCGTTACCTGGCGGCTGGTTGCGCACTGGAGATGCCGGATACATGGACGAGGAGGGCCACTTTTTCCTGGTAGACCGACTGAAAGACCTGATCTTGTGTTCTGGATACAACGTCTATCCACGAAATATAGAAGAAGCGATTTATCTTCATTCGTCCGTTGCCGAAGTTACTGTCATTGGAGTCCCAGACGAATATCGCGGAGAAGCACCAAAAGCATTCGTTAAACTTAAGGAAGGTGAAACACTAGATGAGATGGAGTTAATCGAGTTTCTCGCTGACAAACTTTCGAAGATCGAGATGCCATCGGTTATCGAGTTTCGATCCGAGTTACCAAAAACTCTGATCGGTAAGTTATCTAAGAAGGAACTAAAAGCCGAGGAATTGGCCAAAATTGAGGACTCGAACGCTTGACCGATAGCAGGCCAATCTAGCAGTTAACCCCAGCAAAGGGATTGCGATTGTGGACTTCCGAGTCCGTGCAATCAAACTGACGCGCAGACAAAAGGAGGGTTGATTCATGAAAAACGTGGTGATTGCCGGCTACACCCGCACACCGTTCCACGCTGCACACAAAGGTGAACTGGTGCGAGTCCGTCCGGATGATCTTGCGGCGATGGCCGTCAAGGGTCTGGTCGAGAGAACCGGCGTAGACCCTGATGACATCGAGGACCTTATCCTCGGCTGCGCCTTTCCCGAGGCCGAACAAGGGTTCAACATGGCCCGCCTGGTCGTGCTTCTCGCCGGTCTGCCAATAACTGTCGCCGGTACGACTATTAATCGCTTCTGTGGTTCATCCATGCAGTCCATTCATTTTGCTGCAGGTGCAATACAGATGAATGCCGGCGAAGTTTTCATCTGCGCGGGTGTCGAATCGATGAGCCGCGTACCGATGACCGGGTTCAACCCCATGCCAAACCCGGTGCTGTATGGACACATGCCGGGTGCGTACATGTCGATGGGTGAGACCGCCGAGAATGTCGGTCGCAAGTATCAGATCACCCGTCACGAACAGGAGGCGTTTGCATTGGCAAGCCAGGAAAAAGCGGCGGCTGCGCAAACGGGCGGCCGTCTTGATGGTGAAATTGTACCCATCAAGATCAATGGTGTGAGCGTCGACCGGGATGGCTGTCTGCGGCCCGAGACAACTCTCGATGCCCTGGCTGAGTTGAAACTGGCCTTCGATCAAAACGGCACGGTGACCGCGGGTACGTCTTCGCCGCTCACCGACGGTGCTGCCGCCGTGCTTGTCTGTTCAGAAGACTATGCCGAAAAACACAACCTGACTCCAACGGCCAGAATTTGCAGTACAGCAGTCGCCGGCTGTGAGCCGGAAACGATGGGCCTGGGTCCGATTTTCGCCTCACGTAAAGCACTCGCCCGGGCCGGTATCGAAGCCAAAGCGCTGGACGTCGTCGAAATCAACGAAGCGTTTGCCACACAGTCCATTGCCTCGATCCGCGATCTCAATCTCGACCCGGAGCGAATCAACAAAGACGGTGGCGCAATTGCCATCGGGCACCCCCTCGGAGCCACGGGTGCACGCATCACCGGCAAGGCTGCGGAAATACTCGCCCGCGAGGGCGGTCGTTATGCGCTGTCCACGCAGTGCATCGGTGGCGGCCAGGGTATCGCCACGGTCATGGAGGCGATCTGAAACTGCCTGCTATCGAAAGGGTAGCGGTCATCGGCGCCGGCGTGATGGGGGCCGGGATCGCTGCGCAGGTCGCCAACGCCGGTCTGCCGGTCTCGCTGCTCGATATCGTTCCAGACGGTGCAAACAGGCGCAATGTGATCGCCGAAAACGCCATCCAAAGGATGCTCAAAACCAACCCTGCGCCGTTGATGCACACCAAGAATGCCAAAAGAATCACGCCGGGTAACATCGAAGATGATCTAAGCGTAACGGCAGACTGCGATCTCATCATTGAGGCGGTGGTCGAGAATCTTGAGATTAAACAGGATCTCTACCGGCGTGTCGAAATGAACCGCAAAAAGAACTCGATCGTCACCTCCAACACCTCGACGATTCCACTGTCACACCTGATCGCTGAAATGCCCGCTTCCTTTGCCCATGATTTTGCAATCACGCACTTTTTCAACCCGCCACGCTACATGCGTTTGCTGGAGCTCGTTGCCGGGCCCCAGACTCGGCTGGAAGTGATCGAAACCTTGCGGGACTTCGGTGATCGGGCGCTTGGGAAAACCGTGGTCGAGTGTAAGGACACGCCGGGGTTCATTGCCAATCGAATCGGCATCTTATGGATGGAAAGTGCGGTTCGATTTGCGATCGAAGACGGATTTACCGTGGAAGAAGCCGATGCGATCGTTGGCAGGCCGATGGGTATACCGAAGACCGGCATATTCGGGCTGATGGATCTGGTCGGTATTGATCTGCAGCCTCACGTGCAACGCTCGATGTTGGCACTGCTGCCCGACAAAGACCTCTATCGAGATCTTTACCAACCCTCGGAACTGGTGGATCAAATGATTGCCGAGGGCTACACCGGTCGCAAAGGTAAAGGGGGGTTCTATCGGTTAAACCGGGCCGGCGGAAAGAAAGTGAAGGAAGCGCTCGACCTTGAGACCATGACCTACCGGGCGACCATCAAACCGGATCTCGAGAGCATTGCCGCTGGAAAAAAAGGGCTACGAGCGCTGGTGGAACACCCGGACCGCGGCGGTCAATACGCTTGGCGGGTGCTGTCGCACACGCTGAGCTATGCCGCTGCCCTGGTGCCGGATATTGCCGACAACGTGCATGCAGTCGACGAAGCCATGAGGAACGGCTATGCGTGGAAGTCGGGGCCGTTTGAGATGATCGACCAGCTTGGGCCTGCTTGGTTCGCCAATCGGCTGGACCAGAGCAATCTCGAAATCCCCCCGCTCCTCTCGGCAGTGGGCAATCAAACCTTCTACCGCACTGACGATAATAATCGGCTGCAGTTCTTTGGCACTGACAGCACGTATCATAACGTTGAGAGGCCAAACGGTGTGCTGTTGCTCGCTGACATCAAACGCAGCACAAAGCGAGTCGACGGGAATCGCTCTGCAAGCATTTGGGACATCGGTGACGGCGTGATGTGTCTCGAGTGCCACACCAAGATGAACGCTCTCGACGCCGGGGTTTTCGAGATCATCGGTAAAGCAATTCAGCAGATTCCTGTCAAAGGGTTTCATGCACTCATCATCTACAACGAAGGCGATAACTTTTCGGTCGGAGTCAACCTGGGTCTCGCTTTATTTGCAGCCAACATTGCAGCATGGACCGAGATAACCAAGACAGTGCAACAAGGTCAAAAAATCTACAAAGCCCTCAAATACGCTCCGTTTCCAGTGATCGCAGCCCCGTCCGGTATGGCGCTTGGAGGCGGCTGCGAACTGCTGCTGCACTGCGACGCTGTTCAGGCCCACGCTGAAACCTACGCGGGGCTGGTCGAAGTTGGTGTAGGGCTGGTGCCCGCCTGGGGCGGCTGTAAGGAATTACTGCACCGCTGGAGTCAGCACTGTGAACACCCCAAAGGTCCGATGCCGGCTGTGACCAAAGTCTTTGAGACCATCGGCACCGCTGTGGTGGCCAAATCGGCCCAGGAAGCAAAAACTTACCTCTTCCTGCAGCCGGACGATGGCATTACCATGAATCGGGACCGCTTACTGGCCGACGCAAAGGAACGAGCACTCGCCCTCGCCGAAAATTATTCAGCGCCAGAGAAACCAGAATTTCATCTCCCAGGGCAGACCGGTGAGGTTGCGCTGACCATGGCCGTGGACGACCTGTATCGAACCGGCAAAGCCACTGCTCATGATGTAGTAGTTGGAAAGGCGCTTGCCCACGTGCTGTCGGGTGGCAACACCGATATGACAGAAACACTAAGTGAGGATCAGGTATTGGGGCTCGAGAGAAAGGCGATCGTTAATCTCATGAAAACTACGGCCACGCTGGCCCGCATGGAGCATATGCTCGAGACGGGCAAGCCACTTCGCAACTGAGCACCTGAATCATGGCCACATACACCGCACCACTGCGGGATCTCCGATTCGTCTATGAGGAGTTATTCGACGCAGAAGAAATCACGGCGCTCGAAGCGTATCGAGATGCCACACCTGACCTCGTTAGTGCGATATATGAAGAAGGCGCAAAACTTTGCCAAAACGAACTATTTCCACTGAACCGCTCGGGCGATGAAGAAGGCTGCCACTTCGAGAACGGTAATGTTCGCACGCCCGAAGGTTTTCGATCTGCTTATGCCGCATATGTAGACGGCGGCTGGGGAGGACTCAACTGCGCGCCGGAATTCGGCGGTCAAGGTATGCCCCATTCTGTAAACATTGCGCTGGAAGAAATGCTGTGTTCGGCCAATCTCTCATTTTCGACCTACCCGGGACTAACGCGGGGTGTCTACCGCGCTCTTCGCGTTTTCGGTAGCGAAGCAATAAAACAGTTGTACTTACCGCGGCTGGTCAGCGGAAAATGGTCCGGCACTATGTGTCTGACCGAGCCGCATTGTGGCACCGATTTGGGTCTGCTCCGCACCCGAGCCGAACCGACCAAACAGGACAACTACCGCATCACAGGTACAAAGATTTTCATCACGGCCGGCGAGCATGACCTGACCGAGAACATTGTTCACCTGGTTCTTGCCCGGCTGCCGGATTCGCCAAAGGGTATCAAAGGAATCAGTCTCTTTCTGGTGCCGAAATTTATGCCCAATGAGCAAGGTGAGCCCGGCGTTCGAAATTCGGTGACATGTGCGTCCATTGAGCACAAGATGGGGATCAAGGCTTCGGCTACCTGTGTAATGAACCTCCAAGAAGCAACGGGCTGGCTGGTGGGACAGCCGCATAGGGGCATGCAGGCCATGTTCACAATGATGAACGATGCACGACTGGGTGTCGGCATGCAGGGCCTTGGAATTGCCGAAATCGCGTATCAAGCAGCTGGAGCATACGCCAAGGAACGACTACAGGGTCGCTCCATCACGGGCACGAAACAACCCGACAAGCCTGCAGATCCCTTGATCGTTCACCCAGACATCCGCCGAATTCTGCTGACGATGCGGTCCTTTACGGAGGGTGCCCGCGCACTCACATGCTGGGTCGCCCGGAACCTCGATTTTCGGGATAAAGCAGAAACCGAAGAAGCTCGCCAGGCTGCGGATGACTTTGTGCAGGTAATGACGCCGATTGTTAAGGCATTTCTCACCGACTACGGCTTCGAGGTAACCAACATGGGGCTACAAGTCCATGGGGGTCACGGCTATATCCGTGAAACAGGAGTCGAACAGTACGTCCGGGATGCCCGCATTACCCAAATTTATGAAGGTGCCAACGGTATCCAGGCACTTGATCTGGTGGGTCGAAAAATGCCCGCACATACTGGTCGCTACCTGCGCAGCTTTTTTCACCCGGTGCAGCGTTGGATCGAAGAGCAAAGTACAAATACCGAGCTGCAACCTTTTGTTCTGTCTATCTCTAAAGCTTTCGGCCGCCTGCAACTGGCGACGGGGCATATTGCCCAAGCCGGACTAAGAAATCCTGATGAAGGCGGTGCTGCAGCCAGCGAGTATCTTCGATTATTCGGCCTCGTGGCTTTGGGTTACCTGTGGGCGCGGATGGCTCAAATTTCGATTGAAAAACAAGGAGGGGATGACAATGCTTTCTATGCGGCCAAGATTGTCACGGCACGATTCTTTATGGAGCGTGTTCTACCTCAGACTGGCTCCTTGTTTGCTGCAATTATGTCGGGATCCAGCACCATGATGGAGTTTCCAGACGAGACCTTTTGATTAATGAGTCTTCGATCCTTAAAATTATTTCAGAACTCTTCACACATCTCGCAGCCCACACCGATTCCAGTTTATGCGGCCCCATGGAGGTTAATTGGGATCGCCAATTCCTCCACCTGCGGCGTATCCGCAGGGACGAAAAAGTCACTCCAGAGATCTTTTTCGGGATCGACGCGGTAGCTACTGAAATCTTTAATTCCTTCCGCTGCCAGCAACACGTCATCAATACAGAAATTACCGCTGAATGTGCGGGCATCCTTGGACAGGATTGCGGCAGCCGCGTCGCCCATGATGTCCGCTTTTCTACAATGACCGAGCGCAACTTCGC
>CAJXWH010000067.1 GCA_913062915.1 uncultured Acidiferrobacteraceae bacterium | reverse complement strand
TGCTGAGGGTCTAATTTTCTCTCATTTCACTGAGTCCGCGGCCGTCAGCGGGGATGGGCCGTTCGCCATATGGATTGGACCTCGGAAATGGCAGCGAGGCGCCGCCGCCTGGCTTCACGTCCCCGCGCCTTGCTTCCCGGCAACGCTGTCGTGAGGTCTTTGAGGTCCACGTCGCGGGCGGCCGCTGCGTAACGTGCCAGCAGTTCGGCAGCCGGGTAGGGCTGTTTGGAACCGCCGCGGCCATCGGCATCGGCCTGGCAGGCGAGAGCGAACAATTCGACGTTGGCGGGATTTCTGAAGGCATCGAGCGCCTGCAGGAGTTTGAGCACGGTGGTCGTACGTAATTCAGGCAGTTTGTGCATCAGGAGGTGATACCCGGTGACGGCCAGTGCCAGGTCCCTGTGCCCGTGTGGTGCCCGCAGGCGCTGACACATCGCTTTGACCTGTCGGACGCCGCGCTTCTCGTGGGCGATATGGCGGGGCCACTCGCGCTGGGGGGTCGTGCCTTTTCCCACGTCGTGCACGAGTGCCGCGAAACGCACACGGGTGTCATCGCTGAGCGCCGCTGCCGCTTCGAGCGCCATCAGCGTGTGGGTCCCAACGTCTCCTTCGGGGTGATGATCTCGCGGTTGCGGGACACCAAACAGGGTATCGAGTTCCGGCAGGATCCGGGCCAATGCCCCACTGCGGCGCAGCACTTCAAAAAATACCCGTGGGTGATCCTCGCCCAGTGCAAGCTCGAGTTCCCGCCATACCCGTTCAGGCACCAGGGCATCCACTTCCCCGTTTTGCACCATGGTGGTGATCAGTTGCTCAGTCTCGGCTGCAATTTCGAAGCCACGGCCAGCGAAGCGGGCGCCAAAGCGGGCCACCCGCAGCACCCTGACCGGGTCCTCAACAAAGGCCGGTGAGACGTGGCGCAGCTGCCCGGCTTTCAGATCGGCCGCACCGCCGAAGGGGTCGATCAGCGTGCCGTCAGGACTGCGGGCCATGGCGTTTACGGTGAGATCACGCCGCGCCAGGTCTTCCTCCAGCGTCACAGTGGGGGCGGCGTCGATCTCGAATCCGCGGTAGCCTACCGCCACTTTGCGTTCGCGCCGTGCCAGCGCGTACTCCTCACCAGTTACCGGGTGAAGAAATACCGGAAAGTCCCGGCCCACGGATCGGAACCCCAGCACCTCCATGCGCTCCGCCGTGGCGCCGATCACGACCCAGTCCCGATCGCCGCTGGCATCGCCCAGCATTTGGTCGCGAACCGCGCCGCCAACCAGATATCTCTCGAGGTGTTCGGCAGGGTCGGTCATGACATTTTATCGGGCGCGCAGAAAACGCCTCGAACCGCGCCCATTGCAGGCTCGAGCCGCCAGGTGCGGGTGGCTCGAGGTGTGCGCACCGCGGCGTGTGGGAAGATCATTTACCCACCACACCGTAACGATCACGGTAGGCCTCGAGAGCGCCTACCTGGCTACCAAGATCCGGGGTGCAGCGAAGGTATTCGATCAGTTCAGAGAATCTGGCAATGGGGTGCACCTTGAGGCCGAGTCGCTCGCGGACATCCTGAACGGCCGAGTGGCCGTTCTCGCTGGTCTTCTCTTCACGGTCGAGGGCAATAGCCAGCGCAGTGGGCTGAGCACCGGCCGACTCGATGATCTCGATGGCTTCGCCCACGGACGTGCCGGCAGTGACGACATCATCGATGATGACCACCCGGCCGGCGATTTCGGCACCTACGATTTGCCCGCCTTCGCCGTGGTCTTTTACCTCCTTGCGGTTAAAGGCAAAGGGTACGTGGCGATCATGATGCTCTGCGAGTGCAGCGGCGGTCGCGGCAGCGAGCGGGATCCCCTTGTAGGCCGGGCCGAACAGCATGAAGTCCTCCGGTTCCGCCGCGGCCAGCGTGGCGGCGTAGAAGCGGGCCAGTCGAGCGAGCAGGGCGCCGGTGTTGAAGAGCCCGGCGTTGAAGAAATACGGGCTGACCCGGCCCGATTTGAGGGTAAACTCGCCGAAACGCAGTACCCCGCTGTCAATGGCGAACTTCAAGAATTCGCGCTCGCGGGCCGTTATGGTCTGTTGTGACATGCTGGAGCCGGTGCGGGTTGGATCGGGATGAGAATCATAACGCTCAATGTTAACGGGATTCGCGCTGCGGCCCGCAAAGGATTTTTTGACTGGTTGCCGGGTCAGGAGGCCGATATCGTCTGCCTGCAGGAAACCCGGGCGCAGCCCGAGCAGCGTCGCGACCCGATGTTTGCCCCACCGGGGTATCACGTCTACTACCTGGATGCTGAGCGCAAGGGTTACAGTGGGGTTGCGGTTTATAGTCGAATGAAGCCGGATCGGGTGATCGAGGGACTCGGCTGGAACGATTTTGATTGCGAAGGCCGGGCCCTGCGCATCGACTTGGGCCGGCTCAGCGTGATCTCGCTGTACCTGCCTTCGGGCAGCAGTGGCGATGTGCGGCAAGACTTCAAGTACGACATCATGCAGCGGATGAAATCGCTGCTGACCCGGTTCGCCGGCGACGGTCGTGAGTATCTGATCTGTGGCGACGTCAACATTGCCCACAAGGAGATCGATCTCAAGAACTGGCGCTCGAACCAGAAAAACTCCGGGTTCCTGCCAGCTGAAAGGGCCTGGCTGGACTGGCTGTTCGACCAGGCGGGATTCGTGGACACGTTTCGCGGCTTAGATCCAAGTCCAGAACAGTACACCTGGTGGTCTAATCGTGGTCAGTCCTGGGCCAAGAATGTCGGTTGGCGGATCGATTATCAGATTGCGACCCCGGCGCTCGCGAAGCGCAGCCGGTGGGCTTCGATCTACAAGGACGAGCGGTTCTCGGATCATGCCCCGCTGATCATCGATTACGATATCGGTGCAAGATGGCTGCGCGCGGGGCGGGCGACGGCCCGAATACGAAATCCCGATTAAACGCTGGCGCCTTGTTGTTTGCGGCCAAGGAAGTGCAGTGGCGCGGGGCATTAGGCCCGTATCGGTTTATAATAAAAGGCTATCCCACGGGTTGTTTTCCCGGCCCGCGACCGCAGGGTCGGTTTTGGAGTTCGTTGAATATGCCAATTTATGAATACGTGTGTGACCCGTGCGGTCATCATCTCGAAGCCCTGCAGAAAATCTCGGAAGCGCCGCTTATTTATTGTCCGGAATGTGGCGAAGCGACGCTGAGGAAGAAAGTCTCGGCGGCGGCCTTTCGCCTCAAAGGCACGGGCTGGTACGAGACCGATTTTAAGGACAGCGGAAAAGAAAAGAAGAAAGAGGCTGGGAAAGACAAGTCGGACCGCAGTGCGGGGCAGACATCGGGCAAAGAGACGGGCGCATCTTCGGGCGATACCACGAGCGACAGCAAAACCGAAACCTCGAGTGACAGCAAGACGGGGAACGGTAAAAGCGAGACCAAGCCCGCCACCGACAGCTCTGACAGCACGGGTGGTTCGAGCAAACCCAGCAGCGGAGCCTCCCCGGGTAGCGATTAGGCGAGGCAGCGCTGCCCGGTCGACCCTCAGGGGCAGCCTGATTTCCCCGCTCTGAACCATTATGCGTACCCATCTTTGCGGAGAACTGGATCGTTCGAGTATTGACGCTGATGTTCGTCTGTGTGGCTGGGTGCAGCGGCGTCGCGACCACGGGGGCGTCATTTTCGTCGATCTACGGGACCGCACGGGCCGGGTACAAGTCGTCCTGGATCCGGATCGGCCGGAACAATTCCGGGTGGCAGAGTCGTTGCGCAACGAGTACGTGTTGTCGATCGCGGGGCGGGTGCGTTTGCGTCCCGAGGGCACCGAAAACCCCGACATGCCGACAGGTGAAATCGAGGTGCTCGGTCACGAGATTGAAGTACTCAATCCCAGTGACCCGCTGCCATTCCAGCTCGAAGAAGACGACATTACCGAGGCGGTCCGGCTCCGGTACCGCTATCTCGATCTTCGAAGTGAACGAATGCAGAGCAATTTACGCCTGCGCCACCGGGTCGTGTCAGCGTTGCGCAGCTACCTCGAAGCAAGGGATTTTGTCGACCTCGAGACGCCGATATTGACGCGTTCGACGCCGGAAGGTGCGAGGGATTACCTGGTTCCGAGCCGCGTTTATCACGGGTGTTTTTTTGCTTTGCCGCAGTCGCCGCAGATCTTCAAACAGTTGTTGATGGTCTCGGGTTTCGAGCGGTACTACCAGATTGCACGCTGCTTCCGGGACGAAGACTTGCGTGCTGATCGCCAGCCGGAATTTACCCAGCTCGACATCGAAGCTTCCTTCGTTGATGAAGACGAAGTGATGGATACGACCGAGGGAATGGTTCGAGCGCTGTTCCATCAAGTGCTCGACGTCGAACTGCCCGATCCTTTTACCCGCATGTCGTTTAGCGAGGCGCTGGCACGCTACGGCACCGACCGACCCGATCTTCGCATCCCCTTCGAGTTGGTCGAAGTCGCTGATCTGATGCGGGACGTCGAGTTTAAGGTGTTTGCTGGGCCCGCAAATACAGCTGGGTCTCGGGTAGCGGCGCTGCGGTTGCCGGGCGGCAGCCAGTTGACTCGACAGCAGATCGACGGATATACCGATTACGTGCGCCAATTCGGGGCCGGGGGACTCGCCTATATAAAGGTGAACATCGCCGCCGCGGGTCGTGATGGGTTGCAGTCACCGATTCTGAAATTTCTGCCAGACGCGGTGATCGCTGCCCTCGTGCAGCGGACCGAAGTCAGTGATGGCGACCTTCTTTTTTTCGGTGCGGATACCGAGCCGGTGGTCAATGATGCACTGGGTGCGCTCAGGGTTCGCCTGGGTCACGACCTGGGCCAGGTCGAGGACGGCTGGCAGCCGCTTTGGATGGTCGACTTCCCGCTGGTCGAGCGCGATCGCGAAAGCGGCCGCTGGCAGTCGACACACCACCCGTTTACCGCCCCGCGTGATGAGGACGTCGAACTCCTGGAGCATGACCCGGGTGCGGTGCGGGCGCGGGCTTACGACATGGTATTGAACGGCACCGAAATCGGTGGCGGCTCCATCCGTATTCATCGTCCCGAGTTGCAGGAGAGCGTGTTTCAAATGCTGGGAATCGAGCGCGACGAGGTCAAGCGCAAGTTTGGATTTTTGCTCGAGGCGCTGCGCTATGGAGCACCGCCGCACGGCGGCATTGCATTTGGACTCGATCGCATCGTGTCGATGATGGCGGGCGAGGATTCGATCCGCGAGGTGATCGCGTTTCCGAAAACGCAGAAGTCTGCGTGCCTGATGACGGAGGCGCCGAGTTCAATCGAACATGACCAGCTTCGAGAACTCGGAATTCGCGTTCGCTCAACGGCGGGTGCCGTAGAGCGGGCCGGGTGAATCAGGCAGGGGGGCGGCACGTCTTCCGGCAAGAACAAACGGCCCGAGTCGGTTGTGGTGGTGGTCTACACCGCAGCCGGAGAGACCTTGCTGCTAGAACGGTTGCAGCCCGTCTTTTGGCAGTCAGTAACCGGCAGCCTCGAGTGGCCTAACGAGACCCCCGAGGATGCTGCGCGCCGCGAAGTTTACGAGGAGACCGGCATCGAGGCCGCTACGGGTTGGGCCGACTGGAAGATTAGCCGTTATTTTCCGATACTGTCTGCATATCGAGACCATTTCGCCCCCGGTACCCGAGTGAATCAGGAGCACATGTTCTCTCTTCAACTGCCCGAACCCCGCCCTGTGAACCTGATGCGGGAAGAGCACAGCGACAGCGAGTGGCTGTCGTTGACGAAAGGTCGGGACAGAGTCTGGTCGTGGGCCAATCGAGCGGCGCTCGATCAGGTCGCAGCGCTGCGGGCAAGAGAGAGAACCGACGCCACGAGGTGAATCACCCGCGGAGGATCAATGGCCGGACACAGCAAATGGGCAAACATCCGCTTTCGCAAGGCCGCCCAGGATGCCAGGCGGGGCAAGCTATTCACCAAACTGATTCGTGAGATTACGGTTGCGGCCCGCAGTGGCGGCGGCGATCCAGCCAGCAACCCGAGACTGCGTGCTGCTGTCGACAAGGCGCTCGCGGCCAACATGACCCGCGATACGGTCGATCGCGCGACCAAACGCGGCACCGGTGAGCTCGAAGGGGTTGAATATGAAGAGGTCCGCTACGAGGGGTATGCCACGGGCGGCACCGCTGTTCTGGTCGAATGCACCACTGATAATCGAAACCGCACCGTCAGTGAGGTACGCCACGTTTTTGCCAAGTATGGTGGCCAACTCGGTACTGACGGATCGGTCGCGTATCTGTTTACCAAGACCGGGGTGTTTGCGTTTGCGCCGGGCACTGACGAAGAAGCGGTCATGGAGGCTGCCGTCGCCGCGGGCGCGGAGGATGTCGAGATCGCTGACGATGGCAGCATCGAAGTGACGACGGTGCCGCCGAATTTCGAGGCCGTGTCGATGGCGTTCGAAGAAGCTGAATTACAGCCGGAGCTGGCCGAGGTGCTGCAACGCCCATCCACTGATTGTCCGCTGACCAGAGACGACGCCGATTGGGTGATCCAACTCGTCGGTGCATTGGAAGAACTGGACGATGTGCAGGACGTGTTCACCAACGCCAGTTTTCCCGAGGAGATGCAACCCGCCGCCTGAAGGGTGGCGTGGCGTGTGCCCATGACGGCCTTGCGGGTGCTCGGTATCGACCCCGGTTCGCGGATAACCGGCGTCGGGGTGGTCGAAGCCGACGGTCAGGCGTTGCGTCACATCCACAGTGCGTGTATTCGTGTTGGCGAAGGAGATCTGGGCCCGCGGCTGGCGCGCATTTATCGCGGGGTCGCTGACGTGATTGACCAACATGGGCCCGAAGAGGTGGCACTTGAACAGGTTTTTCTGGCCAGAAATCCGCACGCAGCGCTGGTACTCGGTCACGCTCGCGGCAGCGCACTTCTGGCAGCGGTTCACAGTCAGCGGGTCGTTGCCCACTACAGTGCCCTGGAAATCAAACGTGCGGTGGTGGGTACCGGTCGCGCAGCAAAGGCACAGGTGCAGTACATGGTGAAGATGCTTCTGGGCCTCGAGCGAAACCCGCCCGCTGACGCCGCTGATGCGCTGGCCTGCGCGATCTGCCATATCCACACCCGGCAGATGGCAGCGCGCGTGTCTTCGCGGGAGCAGGTCGGATGATCGGCCGCTTGGTTGGTACGCTGGTGCGCAAACAGCCACCGGAGCTGTTGCTGGATGTCGGCGGGGTAGGTTACGAACTCGAAGCCCCGATGACGACGTTCTATGATCTGCCGGCGCTTGGTCAAGAGGTGACACTGTTCACTCACATGGTGGTACGTGATGATGCGCATCTGCTGTTCGGTTTTACTGAACTTCGACAACGTGACCTGTTTCGTGCTCTGCTGAAGGTCAGCGGAGTCGGTCCCCGCGTTGGCCTCGCCATTTTGTCTGGGTTGACCACAGAGAATCTCGTTACCTGTATTACCGTCGGTGATGTCGCACAACTGACTCGCATTCCCGGCATCGGAAGAAAGACGGCTGAGCGGTTGATTGTCGATCTTCGCGATCGATTGGAGTCGTCGGTTGATGGTGAGCCTCCGCTACCGGGTGACACCGCAACGCCCGAGCAGGATGCGATCAGTGGTCTGGTTGCGCTTGGATACCGGAGTGGTGATGCGGCCCGGGCAGTGCGAGAATCGGATACCCACGGCGGTTCGGTCGAAGAGATGATTCGGGGTGCCCTGCAACAACTTGCCGGAGGCCATGGTTGAGCACTCATGATCGGGTCATGACATCCACTGAGGAGATCGATTCCCAGGAAGAACGCCGCATCGACCGCAGCCTGCGGCCGGTTTCCCTGTCTGAATTCATCGGCCAGACTCGCACCTGCGAACAACTGGAAATTTTTATCGAAGCGGCCCGGGGGCGGGGCGAGTCGCTTGATCATGTCCTGATATTCGGCCCCCCCGGTCTCGGCAAGACGACTCTCGCTCATATCCTGGCGCACGAGATGGGGGTGCAATTGCGCCAGACATCGGGACCGGTGCTCGAGAAAGCCGGCGATCTTGCCGGCATACTGACCAACCTCGAGGCCAACGACGTGCTGTTTGTCGACGAGATTCACCGCTTGAGCCCGCTGGTGGAAGAAATTCTGTATCCGGCACTCGAGGACTTTCAACTCGACATCATGATCGGCGAAGGCCCGGCAGCTCGCTCGATTAAACTCACATTGCCGCCATTCACGTTGGTTGGTGCGACCACCCGTGCCGGTCTATTGACATCGCCACTTCGTGATCGATTCGGTATCACGCAGCGGCTCGAATTCTACGGGCCCGGAGATCTTGCCGAGATTGTCGAACGTTCTGCAGGGATTCTTGCTGTTTCCTGTGACGATCAGGGGATCGAGGCCATCGCACGCCGCGCGCGCGGGACCCCGAGGATTGCCAACCGCCTGTTGCGCCGGGTGCGAGACTATGCCGAAGTCCGATCAAACGGCCAGGTCACGGGCGGGGTCGCTGAAAAGGCGCTCGATATGCTGGAGGTCGATGAGTTCGGGCTGGATGTATTGGATCGCCAGCTGTTGCTGGCGGTGATGGAAAGGTTCGATGGCGGTCCGGTCGGCATCGACAGTCTTGCAGCTGCCATCGGTGAGGAGCGCGGCACACTGGAGGATGTGGTCGAACCCTTCTTGATCCAGTCCGGATTTTTGACGAGAACCCCGCGCGGACGGGTCGCCACCAGAGCCGCTTGGACCCATTTCGGGTTACAGGCACCGGCTGATGCCAGCGGTCAGAACCGTCTTTTCGACCGGATGCCCTGAATTGAGACCCGCGCAATGGTTAAGGTGTTTGGCATGAAAAGGTCAGGAATTCATCATGTCGACGCCACCGGTGATTGGGTGATTCGGGTTACTGTCGGATATTGTTGCGGCTTTTCTTCAAGGCGCATAGCGTAAGCGGCCATGCGCCATCCGTTAATTGGCCGGTTCGTGTGTACTTCGAGGATACCGATTCAGGGGGGATCGTGTATTACGAGAGTTATCTGAAATTCATGGAACGCGCCCGGACTGAATGGCTGCGCGGTCGCGGTATCGACGTCGAGATGCTCGCTCGAAAAGACCGGGTATTGTTCGCGGTGCGCTCGCTTGAGCTCGACTATCGTCAGCCCGCCCGGCTGAGTGACGCGCTGCGGGTGTCGGTGGTGCTGGAACGTGCGCGTCGTGCCAGCCTTGAATTGTGGCAGGAGGTGACCCGCGACGACCAGCCGTTGTGCGCTGGGCGCCTGCATCTTGCCGGCCTGGATGCCGATACCCTGCGACCCCGCAAGATTCCCAATACCATTCTCACCGAACTTTAAAGCGCCATGAACGAAGCCGTCACGCTTGCCGTTAACAACGAATCGATGTCGATCATCAATCTGATCATCCACGCCAGCTTGTTGGTGCAGATTGTTTTGTTGATTCTTGTTGCGGCCTCGCTGGCCTCCTGGACTTTGATCTTTACCAAGGCTTCGACCTTCAAGAATTTGCGCGCGGAAGTAGACCGCTTTGAAAACGACTTCTGGTCCGGCGGTGACCTCAACGCGCTGTTCAAAGAATTATCAAGCGAGACGGATGAGGCCATCGGCATGGCCAGTCTTTTTATCAAGGGGTATGGAGAGCATGATCGACTGACACAGGGCGGCCAGGTCAAGGTCAATAAGGACGATCTGGTCGACGGTGTGCACCGCGCCATGCGGGTGGCGCTGAGTCGCGAGACCGAAGTATTGGAGTCGCGGCTCTCGTTTCTTGCGACGGTCGGTTCCACCAGCCCGTATGTCGGGCTGTTCGGCACCGTCTGGGGCATCATGAATTCTTTTCGTTCGCTCGGCGCGATGCAGAGCGTGTCAATCGCCACCGTGGCGCCTGGCATTGCAGAGGCGCTGATCGCAACCGCGATGGGACTGTTTGCTGCCATTCCGGCCGTGATCGCATACAACCGGTTCTCCAACGATTCCGAAGCGCTGATTTCGCGCTACGAAATCTTCATGGAGGAGTTTCTGAGCATCGTCAGTCGCCACGCATTGAACCGCGGTCGCGATGTACGGCGCGAACCGTAACTCCTGAGGCTGCGAGAGCCCATGGCAATTCGTCAATATCGACGCCGCCGACAGATGAGTGAAATCAATGTCGTTCCCTATATCGACGTGATGCTGGTCTTGCTGGTGATCTTCATGGTGACAGCGCCGCTACTGATCGAAGGCGTCAAGGTAGATTTGCCGGAAGTCGATGCCGGACAGTTGGAGGACGAAAGTAAGAATGATGAACCGTTCGT
>CAJXWH010000066.1 GCA_913062915.1 uncultured Acidiferrobacteraceae bacterium | reverse complement strand
TGGCGGCGTGGTTGGCACCCGGAGACGATGAATCCCAAAGGGGCGTCGAGCCGTGTATTGGTCGTCGGTGGTGGTCCGGCAGGTCTTGAGGCTGCGCTTTCGCTTGGCCGCCGGGGTTACGAAGTTGCTCTGGCAGATAGCGGTTCTGGCGGTGGACGAATTATCGGTGAGGCAGCACTTCCTGGGCTGGCAACCTGGCGCCGGGTCTTAGATTATCGCCTGGGCCAGATCGACAAACTGGAACAGGTTTCCTTTTTTCCAGGCAGCAAGATGGACGCCGAGGCGATTCACGAATTCGATGCGAGTCATGTGGCGATCGCGACTGGTGCCACTTGGCGGCGGGATGGCGTCGGCCGGGCAACGTGGCGCTCAGTCCCGGGTATCACGGAGCATTCCGGTATTTTCACGCCCGACGACATTTTCGCCGGTGCCCAACCGGAAGTCGGCCCGGTGTTGGTATATGATGATGATCATTATTACCTCGGCGGGCTGATCGCGGAGGTACTGGTATCGGCGGGCTTAAGTGTTACGCTGCTCACCCCGGGTCCAGAGGTGTCGCACTGGACACAGAACACCATGGAGCAGCACAGGATTGAAGAGCGGCTGCTGGGTTTGGGCGTAACGTTGGTCTGCAAGCGAACTCTGGCATCTGTTCAATCTGATTACGTTGTAACCCGGTGCAACCTGACCGGGAAAGAACATTCCTTGTCTGTCGCGTCGTTGGTGCTGGTTACAGCTCGGTTGCCGACCAATGAGCTCTACTTTGGTGTTGCCGGGACCGAAGAGGAGCGGCTGGAGACGCTTCCCTTCGGGTTGAGCCGGATCGGCGATTGTTTGGCTCCATCAACCATCGCTGCCGCGGTCTATGATGGCCATCGTTATGCGCGGGAACTGGACGATCCTCCCGAACCGGACGGGGTTCCGTTTCGGCGTGAACACACGCTGATCTAGTGGGAAAGGAGGGAGTAATGGATTTTACTGCAGCGTATAGAAATCCGTATTTTCAAAGCGCCAGCGAGGTGATCGATGAACAAAACGACTAATACGGTTGACCTTGCGGCTGGAATTCGGCGGATGGATGAATATGTCGTCCATCCGTGGGCGAGTTTCGATACCGAGAGCGGCCCCAACACCGTAATCAACTCGGGCGGGGGGGTTTATGTTTACGATAGTGACGGCAATCGACTGCTCGACGGTCCTGGTGGGATGTGGTGTGTCAACGTAGGACACGGCCGACGGGAAATCATCGATGCTATGGCGGAGCAGGCTGCCCGGCTGAGTTATATCAGCCCATGGAGTCACCCGACCGAACCGGCAGCGCGCTTAGCCGAGCGGTTGGCTGCAATATCTCCGGGAGACTTGAACCGGGTGTTCTACACGACAGGTGGTTCAACGGCTGTCGACTCTGCACTTCGATTCGTGATGTTCTACAACAATGTCCGTGGCCAGCCGGACAAGAAGCACATCCTGACTCGCCACGATGCATACCATGGCAGCACCTATTTATCTGCATCAGTCTCCGGTAAACCTCGCGACAAGAATTGGCTCGATTTTGAAACAGGCTGGATTCACCATCTTTCGTCGCCCAATCCGTACCGCCGGGCAGAGGGAATGAGCGAAGAAGACTTTTGTGATCACCTGGTCGATGAACTGGAGGGAAAAATACTGGAGTTGGGGCCCGAGCATACGGCTGCGTTGATCGCTGAGCCCATACTCGCGTCTGGGGGTGTAATCGTGCCACCGACTGGATACCACGCTCGATGCCTCGAGGTCTGTCGTCAGTACGATGTTCTCTATATCTCTGATGAAGTCGTGACGGGATTCGGCCGACTCGGCCACTGGTTTGCCTCTGAAGAGGTGTTTGGAATCGTGCCTGATATCATCACGGTCGCCAAGGGCATTACATCTGGTTATGTGCCACTTGGCGCGGTGCTGATTTCTGAGCGATTGATCAAGGAGGTCGGTGGCGAACCAGATCGGGGCGCCTCATTCGCCAATGGTTTTACCTATTCTGGCCATCCAGTTGCTTGTGCTGCGGCACTCGCCAACCTCGATGTGATTGAAAAGGACCAGATGCTTGAGAACGCGCGCGAGGTTGGCCCGTACTTGCAGCAGAAGTTGCGGGAACTGATTGATTTACCGATGGTCGGTGATGTTCGGGGCCTTGGCCTGATGGGTTGTCTCGAATGCGTGGTCAGCAAGGAGAGTCGTCAGCCGCTCGAGCTTGATTATGATGTCGGAAAACGAATCGATTCGCATTGCCAGGCGCTTGGGCTACTTCTCCGCCCACTCATTAATATGTGCGTGGTGTCACCCCCTATCGTCATCTCACGGGAACAGATTGATCAGATGCTAGGGATCCTGCGGGTTGGTATTGAACGTACTATGGTAGATCTAGAACGAGAGGGAATCGCCCAGTTTAACTAAGGGTGGGATGTTCGGGGGTTGGATTGTGCGCCGCAGCGAAAGCAAGGCAGGACGCCCAGTCGTTCGCAGTTTCGTCGTGGACCCGAGCCAGCTGCTCGGGCAAGATCAGAGGCTCGTCACCGACGACGGACGCCGGGACCCATCTGGCCAGCGCCAGAATCAGATGGCACAGAACGAGATGGGCGCGCCGTTGAACGCGATGTAACGTGGGATTGGGGTGGTGAGTCGGGATCGGCGGGAAGAGGGAAGCACCGACTTTTCTCGCCACTTTGAGCCGCTGGGTACTGTAGGAGCGGTGGACCGGATTGGGGTTGATTTTAGCGGGGTCGCAGGTGGTACCGGTGAAGGCGGTGAGACGGGCAACAAAGCGCTCTAGATTGTTTGTCAGCTCTTCCTGAAAGAGGACCAGCGGCGGCCTATCAAAATAATGTTCGGCCGAACGGATCATGGTCATGAACTCGAGATCATCTCTACCCCATAGAATCGGGTGGTTACCGTCCAGATCCAAAAAGCGTTCAAATGAGTGACTGCCGCCGTTTTTGACGTAGCGACGGTAATGTGATGCGATCCATTGATCATGTCGCCGCAGCACAAGAATGACCTTCCCGTCTCGGCGGTACTCAGCGAACTCCCGCAATCGGTCTTTAAGTCGCCGTGCGGCTTCGCGCGAAACCAGGTATTTCGTATGGCGACTTCGGTCGATGATCTTCGGAAAAGCGCGATATCGATCCCGGTGGATGTACCGAATCCCTTCGAGCTTAGGGAAGACCCGGTTTTGCAGGTAGGTGGAGGCCGCTCGACCGAGCCCGACGTGAAAAAACACCTCGAACTCGCTGGGATCCCGTGTCACGATGAATGCCCCCGGTTTCCGGGTTTCGATTCCCTGTTACGGGCGCTCCTCCTGCGCCACAGCCGCAAGGTAGGTGATCAGGTCGATCAGTTCGTCGTGACCTCCGGCCAGAGAAACTTTGGTCCGGTACTTACCGTCGACAATAATCGTTGGCACCCCATCCGTTTCGTACGCGCCGGTCAGCTTGCGAGCGGTTTCCACTTTTGAGTTCACGTAGAATGAGTTGAAAAAAGTGTCGAGAAAATCCTGCCGTTCGATGCCATATTCTCCGGCCCAACCGGCCACCTGCTCCTCCGTTACGAATAGTTTATTGTCCTCGTGGATGGCATCAAAATACGCTTTGTGCATAGCTTCAGTGACTCCAAGCGCCTCGAACGTATAAAAGACACGGGCGTCGAATTCCCACGAGCCTGTCAATACCGCCGGTAGCCGCACGTACTCGATATAGTCGGCTTTATTTTTCAGCCAGCGATTTAGGTAGGGTTCCAGGTAGAAACAATGGGGACAGTGGTACCAGAACAACTCAAGAACCTCGATCTTGTCCCCCGTCTGCACCGCCTGTGGTTTGCTCAAACGAACGTAGTTCACATCCTCGATGAATTCCTGTGCGCCTGTCGGCGCGCTGAGGCACAAGGCCATAAGCCCGGCAATCCAGAATTGCTTGATCATTGTTGTAAGTCCCTCGGTGAAAACCATTCAGGGCCCGGCTGAGCCAACAAACGAAAACACGATCATCAGAAGGAGGGCCTGGCAGCCGATGATGATCAGGACCGCTGCCGCCACCGGTATCTGCATCGCCTGACGCAGAACAGAGGACATCACTGCCAGGGTCCAAATGGAGATGGCGGCGATGGCCATCAGCGGCAAGGTCAGTGCCATGCCCTGCGTCTCGGGGAGGATCAGGCGCGCATGCCAGCTGGACAGAGGTATGGTCACCAGTTGCAGGACCGTGACCGCACCGTAGATCCCCGTCATGGTCTGCACCCAGCGTTCCCGGTGACCACGCAACCGCAAGGCAATCCAGATTACTGCAGCGAACAGCAGAATTTGGGTGGTCGCCAGCAGTAAGGCGCTGGAAATTCGCTCGTCCGGCAAGGCATTGAACGCGCCGGTGACGATGGCGGCCGCCCCGGTGAGGAACAGCAGGGTGTCTGATCGAGGGACATTCTCTGCTGGCTGTCGGAACAGGCAAAGATCAAAGAACAATCGAAAGTAACTCAGCATAGGGGCCTGATCAGCTAAAGCGGTTCCAAAGGAACTGTCGGAACCCGTAGATGATAGCATCTTGACCAACGGCATCGATTGACGGACTTTCACCGGCGCCCCCCGGGAGCGTTGTCGAAGCTTTCAAATATTCGGATTTGTGCTGGACCTCCTTATGAACCACGTGATTGAAACACAGGCGGCGCTCGACGCCAGTTGCGGCGAGGCCGCACAAAAGCCTTGGGTGGGTCTCGATACCGAATTCGAGCGAATTCGCACGTACTACCCCAGATTGTGCCTGGTTCAGATGTCGACGCCTGAAATGACGGTCTGCATCGATCCCCTGGTGGACCTGGATTTCTCTCCCCTTCATTCGTTGTTGGTCAACCCAGGCGTTGTAAAAATCTTTCATGCAGCCCGCCAGGATCTGGAAGTGCTGCACACCGCGCTCGGCATCAGCGCAACCCCGCTTTTCGACACCCAAATTGCAGCGCAACTTTGCGGATGCGGAGAGCAAGTCGCCTATGCCGAATTGGCCAAACATGTTTGCGAAATCGATTTACCCAAGCAACATACTCGAACGGCCTGGTGTCGCCGCCCCCTGAGTGGTGCCGAGGTCAAATATGCACTGGACGATGCGCGTTACCTTGGTGCGATCTACCTTGATCTAAAGCGTCGGCTGGAGACGCTTGGCCGGGACAGCTGGGTCCGTGAAGATTGTGAGCGATTAACCGGTCCCGCGATCTTGGCGTCTGGACCCAACCGGGCGATAAAAAAGATCCAGTCCGGTGCGCGTGGCTTGGACCGGACGGGGCAGAGTATTGCATTCCAGCTTGCTCTCTGGCGGGAGGAGACAGCGCAGTCACGAGACCGCCCACGGGAATGGATTTTAAATTCAAAAACGCTGTTGGCGATCGCCGCAACGCTGCCAGGAAATGCGGCGGACCTCGAAAAGATACCGGAGTTGTCGGCGTCTGATCGTAGGCGGTGGAGTTCAGCGATTCTAGCGGCGGTGAAGGCGGGAGCGAACCATGCGGCGGAATATCAGCCGCTGGCTGCATCTGTGCGGCCCAGTACAGAGCAGAAGAGGACAGAACGGCTCTTGTGGGAGCGTTTGAAAGTTGTGTGCGAGACGGTCGATATCCCGACGGCGGCCGTGGCCGCTCGGGAAGATATTCGAAAATTGGCGCGCGGTGAGCAGGATATACGGTTATTGCAAGGGTGGCGCCGACAGTTTGCGGGTCGAGATTTACGTGATCTAGCCGTCCGGGAAGGCGCGGGATTCACCTGCTAGAATTGATTCGTGACTCGACCACAGGATCGGGAGGTGACGTTATGTCGGAAATCAAGACCATCTTGCTGCCGTTTAACAATCTTCAACCCGCCGCGGTAACAGTAGATGCTGCCCACCGGGTGGCGGCCCGTTTTGAAAGTTATATCGAAGGAGCATATTACCGTCAGCTGATGCCGATCATTGCTGGAGAAGGCATTACTTTGCCAGGAGATTACCTGGCGGAGTTCGAAGAGGAAGGGCGCTTGCAGGCCGAGCGGGCGGCATCGACCTTCAAGGTATTGTTGGAAGAGCGCGGCATCCCATTCGGAACGCTTGAGGAATCTTCGAGCACCACGCGGGCGGGTTGGAGCGAAATGGTCGGCACGGGCCCCGCGGGCATCGGTGAATACGCAAGATTATTTGACCTCAGTGTTGTTGCCCGTAATGAAAGCGAGGCAACCGCCGACTGGAAGACAACTGTTGAAGCTGTCTTATTTGAAAGCGGCCGACCGGTCTTGGTCGTTGGCGATCGGGTGCCAGATTCGCTTGGCCATCGAATTGTGATTGCCTGGAATGGCAGTACCGAAGCGGCACGATCGGTGCTTGCTGGTATGCCTTTTCTTGCAGTCAGTGACGAGATCGTGGTGGTGGAGGTGGAGGGGGGCATGGTGTCTGGCCCCGCGGCCGCCCAGGTGGCGCAGCATCTCGCACAAAGAGGTCTGGTGGTCCGATCCGAGACCATCACTAAGCGGGACGGCAGCATCGGTGGGGCGGTGCTTGAATTTGCAGAAACATGGAATACTGATCTCCTGATCAAAGGTGCTTTCACGCAAAGTCGTTTGCGACAACTCATCTTTGGTGGGGCGACCCGGGAGATTCTCGAAGGTGCACCTATCCCCACGCTTTTCTGTCACTGAACTTCCTTATGCTATGGCACTGCACGAGAATTCCCCGGCCCGTGCACTGTTCGTTTGAATGGAGGCGAAATTGATAGAGGTTTGGGCGATTTTCCTCAAGACAGGAGTTGAAAAATGAAATCACCTGTTCGAGTGGCAGTAACCGGCGCTGCTGGACAGATCAGTTATGCCTTGCTGTTTCGGATTGCGGCCGGCGACATGTTGGGAAAAGAGCAACCGGTTATCTTGCAGCTCCTGGAAATTCCCCCTGCGATGGGAGCACTTGATGGCGTCGTCATGGAGCTCGATGACTGCGCGTTTCCACTGCTGACAGATATCGTGTCGGGTACTGATCCGCGGGTGATTTTTGGTGACGCGAACTTCGCCCTACTGGTGGGTGCGAAGCCTCGAGGTCTCGGTATGGAGCGCAAGCATCTGTTGTCTGAGAATGCCGATATTTTTTCAGGCCAGGGCAGCGCACTGAATGAGAGCGCCCACCGCGACGTTCGTGTTCTCGTCGTTGGAAACCCGGCGAACACCAATGCTTTGATTGCGTCCGCCAATGCACCAGACATAGACCGCGGGCAGTTTACGGCGATGACCCGGCTCGACCACAACCGTGCCGTCTACCAATTGGCGACCAAACTGGGGGTTTCAGCGGATGGGGTTCAGAAGGTGATTATTTGGGGGAACCATTCGGCCACCCAGTATCCGGACGTTTTCCACGCGCGCGTGAGAGGGCAACCAGCTATCGACCTGGTAGATCGGGCGTGGCTGGAATCAGATTTCATTCCAACGGTCCAACAGCGGGGTGTGGCGATACAGGAGGCGCGCGGTTCATCGAGCGCCGCGTCCGCCGCGTCCGCCGCTATCGATCATATGCGAACCTGGGTCCACGGTACCGCCGACGGCGACTGGGCCAGCATGGCGATACCAAGCGACGGGAGTTATGGTGTCGAGGAGGGGTTAATTTCCTCTTTTCCCGTCGTTTGTCGGCAAGGTCAATACTCGATCGTGAAAGAGCTGCAAATTGATCCGTTTAGTGAGGAGCGTATTCTGAAGTCAGCAGCGGAGCTAAAGGAAGAACGCGACGCGGTTCGCAATCTGCTCTAAGCCGTAATTCGCGGCGTTTGGTCGTTGCCGCTGTGCATAACTGAGACCTGGGCAATGGGTCGCGGACCGGTTTATTTTTTAGAACAGGCGGGACAGTCCGGGTTGCGCGGCAGGCTGATGGTCTGCCATTCCATGGCGATCCCATCGAGTACCAGCAAGCGTCCACTTAGGCCATCTCCCGTTTTCAACAGCAGGTTAAGTACTTCCAGTGCCTGGACGCTGCCGACGACGCCTACCAGGGGTGCAATGACGCCCTCCATTGCACAGGTCGCCGCGTCGATTCCTGTATCGGGATACAAGCACTGATAACACGGACTGGAGGGATGTTTCGGAATGAAAGTAGAAACCTGGCCCTCCCAGCGGATTGCAGCTCCCGAGACAAGCGGTGTGCCAGTGGCCAAACTGACCCGATTGTGCTCGAAGCGTGAGGGGAAGTTGTCAGTGCAATCAACCAGGACATCCGCTCGTTCTGTCTGTGCGATCAGTTCGTCACCATCGAGCTCGTAATCGAGCGCCAAGATGCTGACTTCAGGATTGAGCCGCAGTAGGGTTTCCCGAGCTGAAGTCGCTTTCAACTCGCCTATATTGGCTTGAGAATGGACGATCTGGCGCTGCAGATTTGACGTATCCACCTGGTCGTAATCGGTAAGCACAAGATGCCCCACGCCGGCAGCCGCTAGGTACATGGAGACGGGCGACCCGAGCCCGCCCATGCCGATAATCAGGACCCGCGACTGAAGCAATCGCTCTTGGCCGGCTTCACCGACCTGCGGCAGTTTTATCTGGCGGCTGTATCTTGTCTGTTGTTCGGGAGTCATGGTTTCTTTCGATTTGATTGAATGCGTTCGGGTACTTAATTGTGCATGCCCACGGCGGCCAACGAAAAGTGGGTAATTCGAATCCAGTTGCCTCAACCAAGCGAGGGGGTCTCGGATTCCAATGGTACACTCGTGGCACTCGTTCGTCGTTCAGTAACCGGGAGGCAGTATGAATCAGTCCCACGGCAGTTCGCCGGCAGTCCGGCGTGTTTCCTTTATTGGGCTCGGGGTAATGGGGTATCCGATGGCGGGGCATCTTGCCAAGAACGGGTACGAAGTGCGGGTCTATAACCGCACCACCGAGAGAGCAACCGAGTGGGTTTCGCAGCACGGCGGCGACAGTGTCTTATCACCGGCCGAGGCTGCCGAAGGCGCACAGGTGGTGTGTTCCTGCGTGGGTAATGATGACGATCTGCGGGAAGTGACGACTGGGAAAAATGGCGCGTTCGGCGCTCTCGAGAAAGATGCTGTGTTCCTTGACCATACCACCGCGTCGGCGATTGTCGCCCGCGAGTTGGCAGCAGCTTGTGCGGGCCGTGGCGCCCATTTTCTGGATGCCCCGGTGTCGGGAGGGCAGGCCGGCGCCGAAAATGGCGTATTGACCGTGATGGTCGGAGGAGAAGCTGATTCATTCGAAAGGGTTCGGGCGGTGATCGACAGTTATGCCCGCAAAGTTGCGTGGATGGGGCCCGTCGGTAATGGGCAACTCACGAAGATGGTGAATCAGATTTGTATCGCGGGTTTACTGCAGGGTCTATCGGAGGGGATTAATTTTGCGGGACGGGCAGGGTTGGATGTTGACGGCGTGTTAGATGTGATTTCCAAAGGTGCCGCACAATCGTGGCAAATGGAGAACCGCGGCATGACGATGCACCAGGATGAATTCGACTTCGGATTTGCGGTGGATTGGATGCGCAAAGATCTTGGAATGTGCCTCGATGAAGCCAGGCGAAACGGTAGCTTACTGCCCGTGAGCGCCTTGGTGAATGAGTTTTACGGAAAGATTCAGGAAACTGGAGGCGGGCGCTGGGATACGTCGAGCCTGATTCGTCTGCTTCGCGATTCCTGAATTCGGATCAGCGCGAGTTTGCTGCCGCCGAGGACCACTGAATCGTCAGGGCGCCGTGGTGAAGGCTGAGCCACTGCAGGGCGATAAGTGTCATGGCATTACAGATTCGTTGCCCGCTCAGCAGAGCCAGTGCCTCGTCGAGCGGCCAGACTGATGCCCGAATATCTTCGCCCTCGTCGGTGAGGCCATGGTGGCCGCCGACCCCTGCGGCGTTGATCTGTCCGCAGAAAAGATCGACCTGTTCCGTGCTCGATCCCGGGGTTGTGAGGTAACGGGTTATAAGTTCCAGGCGGGTGATGGTGCACCCGGCCTCTTCTACTGCTTCGCGGATCGCAACCTCTTCTGGTTTTTCGCCAGGTTCGACGATGCCAGCAACACACTCCAGTAACCAGGGGTCAGGCCAGTCCGCGGCCCAAGCGCCCGTGCGGAATTGCTCGACCAGTACAACTTCCTGTCGCGTGGGATCAAATAGCAGCACGCCGGTAACTGCCCCGCGGGACATCACTTCACGTTCAAGCACCTGGCTCCATCCGCCGCCGTACAGTTGATGGGTAACACGATAGCGGTCGACGCGCAGGTAACCGTCAAATACGGAGATTTTGCTTTTTAGTTGAAC
>CAJXWH010000065.1 GCA_913062915.1 uncultured Acidiferrobacteraceae bacterium | reverse complement strand
GATCTGCCCTAACGATTGAGGCTGTTGTTCCAATACTGTTCCAACGGACGCTCTGGAATAGCCTGAGGCAGTGTGGGGCAGTTTCTAACGGCTTCTAGTACGAATCCAACTGCGCGAATGGTGCATCAGGGACAGTCTGGGGCAGGGTTGATTTAATTCCCAAGCAAAGGGTCGCGAGTTCGATCCTCGTCTCCCGCTCCAAACTGAAACCAAACTGAAGAAGTAGTCGTAGAAATGCGGGGGCTTTTTCGCGAACGGCGCTCAATAGACACCAAGCGGGAGGCACAACCAATAATTTCATGGCGTTTGCCTGCACTGGTTCTGACAGAACGCTACAAACCAATCGATCGGCTAAAGTGCGCTACGCCAGTGCTCAGGCACGATCGCCGTGGCATCTGCGCCGAAAAACTTTTCGGTGATCCATTTCTCAGCGAAAAGCCCGTCCTTGAAGCTCGACCTTTCCGATTCGTGTACGGTCACGTTTCCGGCGATGCCATTCTCGAGATCAGAAAGTACGTCCGGGTTGTATATACCGCTTGAGTGATCTGCCCTCAGCAGAGTTTCCGCTTTGACCTCAGGCGCGTGCCAACGCGTGTTGTACATCGACAATATCGATTCGACATCATGTTTTCTGTCCGGGTACAGACGAAGATAATCACTGTACTCGGCGAGCGGATATGAAGACGTTTTCAAAGCGTGTTCAACCGGGTCAAACAGGTAAGCCGGAGTTGATACCACATGGGTGATTTCGTTTCTACGTGCCGCTGCCAGAACGGCGATGTCGTTACCCCATGCGACTATTCTTGTTGAATCGACTTCCGGGCGTGTAATCAGATATTCCAGACCTCGAAGGGCGTCGGCTATGATGCCTCGATACACGTACGTATCAGCACTTTCCAAACCATCAGTCAGCTGTCCCGGATACATGGCCGTGTATGGCTTATCTGAGTTCCTCATTCCGCGCCCTGCAACCGAGAAGGTTACGTAACGACTACGAATGCCGGTCGCAGTGCCCTGAGGGATTACCTCGTGAACGCTTCCGTTCTTCGGCACGTAGTAGATCGCAGGGAACGGACCTTCGCCCTTTGGAATGCTTAGATAGGCAAATAACCGGTATGGTCCGACGCTGGTGATGCGCACGCCATAAAGATCAGCATCGTTGTTCGAGCGCATTCGGATGTACTCGACTTCTGGAGCTATCGAAATACCGGCAAGATCGTTATCGACATCATCCCAAAAGTTCTCGAAGTCAGCGGGTTTGTTTCCATACATTTCTCTAGTTCCCGCCCTTCAGTTCGGCTTCAAAAAACTTGTCGATAATCGCGTCGTGCATGTACCTGCCAGCGTCGTGACCGTGCCCGTCGTATTCGTAGAACTTCTTGTTGTTACTGGCGATTGCGTCGAACACGGCATAGCCCGTTTCGGGCGGCACGACGTTGTCTTGCAGTCCGACGTTCAGGATGACAGCACATTCGATTTTGTCGGCAAAAGAAATGCCGTCGAAATACGCGACAGTGTTCTCAACGTCCTCACGGCGTTCCGGGTGCGTGTGCAGATAGTCGTTGATCTCGTGGAACGGGTACGCGTGAGTCAGTTCAATGGCGTCCATGTACCCACATAGGTACGGCGCGCTTATAGACACTGCCTTAACCTCTTTGCGCATTGCCGAGATTGTGATCGCCAGTCCGCCGCCCTGACTGCCTCCGACTGCGCCAATATTTGCCCCGTCGACTTCTGGTCGACTGAGCAGGAAATCAACCGCTCGCCATGCGTCAACGTAGAACCCGCGATAGGAATACGAATTCTTATCGACGATTCCATAAGTGAGCAGGCCGGGGTAACCAGGATCGAACTGTGTTCGGCTTCTGACCTTGCCACGAGGGTTAACAGAAATGCACGCGTATCCCTTCGCAGCCCACTCTCTGGCGATCGGGGGATCGCTTTGATAGCCGGGTAGCTGAATCATCGCTGGCAGTTTTCCGGTTGCGCCTTTGGGTACCGAATACCAGGCAGAGATTCTCACGTGGTCGAGGCTGTTGTAATAAACCTGGTATACGTCAACTTCATCGTTCGATCGCAGATCGTCCTTCTCCATACTTGGATCAAGATCAATGGCGTTAACGTCGCTTAGAACACCATCCCAGAATTCATCGAAATCGTCTGGTTTGACCACTTTGCACCGGTAGTTTCTATCCACTTCCATTCCTAATCCTTAATTTGTTCTTGCACAAATTGCCGGTGTTCACTTGAGAGAAGGTAATTCTCCCAAATGAACGCAAAACTAGCGGTTAACTGAAGGCTGCCCGTAGCGCCTCGGCGACGGTCTCTGCCTCACCAGATTCAAGCGCAACGGGGCTCACGTATAGCTCATCGCCGTAGTTGCCGACCCCAACATGTATGGACGGGTTGCCGGCAGCCAGGTTGGCTTGAATTTCCTTCGATGACGGACCATCCCAACGTTCATCAAAGTAGAAGACCGCGGTTGGACCCTGACGATTTGGATCGCCATCTTCTATCACCGGACGTAGCCCATCAAAGCTACGACCTGAAGCAGTGATCGTCTCCGACCAACCTCTCCATGTTGCCCATTCGGCTTCGTGATCCATCGATACGAATCGTTTCAATGCTACGAGCACAGCTGCGATCTCTTCTTTGGCTACTTTCGATCCACGGCCGACTGAAGCGTGAGGCGACATATTCAATCGAGCAGCCTCTACGAGATCGGCTCGCCCAGCTAGAATACCTGTTGACTGAGGTCCACGCAGACCTTTGCCGCCTGAGAAAGTTACGAGGTCGGCACCCTCGGCAACGTACTTTGTCAGGTTGTCGGCTGGCGGAAGCATCGCTGCAGCATCAACGATCACAGGAACATCTTTTGCATGGGCGATAGCCACAACTTCGCGAAGTGTCAGAGCACAGTCCATCCAGGGTCCGAAAACGTAAGTGACTGCAGCTGTTTTTTCGTCGATAGCCACTTCCAATTGCTCGGCGAGAGTGCCTTCATCTTTGCCCCACTCTTTGAGTGTGGCTCCAGCTGTTCGGTAGCAAATTTCAAAACCAAAACGATGATTCTCAAAAATCAGAATTTCGTCTTTCATTCCGTTCGTGTCTGGTAGTTGCAAGATGCGATCGGGGTCGGAACCAGCCATACATGCAGCCGCTTGAACCAGCAGACCAGCCGACGCCCCAGCAACGACGAGACCAGCCTCGGCGCCTGTATATTCGGCAATCAACGTTCCTGCTCGCTTGTTGAGCTCGTGAAAATCAATAAACGTGTTGGCGGCATCAGTCATTGCGTCCTGAACTTCTTCAGGCATTCGGCTGCCGCCAAGAATCGTTACCCAGCTTCTACCGTTGATGATTTTTTTCAGGCCGAGAGCATCGAACTGTTTGGATCCGGTCGAGTTCGTTGATGTCATTCGAAGTGCTCCATTGCTATCAGTAAGCGTTGAAATATTTATTGAGTAGTTCCTGAAAAATCGCTGACCTGATTCTGTAGTTTACGATCATTCCTGAATAGCTTTTGGTTGCTTTTTATAACGATCTTGAAACTGAGGAAGCGATTGCAAACGCTTCCAAAATTTCGTTATTCGATTGCCGAAGTATCGAGCTATTTACGTGCATCAATGGAACGAGCCACTCGACGCTCGGCCATGGAATCGAAATTCCTGAATCGAGCAGAGAGTCGATAAACCGATCTGTATCCATTGAAGAATCAAGCTGCAATTCGAAGACGTTTGATCCGTGTTCGAATTGGCCGATTTTGACACCAGGCAGTTCGTCGATCAGTACAAACAGAGTTTTAGCTTTTGCCAGTGACTCGCCGAAACGCTCGACGAAACCGTCCTGTCCGTTCATCGAAAGTGCGGTTGCTATGTACGCCGAAGGCAAGCCTCCACCGAACATACGGCGATCGTGATACATGCCTTCGATGAACTCACGAGGACCCGCCAGAATCGCCCCGAACGGCGATCCGAAATACTTCCAGGTCGACACGTACACACTGTCGAACAATTCCGTATATTTCTTGACTGCGATACCTGTGGCGGCCGACATCATGTACAGCCGTGCGCCATCCAAATGAACTGGAATTCCGGCCTCGCGACAAAGCTTTGTCACCGACTTCATTTCGTTCCACGGCATCATCTGTCCTGCCTGGCGTCTTACCGGGCTCTCTATCGACACCGCGCCAATGGGATTCAACACTCGTCCAGTTACGGATAGGTCGATTGCTTTCTGAAGTTCGCTGGCAGTGAAGTATGGTTTTCCACCGGCCAACGGAATAGCGTTCAGGCCGCTGAGCCTCGCCAGGGCATCTCCTTCATCCTGATAGATGTGACTTTGCTCCTGGAGCACTACACGCGCTTTCGTGCCACTGTGTCGACGCAGGGCAAGATGATTCGCAAGCGTGCCGGTTGGCATCCAGATTGCGGCTTCTTTGCCGAGTTGTTCGGCCATGCGACGCTCGAACGCCTCAACATTTCCACCCAACGAGTAGGTGTCGGGTCGAAGCTCGTCCGCTTCAAGCATTGCGCTGAGCCGTTCGATGACAGTCCGTGGCGTTTGCGGTTCTCCATCCCCTGAAAATACAACGGAGTCATGACTAGACATCACTCGGGCTCGCCTGGCAGCGGCATCTTGTTTTTCGGTCGTGCTATTCATCGTCATTCAACTGTCGTTGTGTTGCTAGGTTTGACGGTGCTACACGGTCCAGGGATTTGTCGGTGGAGTCGACGTCCAGTCATCGCGTGACCGTGCGTTTTTGTCCCACACAACCTGTCCATCTTTGATGGTCATCTGGCACACGATTCGTTTGTTGGTTCGGTATGCCCTGTTGCCAGATCCGTTATCAGTAAGACCGAAGTCACCTTCAGCGACTTCCAAAACCGCGATATCGGCAAAAGCGGTTTGCCCGATATTGCCTAGCTCAGTATGACCGATGGATTGCGCTGGAATCCAGGTTGAGCGAGCGATAATGTCGGCCAAATCCATGCCCAGCGCCATCAATTTAGTCATCGTTTCAGGCATCGTGCTCTGATTGACCAAAATGCTCGACGTGTGCATGTCTGTCGAAACAGTGTCGGGTGGGAATCCTTGCTCAATTGCGTGCTTAGCAATTCGGAACGAGAAACTTCCTGCTCCGTGCCCAACGTCAAACTTAACTCCTCGTTCACGAGCCTCGAAGAAGTACGGCTTCAACCTGTCGTTAGAATCGATCATTGGCTTGTCGAATCCGTAACAGTGAGTGGTCATATCACCGGGGCCGAGGTGCTCTAACAACATTTCGTTGTTTGGGCGAGATTTGATCGGAGCCTGGTCGACCATCACGAAAACACCAGTGTTCTCGGCGGCTAGCACGCCACGATCTAGCGGTTCCCAGCCGGGTCCACGATAGTGAGCGACTTTTACGCCGACGATACGATCTGGACGTTGAGCAATTTTCGCTGAGGTGAGGTCGACAGACATCCCTTCCAGATCCTGCTCCGGTAGCCCAACCATTCCCTCGCCCGCGATATTCAACAGAGCGAAGACGTTTGTTTTGGCGCGAGAGATTATTTTTTCGTCGAAATCATCGAATGTGAGGTGTCCTGATCCGCCCACATCAACCGCAGTTGTGGTGCCTTCTGGCAGGCAATGTGCATCGGGATGAACGGCCGCGGAATACCCATAAAAATGTGCATGCAGGTCGACCAGGCCAGGCGTGACGATAAGCCCGGTAACGTCGGCAACTCGAAGTGAAAGTGCCGAAGAAATGTCCTTGTCAACGAGCGCAATGAATCGCCCCACAATCGCCACGTCGAACAGGCCATCAACGTTGTTCGCAGGGTCGATAACCCGGCCACCTTTAAGGAGTAAATCGTACTTAGGAGATGCCTCGTTTGCCGTTGTCATGAGAACCTCGGAAATCATGCTCGAACATTATGTGATCTATTATTTCGACGATTGGCGACATATTAGTCTTGCTGAGACATTTAAGGCGGTTTTTGTGGATAAAAATCGCTAAAACAAGTCGATATTCTTAGGCAAGATTTCGGTATTCCCCACCTCTTAAAACGCACAAGTATTCCGGGTAAATTTTTAGAGCGGCGCTGATACGCAGTCTGCATGCTTGAGTTGACTAGTTTGTCGACGACTTTCGACTTATCAATTCCACGTCTCAGCCGACTCAATAAAACCGTAGTTCGCACCGCCGAATTTGGAGATGTTTCGGAAGAATATAGCCATATCGGCGAATATTGACGGGTTTTGTCTCACCACCCTGCATACAACAAGGTCATGAGCCCAATAAGTGGAGCTAATATGTGGCGGATTTGACATTCATTCAAGAGCATATTTTTATTGCGATCAGAGGTTCAAATGGTGGCCGAGAAAACAACCGAACGGATATACGATCTTCTTCTTAAAGGCGGCCGGGTTATCGACCCTGCGAACAACGTTGATGGCCTGTTCGACGTGGCGATTGTGGGGCGATTCATTGCGCTCGTCGACAAGGACATTTCGCCAGATCTCGCCAGGACAGTTGCTGATGTAACTGGCCTTGTGGTCACGCCGGGTCTCATTGATATTCATGCACACTTTTTTGGCATAAAGGGCGGGGTGCTTCCCGACGCTCATTGCCTGCCACAAGGCACAACAACCGGTGTTGACGCTGGAGGTTCTGGGCATCGAACGTTCGATGAGTTCAACGATACGATCATCACGCAATCGTTGATGAACGTTTTCGCACTGATCAACATCGTTGGAAAAGGGATGATTGGCGAACCCGAGCAAGATCTCGAAGATATGGATGCTGAATTAACAGCCGCGAAAATAAACCAACGTCCCGACAGAATCGTCGGTGTAAAAGTCGCTCACTACATGGGGCCGGGATGGGAACCACTCGACCGCGGAGTTCAGGCCGCTGAAGACGGTGGCGTTTTCTTGATGGTCGATCAGTCGCCAATTCATACCCGGCCAATGAAAGAAATGATGCTCGATCACCTACGCCCGGGCGACATGGTGACTCACTGTTACGCGCTCAGCAAGCCAATGACCGATGTCGACGACAAGGTAAAACCGTATTTCTTCGAAGCGAGGGACCGCGGCGTGAAATTCGACGTCGGGCACGGTTCAGGAAGTTTCTCGTTCCGCATCGCCAAAGCCGCTATCGAACAGGGGCTTCTTCCCGATACCGTTTCCACCGATATGCATGAGCCAAGCATTATGTTCAATCAGGCGACCATGCCAGAAACGATGACCAAGTTACTTGCACTGGGCATGGATTTGGCCGACATCGTGAAGAGATCAACCTGGGATCCGGCAATCGCAATTGGTCACCCGGAACTTGGAAATCTTGGACAAACAGCACTCGCTGATATAGCGGTGTTCGAAATCGCAGAAGGTGATTTTGGCCTGACCGATAATGGAACCGCCCACCGAGTTTTTCCAACAGACAAGCGGATCGTGTGCCAGATGACGATCAAGGGTGGCAGAGTCGTTTGGGACAAGAACGGTAAATCACGGGAAAGCTGGACCGCAACTCCGCCAACAAATCCGGCGCTGGCGTAGTCATCGAGACTTGAGCCAAGAGTTGGATTACCGGCGGGATTAGCAGAACTTACCACCGGAGTACTAAACCTGCAGGGCAACCAGAAGACCTGCGGATCTAAGACTCCGGTGATGAAATATTATTCAAGCACTTCGGCTAATCTGGCCCCCAGAACGGGGCCTTCACCAGGCTGAAGGTTTATCGGGTTTACCGACATAGCGTCTTCATTGGCGTCATAAGTCATGAACACTCGTGGCTCACCTTCAAGTAACTGTTTGAGCAGTTCTTTCGGGTTCCGGCCCGAATCCCTCGACTTCAGCCCGATCACAAGTGTCGGCACGTGGTACTTCGACGCCGATAGCTTGATCGATATATCGATCCCCTGAACGTTCTTCAGTTTTTCCTGAATCGGTGCCAGAGTTTCTCTGTACGCCGCAAACTGAGCTTCGTCATCCGACTCCATGAACAGCTTCAACGCCGTGTGCAAACCAATCATCTCGTCCTTGGTAACCTTTTGGGGTCGACCGATCGAATGGTTCGGAGCCGTGTTCAACGTCGCTGCTTCAATCAGGTCTTTCCTGCCGAACAGCAGACCCGCGCCCTGCGGACCACGAATGTACTTTCCGCCAGACATCGTTACGAGGTCAGCGCCATCGACGATATATTGTCGTAGATTTGATTTCGGCGGCAGCATAGCTGCGGCATCAACGATAACCGGCACACCGCGCGCATGAGCGATTTCGGAGACTTCGCTCAATGTCAGACCATTAGTTAGCACGCCAGGCCCAAACAAGTACGCGACTGCGGCGGTGTTTTCGTTAATCGCAAGATCAAGCTCTTCAGCCAGGCATCCATTTACCGAACCAGCCTCGTTGAACTTAGCACCGGCGAATGTGTACATATCGCTGTATCCACCACGGTGGATTTTCTGAATAGCGAGTTCGTTTTTCATCCCGGTTGTGTTCGGTAATTGCCGTACAAAGCCGACGTTTTTTCCGGTCATGCAAGCAGCGATCGAAAGCACAACTCCGCCAGCTGCTCCACTCACAACCATGCCAGCTTCCGCGCCCGTGACTTGAGCAATATATTCACCGACTTTTTCATTGAGCTCGACTAGTCCGACGAACGAAGTTGAAGCCATAGCCATGGCCTCGATCACTTCTGGTCGAGGCATTGAACCACCGAACGAAGTAATTGTTCCGGCAGCGTGAATTACGGGTTTGATTCCGAGTTCTTCATAAACGCGGTTATTAATGGTCATGTTTTAAATCTTTCAGTTTTCTATACGGCCTGTATGCCCTCACCTGACATGACACCGGTGCACTCGGAATTTTCGACAACCAATTGCCCGTTCACGAGCACGTGAGGAATTCCAATGGGATGCATCATTGGGTCTTCGAAGGAAGAGAGGTCATTGATCATTTCTGGGTCGAATATACAAATATCGGCACGGAATCCTTCCCGAATTTCACCACGCTCGGCAAGTCCGAATCGTCGTGCAGGATTTTGCGCCAATCGCTGTACAAGCTGCTCGACCGGGTATCCATGCCTGCGACGGAGCCGGCCCATTATTCGAGGGAACGTGCCCCAGGCACGTGGGTGCTGAAGGCCGCCAACTGGAATTGCATCGGAACCAACCATGTAGTCGGGCCGATCAAGAAGACTCATAATGTCTTCTTCAACTGCACGCCACAGGCGAGCACTGCTCGGCGGCACGCCACGAAGTCCACAAGAAAAACGCTCCTCGAGCATCACTTCGCAGATCATCTGTTCGATCGACGTTGCCCGCTCAGTAGCAACGTCCCCAAAGCTCATACCCTCGTAATGGCGGTTCTTTTCCGATGCGATCCAGGTCCAGCTGTAGTTGTGCAGTACCGAAGAATCTTTCGATTCGAGTTCGCGCACTAACATCGCCTTGGTTTCTTTATCAGCCAGTCGTCTCAGAGCGGCTTCAGTACCACCTTCGTGGAACCAGCTTGGGAAGTGAGATAGGGGGTGCCCTGAGCCGACCGGGTACGGGTACAACTCAAGAGTTACATCAACACCATCATCTTTAGCCCGCTCGATCGGCTCCATGATTTCGTCGACACGACCTGCGTTATCTGCGCTCGTTCGATAATGCTCGATGTGAACCTTCACACCTGATCGTCGCCCGATCTCCAGCGCTTCCTCAACACCACCACCGAAATATGCACGATCGACGTTGTGATTACGTGTGTGGATCGAAAACGCTTTATCGTACCTGGCTGCGACTTTGCATAGCTCTACCAGTTCTTGTGAATCGGAGAACGAATTCGGGTAGTACGAAAGACCAGTTGCGAATCCACAGGCGCCCTGCTCGAACGATTCTTCCATTGTTCGAATTGCGAGCCGAAGCACTTCGCCCCGTAGCGGAACATCTTCCATACCCACTGCACCCAAACGAATCGGGCCGTGCCCCAGGAACATCGCCACGTTAGGAGCAGTTTTGTGGTGATAATTATTTAGCGCAGAGCCTATCGACGACATATCGAGATCTTCTGGCGGTAAGCCAAGAAGTCCCGATAAATACTGTCGATACATCAGGTACTTTTTGCGAGGCAGCGGAGCGTACGTTAGCCCATCGGGCCCAACGATCTCTGTGGTGATACCTTGTCGCACGCCTTCAGCGTGCTGACCGTCGTTAAGCAGGGCTCCATCGGAATGAGCATGTGTATCGATGAAGCCAGGGGAGACGACGTGGCCGGATGCATCGATTCGTTTCGAAGCTTCGGCCGCGCTCAAATCACCAATTGCAGTTATTTTGGTATCGGTGATTCCGACGGAATTTTTAGTTCCCCCTGCCCCGCTACCATCGATAACCAGCCCATTTTCGATTATTACGTCGAAATGCATTACCTGTTGCTTATTCCTTCGGTAATTGAATTAGTCCAATTGGTTGAGTCGTGGATCGAATCTGTCGCGGAGCCA
>CAJXWH010000064.1 GCA_913062915.1 uncultured Acidiferrobacteraceae bacterium | reverse complement strand
ACGACCTCGCGCAGGCGCCCTTTATCCAGCGCGTGAAACCAGCTGCCGATCGCGCCCTGGCCGGGAAGAACCACGTGGCCTGCTGCGCGGATAACTGCGGGATCATGGGTAATTTCAACCACCCGGCCAGGCGCAACCCGCTCCAGCGCTTTACTCACGGAGTGAAGATTGCCAGTGCCGAGATCGACGACGGCGATTCGGGACACGAGATCTTCCCTAGAGTGATCCCTTGGTCGACGGCACCACATCCCCGAGTCGTGGATCGAGCGTCACAGCCGCTCGCAGCGCCCGGCCGAAGGCTTTAAAAAGCGTTTCGGCCACATGGTGGGCATTGGCCCCGCGTAGAGTATCCATGTGTAAGGTGACCCCTGCGTGATTGCAAAACCCTTGAAAAAACTCATGAATCAGATCGACATCGAATTCCCCGATGCGGGCTCGAGGCCAGTTGACTTGGAATTCCAATGTCGGCCGGCCGGAGAAATCCAATACGACCCGACTCAACGCTTCATCTAGCGGCACATACGCCTGCCCATAGCGTTGGATTCCCTTGCGCTCCCCCAGCGCCTGACTGCACGCCTGGCCGATTGCGATCCCAATGTCTTCCACCGTATGATGGGCATCAATCTCGAGATCACCACGCGCACTCACCGTGAGATCGATCAGGCCATGTCGCGCCACCTGCTCCAGCATGTGCTCAAGGAATGGGATATCGCAATCCAGCTTCACCACACCGCTGCCATCGAGATCAAGCGTCACGACAATCTGGGTTTCGCGGGTCTTGCGATGAACTTCGGCGGCCCGTTTGTTCATGTCAGGTTTTGCCTGTAATGCCGTTTGAAGCCGTATAGCGGGCTGAACAGAACCGAAAGTCTAGCAAACGGCATCTGCTGGTGCGAAACGCAACCGATTTACGGTGATATCGCGGCCGACAACGCTTCAAGAAAAAGATCATTTTCATCTGGAGTGCTAACCGTCACGCGCAGGCAATCTCGGAGCCGGTCATGTTGCCCATCGAGATTCTTGATGAGGATGTTCTGTTGAAGCAGAGAATCAAACACCCAACTGGCGGTCCCTTCTGACACTCTAAAGAGCAGAAAATTCGCGGCGCTCGGGTAGACCTTAAGCCCCGACAATTCCTGCAGGCCGTTGTGCAACCGGCGGCGTTCTGCGCAAACCTTCTCGGCCTGCTGCGTAAACCAGTCTACATGTGACAGTGCAAATCGGGCACTGGCCTGCGCCAACACGCTGATGTTGTACGGCAAACGTACTTTGTTGATCTGTGCTAACCACGGCTCGGGGCCTGTTAAAAATCCCAGCCGAAGCCCCGCAAGCCCTAGTTTGGAAAACGTGCGAAGGACTGCGAGATGACCCTTTCCCGGTATCTCATTTAAAAAGGTTTGTCCGCAATAAGGATGGTACGCCTCGTCGATGATCACAAGACCATTTGCTGCATCGATTGCGGCTTCGATCGTCTCCCGCTCAAAAAGATTGCCCGTCGGGTTGTTCGGGTAGGCGAGAAAAATACAACCGGGGTCATGGGTCTCGATGGCTAACAACAATGCTGCCCGGTCGATGGCAAAGCGATCCGATAATGGCACACCGACAAACGGGCTGCCGAGCACCTCAGCATTGATCCGGTACATGCCAAAGGTCGGTTCGGGGGCCAGCACCGGTCGGGCCGGGCCGCCCAGCGCCATGATAATCATTTGAATGAGTTCATCGGAGCCGTTTCCAACGAGAATTCCCATCGCGCCTTCAAGCCCGCTCCAACGGCGAAGATCCTCACACAACTCGAAAGCGGTGGGGTCGGGATACCGGTTGAGTTCTACCTGGCGAAGTGTCGACAACCATTCCGTTTGAAGCGCTGACGGCCAGACATAGGGGCTTTCCATCGCGTCCAGTTTGATTCGCCCCGCCGCGGGTATTACGTCGTACGCCGACCGGCCCGCAATTTCCTTTCGGACCCGTCGTCGGACGTGATCTTCCAGTGCCATCAACAACCTCGGTCAGCGCCTTCCACGATACGCCGCGGATCGAGCGTGAGCGAAAAGCCCTTCGTGTTCTGCAAGGTTCGATGCGACGCTTGATAGCGCAGCCGCGCCCAGTGGAGAACACCAGATGACGTTGGTTCTCTTTTGGAAATCGTAGACGCCAAGCGGCGAACTGAATCGGGCAGTGCCTGCGGTCGGCAAGACATGGTTTGGCCCTGCACAGTAATCCCCCAACGCCGCGGCGCTCCAGTAGCCACAAAAGATTGCACCGGCATGACGCACCTGATCCAACAAAGACTCCGGATCTTCGACCATCAACTGCAAGTGTTCCGGCGCGATCCGGTTCGAAAGGTCCACCGCCGCCGCCATAGATTCGACTTTTATCAAAGCGCCGTGTTGAGACAGGGATGATTCAATGATCTGGCGGCGCTCCATCTGGGGCAACAACTGCTGCATCGCTGTCTCGACCTGGTTGATCAACTGCGCATCCGGTGAGAGCAGGATTGATTGCGCATTTTCATCGTGCTCCGCCTGGGCAAAAAGATCCATGGCCAGCCATTTCGGATCTGCCCCCGGATCGGCGATGATCACCACTTCGGAGGGTCCTGCGACCATATCGATGCCCACTTCCCCAAACAGCGCTTTCTTGGCCGCCGCCACATAAGCATTCCCCGGCCCGACGATCTTGTCGACTCGAGGCACGGTCTCCGTGCCCACAGCGAGAGCCGCCACCGCCTGAGCGCCACCGATACGAAACGCGCGGTCCACCTGCGCGAGATGCGAGGCCGCCAACACCAGATTATTGTCCTCGCCCCGAGGCGTCGGCACCACCATGACGATTTCTGTTACACCTGCAATGCGTGCCGGGATTGCGCTCATCAGGATGGTAGACGGGTAGGCCGCTTTGCCTCCCGGTACATACACCCCGATTCGCTCGAGCGGTGTCAGCCGCTGCCCCAGTCGAGAGCCGCAGCCGTCATCGTACTCCCAGGACGACGCCTTCTGACGCTCGTGGAAATCTTGAATTCTCTTCGCTGCCGCCTCGAGGGACTGACGCAATGACGAGGGAAGATTCTGAAAAGCCGCTTCCCGTGCACTCGAGGAAATCTCGAGTGTGGCGGCGTCCGAAACTTTAAAGTCGTCAAAGCGCGCGGTGTATTCGCAAAGGGCGGCGTCGCCACGGTCGCGGACATCGGCAATGATGTCCTTCGCAATCTGCAGCACAGTGGAATCGAACGGATCGTCCCGGCGCAAAAGAGATTCCAGTGCAACGTCAAAATCCGCCGCTTTGGTATCCAGCCGTCGCAACCCATTCTTGCTCATGCCAGAAACCGAAAGCTCGCGGTGGGTTGTTAGGGCACGCTCAGCCCGCGACGGAGATGGCGGCCGGCGGCGCCGGTATCCGGCGGATGTGCGCACCGCATTGGGTAAGTTTTTCCTCGATGCTCTCATAGCCGCGGTCGATATGATAAATCCGGTCGATCGCGGTTTCGCCTTCGGCCACCAGGCCGGCGAGCACTAAACAGGCCGACGCCCGAAGGTCGGTCGCCATCACCTGCGCGCCACTCAAGTGGTCGACCCCATGCACAAACACCGTATTGCCGCGAATTTCGATTTGGGCGCCCATGCGCTGCAGTTCCTGCACGTGCATAAAACGATTATCAAAGACTGTTTCGGTGATCGTGGCCGTACCATGTGCGATCGAATTCAACAACACGAACTGGGCCTGCATGTCGGTTGGGAAGGCGGGAAACGGGGCCGTTCGAATATCGACCGCCTGGATAGGAGCGTCTGGCATGCGCAACTCGACCCCGTCGGCTGCCACGTCTACACTCGCGCCCGCTTCCCTCAATTTACCGATGACGGCATCCAGAAAAAGCGCTTTGACGCCACGCACTCGAATCCGCCCCCTCGTCACAGCGGCCGCCACCAGATAGGTCGCCGCCTCGATACGGTCTGGAATCACATGATGCACGGCGCCGTGCAATTTCCTGACCCCCTGGATCCGGATGATATCGCTGCCCGCGCCTTCGATTTTGGCCCCCATGGAGACAAGACACCGAGCAAGGTCGACCACTTCAGGTTCCCGCGCTGTGTTCTCAAGTACCGTAACGCCTTCAGCCAGCGTCGCCGCCATCATGAGATTTTCGGTGCCGGTCACTGTGCTCGTATCGAAAAGAATGCGGGCACCTTGCAGCCGACCGCCAGGAACACGCGCTCGAATATAACCACCGGCAATGTCGACCTCAGCGCCCATCATCTCGAGCCCCTTGATGTGCAAATTGACCGGCCTTGAGCCGATCGCACAGCCCCCGGGCAAAGAGACCTCCGCCTCGCCAAAACGGGCCAGTAGCGGCCCCAGCACCAGAATCGAGGCCCGCATCGTTCGGACCAATTTATAGGGCGCCCGCAGCACGCGGAGTTGACTCGCATCCACTTGAATCGCGAGTTTTTCATCCACTTGCACCGAAGCGCCAAGGTGCTGCAACAGTTCCAGCGTCGTCGTGATGTCTCGCAGGTGGGGAATATTTCCAACCTGCAGGGGGCTGTCCGCCAACAATGAAGCAATCAAGGCGGGCAGGGCTGCGTTCTTTGCGCCGGACGCATGGATCTCTCCATCGAGGCGCTGGCCGCCCCGGACCAAGAGCTTATCCATAATTTATTGGCGTGCCGTGCCAGAAATAACCCATGATCCGATGGATTCTCGGCACTCCTTTCAAGGATGTCCAGTCACAACACATCACAACAAAAAAGGCGCCGTCACCGGCGCCTTTTATTGTTTGAAATCAAATCTTGCCAAAGCTACCCATCCAAAGCGTCGATTTTCTTCTTGAGTTCCCCGTTCTCGTGCATCTCCATTACGATGTCGCTGCCGCCAATCAATTCGCCCTGAATGTACAACTGGGGAATGGTCGGCCAGTTTGAATAAGCTTTGATTCCTTCTCGAAGCTCTGGATCCATCAATACGTCGGCAGAACCAAACTTGGCGTCACACGCCTCGAGGATTTGCACCACACGGCCTGAGAATCCGCACTGTGGAAAGTCCGGAGAGCCCTTCATGAACAGCATCACCGAGTTTTCGTCGATTACCTTGCGAATTCTTTCTTGTATCTCCATGAACATCTCCCTTTACGTTTATTGGTCCACCGTTGTTTCCGCTGTCCGGTCCTCCGGTGTCATTGTACGCATCGATAACGCGTGAATGTCGTCCTTCATTCTGTCGCCAAGTGCGGCATACACCATCTGGTGTTGCTGGATCCGGGTTTTTCCGGCAAACCCGGCACAGACGATGACCGCATCAAAATGACGGCCATCGCCTGAAATTTCAACCTCGGATTCACCAAGGTTTTGCTCGATCCACTCTTTGATGTCCTCGGGTGTCGCCATCATTACTTGTTACGCAGGTTCATTGGTTGGCGAAGCCTATCGGTCCGGCCGCTCGCAAGCGAGATCATAGTGCCAATTCGCGCGAATAACCATCGGCCGAATGAATCTTCGCCAAGCCGTGGTCATTGTTCAAAATGGCTGTTAAGAAAATCAAGGCCGGCCACACGAGCCAGGCGGGCGAAGTTTTCGGGCAACCCGGTGTATCGAAGTACCCCACCGCTGGCTCGGGCCACAGCCAGCCACTCGACCAACAGCGAGAGACCGGCGCTGTCGCCTCGCGTCAGCCCCGAAAGATCAACGACTGCGGGCTTTGTCGGGTCGACTTTGGGGCCACCAGTGAGCATCCCAGTGACGGTGGCAAAGGTCAGTTCGCCTTCAAACGACCATGAAGAAGGTCCCGTTCGGGTCAGTTTTGTCATCTGGATTCTGCGGTTTTTCGCTCGAGCCGCAAGATCAAACCATCTAGACCCGTGGTCTGGATGATCCGCGCGTAACTCGCCCGATAAATGGTTACCAGACTGATGCCATCGATCGTCACATCAAAGATCTTCCACTCACCGCTCTCCAGGCGGAGAAATTTGTAATTCACCGGAAACGCTCGGACACCCGGCAATTTGACATCCGTACGTACCACAGCAGTCCGTTCATCCCCCGTGAGCTGTAGGGGTCGGAAGTCCATCTGTTCGCGTCCGGTGTAATCAAAAAGGGCCGAGGCGTAGGTGCGAATCAAAAGATTCTTGAACTCGTCAGCGAACCGGGTCCGCTGCTCCAAAGACGCATTGCGCCAGTGTCGAGCCAGAACCAGCTTGGCCACCTTGTCTACCGCGATGTGCTCCACAATCACGCGCTCTACCAGCTCGTAGAGTTGGCCGCGATCGCGCTCGAGCTCTGCCTTTCGTTCGGTCAACTCATCAATCAACCGCTCTACCGTTTGCCGGATGAGCTGGTCGGGTGGCATGGCTGCGCGCAGCCCCGATGAGAACAGCAGCAGCACCAGGACGACAGCCACCAGGGACCGCTGGATCACCGGTCCTGTTCCTCCGCGGTGCGGATCAAAATCTGACCGATCAGATGCTCAAGCACTACTGCAGATTGTGTGATCTCGATCCGGTCCCCATCTTCCAGATAGGTTTCTTCGGCCCCCGGATCCAGCCCAACATACTGTGCGCCGAGAAGACCTGAAGTCAGAATGGCCGCACTGGTGTCTGTGGGCAGGTTGTCATGCGCCTGATCGATCTGCAATGTGATGCGGGCACTGTAGTCATCGGCGTCGATCCCGATAGAAGCGACCCGGCCAATGGTAACCCCAGCCAAAGTCACCGGAGCCTTTACCGTCAAGCCGCCGATATTATCGAAACGTGCGGTCACTTCGTAATCGTGCGTAGTGGCGGGTGACCAATTGCCCACCTTGAGCGCCAACCAAATCATCGCTGCCACTCCTATCAACAGAAATAGACCCACGGTCGTTTCTATGGCTTTGCGTGTCATTGTCATACCTCGTCAAACATGATTGCGGTCATCGCGTAATCGAGCCCAAGAACGGCCAGCGCCGCTGTCACCACCGTCCGTGTGGTGGCTCGACTGACGCCTGCCGTGCTCGACTCGGCGTGGTACCCCTCAAAAACCGCTATCCAGGCAACAACGAACCCGAATACCAGGCTTTTGATGATACCGCCCAAAATGTCGTCGTACACATCGACCCCTGTTTGCATGGAGGCCCAATAGCTGCCACCGTCTATATTGAGCACTCCGACGCCCACGAGGTAACCACCCGCAAGACCGACCACACTGAACAACGCCGCAAGGAGCGGCATGGCAATACACCCTGCCAGGAACCGGGGTGCGATCACCCGGCCAAGCGGATCCACCGCCATCATCTCCATCGCTTCGAGTTGCTGGGTGGCTTTCATCAGCCCAATTTCTGCTGTCAATGCGGATCCTGCCCGACCGGCAAACAACAGCGCGGTCAAAACCGGGCCGAGTTCTCGCGTCAGAAAGAGTGCGACTGCCAAACCGAGGGAGGATTCCGCGCCAAAGTCCACCAGGGTGTAGTAGCCCTGAAAGCCCAGCATCATGCCAACGAACAGCCCCGCCACCACAACGATGAGGACCGTCATGACGCCCACGGAATAGAGCTGTTGAATCAACAAACCGGGTCGTCGCCACAGCATCGAAGTCGCTGCTATCACCCCCGGCAGAAAAACGCCGGCTCGACCGAGGTGCTGAACGGCCGTGATCACGCCGCCACCCAATCGGCTTAGCCAGTTCATTGGCACTTTCCAAGAAGATCGTCCTGATAGTCTGGAGCCGGGTAGTGAAAGGGGACCGGCCCATCCGGTTTCGCATCGAGAAACTGTCGCACTTGAGGCTGCGTGCTCGCGGCCACCTGTTGCGCACTCCCCTCTTCTGCAATTTGTCCTTCGGCAAAGACAATGACGTGATCGGCAATACTGAGCCCCTCCCTCACATCCTGGGTAACGACAACGGATGTCACGCCCAGCACGTCGTTCAGTTCTCGAATCAGCTGCGCGATGACGCCTTTGGATATTGGATCGAGACCGGTAAACGGCTCGTCGTACATGACAAGATCTGGATCCAATGCGAGCGCGCGCGCAAGTGCCACACGGCGGGCCATGCCACCGGAGAGCGCTGCTGGCAGCAGACGCGCAGCGCCACGAAGGCCCACCATGTGCAGTTTCAGGAGAACCAGATTTCGGACCAGGGGTTCCGGCAATCCGGTGTTCTCCCGAATCGGGAAAGCTACATTTTCAAATACATCGAGATCGCTCAGCAGCGCGCTGTTTTGAAACATCATGCCCATTCGCCGCCGCAGCCGATACAACGCCTTGCGGGGCAGATCAGAAAGCGCGACCCCTTCAAAACATACGTCGCCCGCCAGCGGGCGCAATCGCCCGGCCATCAAACCCAGCAAGGTCGACTTGCCGCAGCCACTGGGGCCCATGATCACGGTCACCTTACCGCGGGATATCCGTAGGCTAAGATCTTGATAGAGGGCCCGTTCCGGGTATCGGAAATCGAGGTGTGCCACGTCTACCAGAGGGGTGGACGGGTCGATATGTTGGGCCATGGTGCGATTCGATGAGATGCCAGATTTTCCAGTCACTTTTACCACTTGCTTGCATTTTACTCTTCCAAGTATCCGGCTCCCGTTCGCCTTGAGGCGGGAGGGTCACGAAAGGCCATTCCAGTAGAATAACCAGCTTGGCTACGCTGAGCCGGTCCACACCGTTGAATCCAGACGATTTCATTTCCAAAGGCCGTGATGTCATCCGGCTTGAATGCGAGGCGCTTGAGCAGCTAACGGCACGAATCGACCAATCCTTCTATGCCGCCTGCAAACGGATCCTGGCCTGTTCTGGGCGGGTGGTGCTGGTCGGTATGGGTAAATCTGGCCACATCGGCGGCAAAATCGCGGCCACACTGGCGAGCACTGGCACCCCCGCCTTTTTCGTCCACCCGGGAGAAGCCAGTCATGGCGACCTCGGAATGATTACCCCAGGGGATCTGCTGGTTGCCATTTCGAGTTCTGGCGAAACGCCCGAGATACTGACCATTTTGCCCATCATCAAGCGAATGGGAATCCCCCTCATTGCGATGACCGGTCGCTGTGATTCCGCGCTGGGGGAGGCAGCCGACGTGTGCCTCGATGTGGGGGTCGAACGGGAAGCGTGCCCCCACAATCTCGCGCCGACTGCCAGTACCACCGCAACCTTGGCGATGGGAGATGCCCTGGCGATCGCAGTGCTGGAGTCTCGTGGTTTCTCGCGAGATGACTTCGCGCGCTCTCACCCGGGCGGTGTGCTCGGCCGACGTCTGCTGCTCTATGTAGAAGACATCATGCACTCAGGAGAAGAGATCCCGCTGGTCCCCTCTGGGACCCGTGTACCCGAGGCCCTGCTCGAGATATCGACCAAAGGCCTTGGCATGACCGGTGTGGTCAATTCAAAAGGCGAGCTTATCGGCGTCTACACCGACGGCGATCTGCGGCGCACATTGAACCGGTCGATCGACGTAGTGCATCGCATCATCGATGACGTGATGACGTCGCGACCACAAACCGTCACGCCGCGTACATTGGCCGCTGAAGTCGTCGATTTGATGCGACAGCGATCGATCAACGGCGTATTTGCCGTAGACGGGACGGGTCAACCGGTCGGCGCCTTGAACGCCCTGGACCTGATTCGCGCCGGAATTTTCTGATGCAAACGGCCTCTCTTGAGCGCCTCATTCTTGTCAGCGTCGTCGCCGTGCTGATCGGCCTTGGTTTATGGATGCAACTCGGACTCCTGACCGAGAGGAATCCATCCGATAGTGCTGCGGTTCGCCATCAGCCTGACTATTACGTCAAGAATTTTTTAGCCAGGGGCCGGGATGGCCTCGGAACTTCGTATGTTTTGAGAGGCGCCCACCTCGAGCATTTCCTGGATGACAGCACGGTCGACATCAAAGAGCCCTGTCTCTTACTGTTCGAAAAAGGAGTCTCCCCGCGACTGGTCTTTGCAGATACGGGCAGAGTCATCGAAAACGGCACGATGATCGTCTTGCACGGCAACGTAGAAGTGCGGGAGCGTCTGCCTGCAAATATCGACGAGTCGGTATTCTTGCCCCAGGACGCCTCATCGGCATGCTTTTCGCCCGATGTCCGGGATGGCACGTGGACCCGCGCCGATGAACTGATGTTACAACTCAAACCCGGCCCCGAGCACTGACCCATTCCCAGACTCAGCCGCCGCAAGGCGCACCCAGCCGGTGATCCTTGGATCGTTTGCTAGAATTTCGCCATGGGCCGCCTGTTTTTTCTGCTCTTTACTTCTCTTCTTTATCCGGCAGAGGTCGCGATCGCCCTTGACAGTGATCGCGACCAGCCGGCCATTGTCGATGCGCAAGACATCGAGATCGATTTCGCCACAGGCCGATGGATCTACCGTGGGGATGTGACGATTCAGCAGGGCACGCTGCACATGATGGCGGACGAAATTCATCTGTTTTTTGATGACGACGTTCTGCAACGGGCCATCGCCCACGGTCAACCCGCGGTTTTTCGACAACAGCCCGAGGGCAGTGACCATCTCATCAGGGGCCAGGCGCAAACAATAGAGATCGACGAGATCGAGAATGTCGCGATCTTCTCCGGTGAAGCCAAACTGCAGCAGCACCGCGACACGATCACGGGTGAGACCATCATTTATCACATGGAAACCGAGAAAATGACGGTTCGCGGCAACGTCACTATGCCGGGCCAAACTACGCGCTTATCGACATCCGACGCAACAGAAAATACAACGAGTGTCATGAGTGACCTCAGTGCTCGACCGAGGGTCGTCATCCAACCGCAAGCAGGCGCAGCCGCCGGAGAATCCGCCAATACGTCTTCCGAGCCCTCGGTGTTGTCAACCGCGATCGATGCGGATTCTGAGTCAACCGCGCAACCCACAAATAGCCGGGACGCCACCGAGGAAGAACTGGAGTCCTCCGGCGATTCGCTTCAATTTCATGCGGCCCGTGTCATTGGTGCCGGCACCGCAGCCTATAGCGAACCCGGAGCAGACGCGGCACTTCTGGGTGGGCTGTCAGGCCGGATGCCGGTTAAAGTGCTCGAGATCCGCAACGATTGGGTCCGGGTCACTATCCCAAGCGGTATCAATGTCTGGGTTTTCGCTTCTTATATTGCCCAAGACCGCAACGGCCAGGC
>CAJXWH010000063.1 GCA_913062915.1 uncultured Acidiferrobacteraceae bacterium | reverse complement strand
GTCACGTGGCTACGGATAAATGCCATCATGCCCGCATCAGGTTCCAGGCTGGGGTTCTGTCGGTAGATCGTTACACCTCGCCGGTCGCTATTGGCACTCGTGCTGGGGACCACAGCCGTGTCGCTTCAGACCAGAACTCAGAGACGTGTGTAATGTCAGACGCGAGGGACACTTGACCGAGAAACTGCCAGGCTGCCAAGAGCGAAGGCAGAGGGTTATTAAGGGTCAGCGCCCGGGCGGCATCGTCTTTACTCAGTTTTTTTCCGCAAGCGTCCCTCACCAGTGGAATGTGACCATACACGGGATACGTAAAACCAAGTTGCTGCTGCAGGTAGAGTTGCCGGGGTGTGGATTCGAGCAGATCCGCTCCGCGCACGACATGGGTAATGTTTTCTATAGAGTCATCCACTACAACCGCCAGCTGGTAGGCGGCAAACCCATCGGCTCTGCGGATAACGAAATCCCCGATCTGTTGAGCGACATTCTGCTGAACCGGCCCTGCGAACCGATCGACAAATCGAACCGTTTTGTTTTCAACCCGAAGGCGGATTGATCGTGGCCGTTTGCCTCGGGGCAGACCGTTTCGGCAGGTGCCAGGATAAAGTGGCCCGTCGGTTCCAGGTCGGCCCACGGCCTCGATCTCTTTTCGGCTACAACCGCAATAGAAGGCGAGGTCTTCCGTCAATAATCGATCGAGAATCGCCTGGTAGAGGTCTACCCGATCGCTCTGGGACGCGGGTTCTGCCGACCACTCAAAACCAAACGCATCCAGTGTCGTCAGGATCCCATCAACCGCCCCTGGCAGTGTCCGTGTTTCGTCCACGTCATCGAATCGCAGCAGCCATTCACCCTGATGGTGCAGTGCATCGGTATAACTCGCGACCGCGGCAACCAGCGATCCAAAATGAAGACGCCCTGTCGGCGAGGGTGCAAAACGACCACGATAGGTCATTTTGCCTGGGGCCACGCTGCTGGGTTGTATCGGAGGATCATTCACGATCGCGTGTCGATTGAGAGGTGGGCCGCCCCGTCGTTCGGGATGCAGGGGCCATCATCACGGGAGATTACGCCACCACGAATCCCGGGCGAGGGCCCGCCGCAGGGGCGTATCGACTCGATCCGGTGCGTTCTCGATGTAGTGCTTTGCCTCGACCAGAGAGGCATCCGAAAGAGAGCGCAAGTATTCGCGGGCACCCGCTACGGAAAATTCAATTCCAGTCGCGGCCCGAAAGTTGCTTGCGCCGTCGGTCCAGACCGCGCCATCCCATGGGCTCGATTCGAGCCAACCCCGGAGCCGTTTGAGAATCGACCTGGAGTGCGACCGACCATCACCGGAATCGCGGTCGAAAAAGCCGATGGCCTTGATCGGTGCGCGTTCACGCGCCGCGAGGTCGATCACCGCCTCGGCAACCGCATTACGCCGGCTCTTGATGATGCACGTCGGACAGGGAGTCCCGTGCTCAAGATCAATGACGAGCGCCAAAGCGCGGTTTCTTTTCTGAGATACCAGGGAGAACTCGAGCGGCAAGGTGGGACCGGTGTAGTACTCCCATGGGCCGGCTACCTGCGGTCGCAACGTGTCCAAATCCCAAAGCAGGGAGCCGAAACCGATGATGGCATAACGATGCATATTGTGCCCGGTTATGGCATTGGATGAGTGCTGACCGCGAGCTCGCACTCCCGCTGACTGGTCGACCGGTGAGTGAGTAAAATCGGTGTCACCACAGGATCGGGTCTCATGCGTAACCCATTTACTCCGAATATTGAAGATTTGCCCAGCGTCATCCCACTGTTTCCGTTGAGCGGCGCGGTGGTTTTGCCGCATGGCCAATTACCGCTCAATATTTTCGAGCCCCGCTACCTGAGTATGGTTTTCGACGCGTTGGCCGGGTCGCGCCTGGTCGGGATGGTTCAGCCGCTGCACGGCGAAGAGGGCGATTGCCCGGATCTTCACCGTACTGGCTGTGCCGGCCGCATCGTAAGTTTCAGTGAAACCCGCGACGGACGGGTATTGCTCGTTTTGAGTGGCGTCAGTCGTTTTGATGTTGAAGATGAGCTCGAGCTTTATCGCGGTTATCGGCGTGCCAAGATATCTTGGAGTCGTTTCACCCATGATCTCGATGACGAAGAAATCGATATTGACCGTGATCGATTACTCTCCTTGGCGAAGACTTATCTCGAGAGTCGGCAACTTGCGATTGAATGGGATTCGCTCGATGGCCTCGAGTTACCGGAACTGGTGGACACTCTGGCCTCCAGCCTGCCGTTTTCGTCACGCGAAAAACAAGGCCTCGTCGAAGCGCTCATCATACAGGACCGGTGCGAACTCTTGAGTGCACTGTGTGAATTTGCAGTGGAGCACGCGACCCAAGGAGAAAGCCGCACGCACTAGATGCCTGCTGTGCAACCGCGGCCATATTCAGACGCAGCGCGATCGAGCCGGATGCGGTGGAGAACCCGGGCCAGGAGGTGGCGGAATGCGTGATGACAACGTCTCTCGACAGGATTCAAATACCATACGCCAGTCGCAACAGCGAAATAGGATGTTCTGGTGTGCTGCCATCGGCCAGCCCGTTTTGAAACTGTTGGGCTGCGATCGGGCAGTCACTGCCGTAATGATCCGGCCTGGCTCGGTTGATTTTCTCAATGACCGGTCGGGCAATCCTCATGGAGGCCCCGTGGGTTTCGTTTTTTACCGCGTAAGTCCCATCATGACCTGAACACCGTTCGATCGTAATGACTTCGGTGCCTGGTACCAGCTGAAGAAGGTCACGGGTTCGGGGGCCAATATTCTGTACTCTTTGATGGCAGGCGGCGTGATAGGCGACCTTGCCCAGGGGATTTTGAAAATTCGTGTCAAGGAGCCCTTCCCGATGACGCAGAGACAGGTACTCGAATGGATCGAACCAATGTTTCCTGAGACGGGCGAGATCCTGGTCTTCCGGGAACAGCAGAGGCAGTTCCTGTTTGAACATCAATACGCAGGAGGGAATCGGGGCGATAATGTCCCAGCCGTCGTTCATCAGTTCGACAAGCGGGGGTTGATTAATTTCCAGAGCCTTGGCAACGGCTTTTAAGTCGCCGAGGTCGAGTTTCGGCATTGCACAGCAACGCTCTTTCGAAACCAGCGTTACAGGGATTTGATTGTGCTCCAATACGGCTACCAGGTTTTCCACAATTTCGGGTTGATTAAAGTTTCCATAGCAGGTTGCGAACAGGGCCACCTTGCCGCGAGTGGTTTCGGTGGCGGTTGGAGACACCGTCAGGACTTTATGGTTTCGCATTCGGCGCCGCAGGGTTCGAGCGTGATACTTTGGCAACAGCGCATCTTTGTGTACTCCCAAAACTCTTTCCAGCAGTTTCCGCCCTGTCGTGGAACGATTGGCGGTGTTTACGGTATTGACAACGATCGGAATTCCCGCGAGTCGGCCAATGGTATCTGTGCTCGTTAACAGGCGATCACGGCGCGAGGCTCCTTTTTTTTGAAAACGAGAAGCCTTTGCGCGGAGCATGAGATGCGGAAAGTCGACATTCCATTCATGCGGTGGAACGTACGGGCATTTTGTCATGTAACAAAGATCGCAGAGGTAGCAATGATCGACTACTTTCCAGTAGTCGGATTTCTCCACCCCATCGATTTCCAGCGTTGGGGATTTGTCGACCAGATCGAAAAGAGTAGGGAAGGCCTGGCACAGGCTAACGCAGCGGCGACAACCATGACAGATGTCATAGACCCGCCCCAGTTCGGTAAAAAGTTTTTCCTCGTCGAAAAATTCCGGATCCCGCCAATTGATCGGATGTCGGGTTGGGGCCTCGATACCGCCCTCGCGGATTGGATCGCTGCTCATATTGGGCACGGCAGGGTAGACTGCATGGCGGTTGAGCGCAATTGTTCGGGGTAGGCTCGCGGCTCTAAACGCCTTACCATGGGTGTTGTTTTGGACTTGATGTTAGGGTAGACGAGCGCTCGACTATAGTGCTAGTCAAGCAACTGCGCCAAGCGATGGGGGAACATTCGTGGCGGACAGAAGATTGCAAGTATTTTCAAACGTAGCCCGGCTGCTGAGTTTTACCAAGGCCGCGAAGGCCTTGCACATGACCCAGCCGGCGGTAACGTTCCAGATTCGCCAACTGGAAGAGTACTTCAATACCCGTCTTTTTGACCGCACCCATAATGGAATCAGTTTGACCAAGGCTGGGCAGATCGTGAAATCCTATGCGGACCAGATCATCACACAATACAACGAAATGGATAATGAAGTGCGCCAGTTAACGGGTGACGTGGAAGGACTGCTGGTTCTGGGGGCCAGCACGACGATTGGTGAGTACGTAATCCCACGCCTGCTCGGTGAATATCAGGCCAAGTTCCCAGCGGTCGCTATTCGGTTGCAAGTTGCCAATACCCTGGGTGTGATTCACATGGTAGAGAATAATCAGATCGATATTGGGATCGTGGAGGGACCGGTTAACAATAAGAATCTGGTCACCAGCGTTTGCTGGGATGATGAACTGGTTGCGGTCATGCCCGTTGGTCATCCTTTGGAAGGGATAAAAAAGCTTACCCTGGATGAGCTCTTGGAGTATCCGTTTATTGCACGGGAAGAAGGATCGGGCACTCGAGAAGTGATTAACGACTATCTTGCGGCGCAGAAATTAGATTTCGGGGACTTTGATCTGATCATGGAATTGGGCAGCCCCGAGTCGATCAAGAGCGCTGTCGCTGCGGGACTCGGAGTTTCTATTTTGTCGGTTGCCACGCTGGAAAAAGAACGGAAGCTCAATTTATTGGCTCAACGTGGTCTCGATCCTCCGATTACCAGACCGTTTTCGATTATTTACCAGCGCCAGAAATTCCGCGTAAAGGCGATTGAGGAATTCCTGAGATTCAATCAGAGCGACGGGCGGTGGCAACAAGAGCAAACCTAACGGCCCAGGCTGATACCAGCGCGAGGCAATGGGCCTAGAGGACGACCTAACCCGACCGCGGGTATTCCCAATACCGCCCGAAGAAGCGCTTCTTTATGACTTGATTCGTCCTGCGTGGAACTTCACTTTGGCAGTGATGGAAAAGTGATGCAGCGCGAATCGAAATCGATCCGATTGCCAGGCAGTCGGTACCCGTGGAACAATCGGGCCCACAAGGCGGAGGTTCGGGCAAGCGATGAAAAACGCCATACAAGGCGATGTGATTGATGCAGATGGCTACCGGCACAACGTGGGGATCGTGCTGTGCAACAGTCAAATCCAGGTGCTGTGGGCAAGACGCAGTCGGCATGACGGTTGGCAGTTTCCGCAGGGCGGAGTCGAGATCAAGGAGTCGGCCATTGACGCTGTCTACCGTGAACTTTATGAGGAAGTCGGCTTATCGCCGCATCATGTTCGAATGGTAGGGTCGACTCGGAGCTGGCTTCGATACGATGTGCCGATCGTTAACCAGCGCGCAAATGGCGTGCGATTTCGGGGTCAGAAGCAAATGTGGTTTTTACTCCAGATGCTTGCGGACGATTCGGATATTCGTCTGGACCTGGGCGAGAAGCCCGAATTCGATCGCTGGCGATGGGTGGATTATTGGACGCCTGTTCGCCAGATCATCGCTTTCAAGCGAAATGTATATCGGCGTGCATTGACAGAACTCGAACCACTGGCATTACAGGTCACCAGTCCCGCCGATCCCAGCGCTTGATCAACCGTCAGCTTCGGTTTTTCGAATCTGACGAATGATTTTGCTGGTGGAGTGGGGGTAGCGGAAAGGGACGGAGTGCACTTGGCCTCCCAGCTGAGAGACAAATTCGCCGCCAATGATCTGATTTGTCGGCCAGTCGCCCCCTTTGACCAAATGATCGGGTCGCACCAGCTGGATAAGGTCCAGAGGGGTATCTTCGTGAAACGGGACGATGCAATCGATGCATTCCAGACCGGCGAGAACCGCGATGCGGTCATCTAGAGAATTGAATGGGCGGTCTTTGCCCTTGTTCAGCCGGCGGGCGGAATCGTCGTCGTTTACAGCAACAAGCAGAAAACGGCCAAGGGCGGCGGACCGAGTGAGGTAATCCACGTGTCCGCGATGCAGGATGTCAAAACAACCATTTGTAAATACCAGCGGCCGTAGAAGATCTGGCAACCGTTCTGCGAGTTGCGCCCGGCTATAGATGATCTTGCCAGTGGAATCCAAGAGATGCGCCGTGCAGCGCCTCGGGTCAGCGGTATTCGAAGACCTTTACGACCCGGACAACACCGGAAATACTGCGGGCGATCTCGGCTGCAATATCGGCTTCCTCCCGGGTGACAGTGCCCATCAGATAGACATTGGCTCTCTCGGTGACGACTTTGATCTTGTGCCCGTCGAGGTATTCCGAGTCCAGCACCGATGCCCGGACCTGTGTGGTAAGCAAGACATCGTTGGCCCGGCTATTGAGGTTACTCTTGCCCGCGAGTTCAATTCGATTGATGACCTGTCGGGAAGCGGCGTACGAACTTGCGATATCGATAATCCTCGCAATCTGATTCTGTAGCGGTACCTCACCGGTCAGCAGTACGACTCCATTAAATACCGTGACGTTGACGTGTGTAACACTTCGAGCCGCAGTCGCCAGTTGGGGGTCCTTTTTGATTTCCCGTGTAATCGCCCGGTCCAGTTGGCTGTCATTCCAGTATTTCTTGAAGGTCCGTTTGTGGCTCTGCATCATGACATAGCCAATCCCGATGCCTGACACGACGATCGTTGCTGGGAGAGGTGGTGGGATGGAGGCGCAACCACTGATAACGGTGGCGACGACAAGCGCTGGCAGCAGCGGGACGTAGGGAAATGGACGTACTCGGCCTGGTTTCATAACATCAATTTTCCTGCAGTATGTAATTCTACGAGGTCGCAAATGCAGTGAATGATTATAGCGTGAGCCTCCTGGATTCGGGCGGTGACCGCGGACGGTACACGAAGTTCAAGACCTTTGTTTGCGATCAAAGGCGCCAATTTTCCACCGTCCTTTCCCGTCAGCGCGACCACCTGAACACCCATTTCGAGCGCTGTTTCAACCGCAAGGCTTACATTGTCCGACTGGCCCGAAGTCGTAATTGCCACCAGCAGATCGCCAGACCGACCTAGGGCCTGGACTTGGCGCGAAAAAATCTTCGAGAAATCATAATCGTTTCCTGCCGCTGTCAGAACGGCCGTATCGGCTGTCAGTGCAATGGCCCCCAGAGCCTTTCGGTCGCGCTCGTAGCGGCAGACCAGTTCGGCGGCGAAGTGTTGTGCATCACTGGCCGAACCGCCATTGCCGCAGATTAGAATCTTGCCGTCATTGTCCAGCGTTTGTGCGGCACGGGCAGCCGCCTGCGCAATTCGGTCGCCAATGGCTTCGACGGTCGCCGTCGCTGTCTGCGTGCTTGCACTGAAATGATTGCGGACAAGGCGTTCGGGATCCATCACGCTCTCCTAGGCCTTAAAATGCATTCTTGATCCAGTTGATACAGGCGTTCGCACGATCGCCCTCAATGGCGATGACATCAAACCGACAAGGTGCGCCGTTATCCCAGTGAGTTCGCTGTAGATAATGTGCTGCCGCTTTCTGCAGACGCTGACGTTTTTGTTTGTTCACGGTTTCTGCGGGAGTCCCGAACCGGCTTGAAGTGCGTTGCCGTACCTCAACGAAGACTACATTATCCCCATCGGTCATGATCAAGTCGATTTCACCGAAGCGGGTATTGTAATTGCCTTCCAGCAGCCGGAGACCCTTTTGTTCCAGCCAGCCACAGGCGACAGTTTCTGACCAGTGGCGTTCAGTCACTGGGATTCGATTTCAGGTCCAGCCGAGGCGGGGTCGGCAGGGTCGCCAGCCGCAGATGAACCGGTTTCCCCCGGTGCATCCGGAACCACTCCAATCGTCGTCGGATCCTACCCGTCGCGGTGATGGATAAATCTCCGGTCATTCCCGGATAGGCAAGATCTGGGTTCCGTTGCATCTCACCAATGTTGTGGATCAGCCCATAGGCATCCATACCGAGGGCAAACAGTCGGTCCAGCACAGTCCCGTTGCGCGATTGTTGCTGCGGTACACGGTGGCGCAATGCTTGGCTACTGCCGCCGTGGTTCAGAACCCATGGCATGTCGCCGAACACAATGCCCTCAAGGTCGAGGTCCTTCACAGGATCGGGTGTGCCGGTGTAATTGCTGTTAAGACTGTAGACCACCAGGTCATGAGCATGATGAAAATCGATCTGCGGCTTGATCAGTCGAGTCTGGTAGTTGTCCCCGAGCAGAAACAGTGCATCGATGTCTTGCCGCCGACGGGCTAGAAACTTCAGCTGTGCGGTACTGTCCAGGGTTTTCTGTAGCGCTTTTCGTCGCGCGCCGCTGTGGTCAAGATGAAACAATGCCCTGAGGATTTGGCTGTGATCACTGACACTGGTGTCATAAGCATGAGATTGGATCAGAATTCCACCGTGTTCCTGCCACTTGTGACGCCACGCGGCGAAGATGCGACGCCCTTGTAACGTGTCTGGATACAGCGCGACTACCCGTCGATGACCATCGTTGAACGCTCGCTCTGCTACGGCTGTTGCATCATCCTCCGGTGAGAGACTGAATTGGTAAGCGTTGGAGCGCACTGCGTCGGGATGATCGAAGTTTCCAAGCAGCAGGGTAGGGACTGGGAATTCGTTCCGGCTCGCGAGCGCCTTCACGGCCGCCGGTCCAACCGGGCCGACGATGAAGTCGGCCTGGTCCCTTACCGCTGCGTCGTAATACGCACGGATGAGTTCCGTCTGATCACCGAAATCGTAAATGCGGATCAAGGGGCGGGTTGACGGGTCGCTTTGTCCGGATAGGAACAAAAAGCCATCCCGGATGGCCTGTGCGGCCTCGGTAAACGAAGAGGTAATCGGCAACAACAGAGCCACTTGGCGGATTCGGCGGTGGGCGGGATTCGCTTGGGAGGCAATATGCAAAAGTACATAGCGGTTGGCGGGGTGGTCGGGGTTACGTCGTTGCCAAGAGGCAAGTTGACGATTGAAGTTCTGCGAGGAAATGGGGTCTGATGCGAACAGGTTGGCCAACGCGAGCCAAGCGGCGGAATAGGGATCGGTTGCCGCGACCCTCAGTTGATCGAGTTCCGATGTGGGCATAGAGCGCAACGTGTTCCAGACCATTTCATAGACACTTGCGGCTACGAATTGATGGGTGTTCGGAGCGAAATTTCGAGCCATCTTGAGCGCTTCGGGGATTTGCTGAACACCGAGGAGGCTCCCGGTCTCTAGCCATAGCGCAGTCGCTTGGTGGTGGGGCGGGAGGTCTCGGTTGGGAAGCCGGTGCAAAACCCGAAGGGCTTTTTTGTACTCCCCGCTCATGTAAAGAGTTTTGGCCTCCAGCAGGTGCCGCAGCGCGCTCTGCGGGCGGTCCAGGGTTACTCCCTCAAAGCGTTCGAGAAGTTTACTGGCAGAGACGAACTGTCCAGCGTGCAACAGACTCTCGATGGTCTCGAATGCTCGAATACGCTGGTCAGGCGTCAGGGCGCGAGCCATATGGTCTAGGAAGTCCCAGGACAGTGTAGCGCGGGTAGAAGACGGAGCTGCTGGCAAGCGTGGCTCTGCAGCGACCGGTGGTGGATCGGTGAATCGATCGGGATCCACCCAGCTTGGCGGCGCGTTCGTTTCGCTGTGGGCTGCACCGACGTGAGCAATGCCGATGATCCCTGATAGGAGCGCTGCAGTACATCCGAGGAAAAGTGCGGCACGAATGATGGCCGCCCACTGAACCACAGCGCCGGCGAAGATATACCGGGGCATCGATTCAGTATACCGGATACACTCGGTCCTCGATCTACGCTCTGGGTACCGTCATCATGGTTGGTTATCGATCATCGGGCGGGGGAGTGGCAAGTCAAAGTGAAGAAGATCGCGCAGGGAATTGATCCATCGACTCTCTATGTGGTCGCGACTCCAATCGGAAATCTTGGCGACATATCCCAGCGCGCACTCGATGTTCTCGCCAGTGTGCATGCGGTAGCTGCAGAAGATACCCGCCACACACGGTCACTGCTGAATCATTTTAAGATCCGGGCCCGGCTGGTATCGTTACACGAACAGAACGAGGCGCGGCGCTGCAGGTCTCTGGTCACCCGGCTGGAAGACGGCGAGAGCATCGCATTGGTCAGTGACGCCGGCACTCCACTGATTAGTGATCCAGGCTATCGCCTGGTGCGTGCAGTCCGTGCTGCAGGGTTCGAGGTTCGTGCGATCCCAGGGGCAAGTGCGATAACAGCAGCGCTGTCGATCTGTGGTTTGCCTGCCCATCGTTTTGCGTTTGAGGGATTTTTACCTGCCCGTGCTGCCGCTCGTCGATCGCGCCTTGCTGATTTGGCCCGCGAAGAGAGAACCCTGGTTTTTTTTGAATCGCCTCGGCGGCTTATCTCGACACTGGCTGATATGCGGACGATGTTCGACCAGGCGCGACAGGCGGCGCTGGTGCGTGAAATCAGTAAGCGATTTGAAACCGTGATCACAGGTACGCTTGCCGTGCTTGAAGATCGAATCCGTTTGGATACCGTCCTACAGCGGGGTGAAGCGGTGATCGTGGTCGAGGGTTCCGACAGGCCATGTGATGAGCAATCGGTCAATCCACTGCAATTGGTGACAGTGTTGAGTGAATACTTACCGCCTCGCGTTGCCAGTATGGTTGCAGCCCGCATCACTGGTGGCAGAAAGAACGATTTTTATCGCCTGGTGCTGGAACAGCTCAGAGGCGATCAGCTCTGAATAACCGACTTGCCTTCTTTCCCCCGCCGGTCTATGTTGACAGGGTGGGAGTCGGCCGGGTGATCGCGGTCCTGTTTCTGTCGTCATCGTATGTGTTGGCCAACGGTGCAGGATCGAGGAAAGTCCGGGCTCCATAGGGCAGGGTGCCAGATAACGTCTGGGCGGCGCGAGTCGACGGAAAGTGCCACAGAAAATATACCGCCAGCCGACACCTTCGGGTGTCGGGTCGGTAAGGGTGAAAAGGTGCGGTAAGAGCGCACCGCGTTGGTGGTAACACGAACGGCAGGGCAAACCCCACCCGGAGCAAGACCAAATAGGAATCCGATGGTGTGGCCCGCACCGGATTCGGGTAGGTCGCTCGAGGTGCGCGGTGACGTGCACCCAAGAGGAATGATCACCCTCGACAGAACCCGGCTTACAGGCTGACTCCCACCACCACGGGTGCCGTTTCAGGCATTCCATCCCAGACTTTTTGGGTCAAGCGGGGCGCATTTCCAGGCCCGAACCGAGCGCGTTACTCTTGGCATTTCGGCCTTTTTCAGGGCGTTGCATCAGTGAACTCGGGCCAGCGGCCAAAAACCCCTATTTTTCATATCTTTCGGGGTTGACAGCAATGGATTCCGATGAATATAGTGTCAGTCAGTGGG
>CAJXWH010000062.1 GCA_913062915.1 uncultured Acidiferrobacteraceae bacterium | reverse complement strand
CGTGACCCAAAGAGCCGGTTCAGCCAATATCCGCACCAACTTTCTGGTGGACAACGCCAGCGGGTGATGATTGCTATCGCTCTTGCCAACAAACCAGACCTCCTGATCGCAGACGAGCCAACCACGGCTGTGGATGTCACCATACAAAAACAAATCCTAAAACTCATTCGTTCGCTGGTAGATGAACTTGGCATGGCGTTGATTCTGATCAGCCACGACCTTGGCGTAATCGCGAATATGGTAGACCAGATCATTGTGATGTACGGTGGCACGGCAGTAGAGGTTGGTGCGGCGAGTAGGATTTTCTCGAATGTCTCACACCCCTATACCCAAGGCCTGATGTCAGCGATTCCACGCATCGATGGAAACGACCCAGTGCGGCAGACTCGGCTCAAAACCATCCCCGGCGTAGTGCCAGAACTCACCGGTATGCCGACTGGCTGTACTTTCTCGGACAGGTGCGCCATAGCCTCCAGCCTCTGCATAAAAACCCCGCCGCCCGCGACAATGGTTAACCACGACCATTACGCCGCGTGTCATCATTTAGACCGTGCAAGCAGAAAATGAGTACGGTCGCAGCGAAGATGAATTCAGCGCGTTTCGTTCTTGACGTAGTCGATCTCACCAAGCATTACGTTTTGCCGCGTGAGAGCCTGTTTGACAAGGCGCATACTGTCGAAGCGGTTCATAGAGTAAGTTTTCGGATTCGGCCAGGCCGAAGTCTTGGCCTGGTTGGTGAATCGGGGTGTGGGAAATCTACGCTTGCACGTCTCGTGACGGGACTGGAGAACCCAACGTCTGGTTCAGTACATATCGCAGGATTTGACATCCACCAAATATCAAAAAATGCGCTGCGCAAGTTACGCACGGACTTTCAAATCGTATTTCAAGACCCGTTTGGCTCGTTAGATCCGCGCCACACGATTGGGCGGATTGTGGCCGAACCTCTTCGGGCTTTGGAGCAGGCATCCCCTGTCGAAGCACAAAGAAGGGTGGTGTCTGTGATGGAAGACGTGGGCCTTAAAGCAACGGACACCCAAAAATATCCCCACGAGTTTTCAGGCGGGCAACGTCAGCGTATCGCTATCGCTCGAGCCCTGATTACTCGCCCAAAACTGGTCGTCGCAGATGAGCCAGTATCGGCTCTGGACGTATCGGTCCAGGCACAGATCCTTAATCTATTGAATGACCTGCGAGAAGAGTACGAGCTTTCTTACCTGCTGATCAGTCACGATCTGGCAGTTGTTGAATACGTGTGTGACGACGTGGCAGTCATGCACAACGGCGTCTTTGTTGAATATGGATCAACCAGCGAACTCTTTCGTAATCCTAAACATGACTATACCAAGTCCCTGCTGGATTCGGTCCTGCCACTTCCAGGCAACTACACGGGATAAAAGTACTGCTGGAAGACAGAAACTCATGGGACAATCATATCCCAGCTACTAGAATCTGTCTGTACTGCATAGAAAACAAGCCGGTACATGATCCCGTAATGGGCCGTGGAGCAGAATCACATGTTGTTATTGATCGACATCGGTAATACAAATATCACTGTCGGGGTATCGGATAACAGTCAACTGATTTCTGATTGGCGGATCAGCACCAGAGACGGGACCACGGCTGACGAATTCTGGGTGCTTCTACGAATGCTGCTCGATTCTGGCGGCATCAGTCTCGACTCAATTCAAGGTCTAGGCTTAAGTTCTGTCGTTCCCAGTATGACCTCAATTGTGGAACATCTCGTCCAGCATCGACTGAAAATCCCGTTTGTTACCGTGACGAGCGACCTCGACCTTGGTCTCGAGGTGCGATGCGAAAATCCACAGACGGTCGGTGCCGACCGATTATGCAATGCTGTATCGGGGTATCGACGTTATGGCGGCCCTTTGGTGGTTGTCGATTTCGGTACGGCTACAACTTTCGACGTTGTGTCGGGAGACGGGGGCTATCTTGGTGGGATTATTGCACCCGGTCCCGAGACAACAATTGCAACGTTGCACGCTGCAGCGGCGAAGTTACCCGCTGTAGAGCTCCTGTTCCCTAAATCATTGATCGGGACAAACACTGAATCCAGCATGCAGTCGGGGATCATGTTCGGCGGCGTGGCGATGATCGACGGCCTGAACCGGCGGCTAAAGAAAGAGCTGGGGAAAAACACCAGGATCATTGCGACGGGAGGGCTTGCCAATGTCTTCTTTCCTCAATTAGAAACAGTCGAGGCGGTCGAACCTACGTTGACGCTCGACGGACTGCGGGTCATCTTTGAGCGGTGTGCTCCAACCAGTAAGCCGGCTGGCTGACTCAATACCCGCTTATCTTTCTTACAATCAATACTTCACGCGGTCGAGGTTTCCGGCCAATTAGGCGAGTCCAGTGGATAGATCGGCCTGCGCACATGCTGATAATCCAATTTGGAGTTTTCCGATGTTGTCACGCCGGATCCATCCAAGGTCACCGTGTGGCGGACCAGATCAGCGAAACCAGCACGGTAGTGAATTCTCGACTTGAGCAGGATGTAGTGGTGATGTTCGGGCTGAATTCCTACCGATGTGAAGATGCCTCGATCCCACGGTTCATGGTGATGTGAAACGACAACGATCGCCATGTTGCCGGTATCAAATAATGCGGTCGGGCCCATGTCGACTTCAACGCCGTGGTACATCGGCCCGCGAACAGTCCAATGGCCATCGGTTAGTACTTTCACCGTACCCGCCACGTGGAAAGGTGTTCCGATTTCACCAATTGACGGCATATCGGTGTTGCCGCCCAGGTCAAGTCTGAGCTCAGCGCCAACTCCAGCCTCCTGCATTTTTCTGACTGCGATCGGATCCCAGACCGCACCCACAATCACATCTTCCAGACCGGCCTGAAATACCCGCTCGATAACAGTCATCACGTCCTGGGTACCGCCAGATCCGCAATTGTCCGCATGATCGAGCAATAAGATGGGGCCCTCTGGCAACGAGCGAACTTTGGCGATTTCGTTGTCCAGCGAACGAGACTGGTATACGAAACCTTCCCGTGCTTCCCAGGTCTTGCGCAGGATCTGGTCACGGTATTGGTTCGCAAGTTGCGGGTTCCGATCCGAAACAATGACTACAGAATTTCCGGCATCGGGTATATCAGCCATTGGGAATCCCCCAAAAGCGGTCGCAGCAAGAATCTCCGGGTGCTGTTCAGCGTCTCGGCAACACCGAATCAATGTTTTCATCGGCTCATCATCCGTGCCTTGGCACAGCGTCTGTGACAACAAGGGCACATTACCCCAAGACATTGTGGGTAGACACTGGCCTTCTATAGCATCCAGCACGATTGTGCCGATCTGCTCGGCAACTTCGTACTTGTCGACGTGCGGATAGGTCTTGTACCCAATCACCGCGGTCGCGTTTTGAATCATGGCGGCGGTCAGGTTGCAATGAAGATCGCAGGTGACCGCAATCGGCAGATCGGGCGCGATATCGCGTATCCGGGTCAGCAGTGTTCCTTCCCCGTCCAGGGTGTGTTCCGCCACCATTGCTCCGTGCAGATCCAAAAGTGCGGCATCGCAACCGCTCGCTACAGCATCACAAATCAGGCCGGCCATGTATTCGTAGGCTTGCTCTAAAACCGGGCCTGAGGGCATCGCCTCAGCTGCGATAGGCGTCACTATCTCGGCGTCGCGAGCCCGCGCGAGTTTCATATACGCTGCCACCGGCATGCCGGTCCCTTCATAGATCTGCTGCACGGCAGCTCCCTGGTACGCACCCCATTGCTGAAATCGATCCCAGTCAGTCACGATCGGGGAAAACGTGTTTGTTTCGTGCTTCATCATGGCAATGACAATACGCATGCCCGAGCGCCTGGATTTCAGCACGACATGGGCCGCCCCGAAGGACGGCCCATGTGTGAACGAGAACTTGTATTCGACAACGACAACATATGGTACCGCGTCGAATACCTCACCGCAGACACGCCATCAAGCGTGATCAAAATCTTGTCTGGCTTATTCCCATTTCATGGCCGCAACATCATTGATGAACGCCGGCCAACTTGGCCACATTCCGGTTAGACCTGCCTGCGCCACACCCAACTTTGCCAACTGAAACAGGAACCCATTTGGCATATCTTCGGCAAGCTGTCGTTGAGCAGCCTGCAACTGCGCTGTTTGCTCATCGACCGTCGTTGCGATTGTAAACTTGTGAATGATGTCGCGAAACGCTTGGCTATCGTACTGAAAATAATAGTCGGGATTGGAATAGATGCGTCCGATATCCATCGGCTCAACATGCGACACGATTGTAAGATCATACTGCTTTTTCTTGTACGCCCGATCAAGCCACTGCGCCCACTCGACATTCTCAATGTTTATTGTCACACCCACTTCGGCCAGCATCGCCGCGATCACCTCGCCACCACGACGCGCATAACTGGGTGGCGGTAAATCAAGCGACAGGGTTAAGTCCTCCTGCCCCGCTTCCTTAAGTAATGCCCTGGCTTTATCAGGATCGTACGAAGACTGTCCAGTCAAATCAATATACGCAGGATGGTGAGGCGCAAAATGACTGCCGATCGGCGTTCCATAACCTGCCACGGCACCCACAATCAGATCATCACGATTAATCGCGTGCATCAGAGCCCGGCGCACTCGAACGTCTGACAATACTTCGTTCTTATTATTCATGGCGAGGATTGTTTCACCCTCGGTGGTTCCACGCAATGTCGTAAAGCGATCATCCTTCTGAAATTCAGCAAACATCTCTGGCGCGCTTAACGAAGGCATGTAATCCAAATCTCCCGCTTTCAAAGCGGCGACCTGCGCTGCCGCATCACTGATGAACCGGAACTGAACATTCGCGATCTGAACATCGCCTGCATTACGGTATTTGTCGAATTTCTTCAGCGTAACCGAATCGCCTTTGGTCCACTTAACGAACTGATATGGGCCTGTTCCAACGGGATTGGTATTCGCATCTGCGTAAGCCTCGTAGTCCAATATCGCCGCTGGCGCCTGGGCAAGGAAAAATGGAAATAATGCGTTTGCAGACGGCAGTGTCACCGTCACGGTATGAGCATCAGGTGTGGCGATTGATACGATACTGCTGAACAGGCCCTTGCTCTTATTTGAACTGTCCTCTGCCGCATTGCGCTCAAACTGCGCTTTTACATCCACAGAATTAAAAGGCGCTCCGTTGTGATAGGCAACACCGCTTTCGAGGGAAAACGTATAGGTCGTACCGTCATCCGATATGGTCCACGATTTAGCCAGCAATGGTAAGACACCACCCCCACCATCCAGGCGGGTCAACCCTTCAAAAATGTTGTACAAGGTCACCTGGCTGATTGCAGCGGCTGCACCCGTAGTCGGGTCTAGTCCTGGTGACGGTTCGAGCCGCATACCGATGCTGACTGAATCTTTGGCCATGGCAGTTCCGATTGGCAGCCACACCAGCAGTACGACCAGCATCAGTATGCTTTTCCGGACAGCAATTAACATGTTTTTCATTTATAAATCCTCCATATCATCGACGGCCTTTCGTTTTAACACCTTTTTACTACAGTCTCAATGTCGAGATGCTGGATCCCTTATCGCTATCGAAACTGTAATCACCCGCGACTAATATAGCACCGCTCATGCAATTAGAATCGGCGTCGCTGGACGCCTATAGCATGGTCGTGCTACGTTGAAACAGCAAGCCAAAATATTCCTTTGGATGCTGTTTACGCAACCGATTCTATGCCTCATCCCAGTGCACCATGACCCCCGCCCCAGGCCCTTTGAATCTGATCACGGATGTTAGCGGTCTTGTTGTTGGACACGCCGAAGCGATCGACCAGTTGACCGGCGTTACGGTATTAATTCCAGAGAATCCCGCGATCACCGCAATCGATCAACGTGGCGGTGCACCCGGCACCCGCGAAACCGATGTACTCACATTGGAAAACACCGTGGATGTATCCCACGCTTTGGTCTTTTCGGGCGGCTCTGCATTTGGGCTCGAGTCTGCAACCGGTGTGCAGCGCTGGTTGTTCGAACGTGGATGTGGTTTTCCGGTGGGGCAAACCCACATTCCGATTGTGCCGTGCGCCGTGATCTTTGACCTGTTTGCGAACAGCACAGACGCTACTCAACCGATCGTAGATTACCGGGAACTGGGCCGACTTTCATGCGAGCAAGCCAATCGACAGTTCTCGCTTGGCAATGCAGGCGCAGGCCGCGGCGCCGTTGCCGGTGAACTCAAAGGCGGGACGGGCAGTGCTTCATTGTCTGACCCGCAGAACGACTATATGGTGGGTGCCATAGCGGTCGTGAATTCTGCAGGCTCGCCAGTTGTGCCCGGATCTTCGGTCTTTTGGGCCTGGCCATTTGAGCAGCAGAACGAGCTGGGTGGACAGATTACACCGAAACATCCGGACAATCTGGAACCCCACTTTCCTCGGAACCTGGGACCTGCAGCCCATACCACACTCGTCGCGGTCGCAACCGATGCACCTCTCACCTCGAACCAGACCAAACGGCTGGCCATCATGGCGCAAGATGGTCTGGCTCGAGCGCTCCGCCCCGTGCATGCACCGCAAGACGGCGACACGGTATTCGCGCTCTCTACAACTGGTACCAGCGATGCCGCGGCTGTGGTATCGATTGAAATCCTGGCAAGACTTGGTGCCTTGGCAGCAGATTGCACAGCCCGCGCCATCGCCCGCGGTGTATTCGAAGCGGAATCGACGACTGGCACGGTGTCCTATCGGGATAAATTCTTCGGCGGCAACAACTAGCATCCACAAACCTGCTCGAGCGCCGATCGCGCTCTCCATCTAGTACGCTAGGCGCTGGTTTCGATCGACCTATCAGCCGCTGGCAACAACGGAATCTTGTTCGACATCGAGTGCCGCAACAGGGAGCACTATCCGGCGAAATGTAAGATTGACCCGAGGCGCAACGACTTTCCGGGTCTTTGGTACACAATGCCGCCAAAAGTGTTGCGTCGCACCACACATCAGAAGTAACGATCCATGTTCCGGGCGAAGTTCAAGTCTTGTCATATCGGCTTGTTGGGAATGCTGCAAAACGAAACGACGAATCCCGCCCAGGCTGATGGAGACAATTGTGGGGTTTTCTCCCAGTTCCGGTTCCTGGTCCCGATGCCAACCCATACTGTCAGCCCCGTCACGGTAAAAATTCAGCAACACGCTGTTAAAAGTTTGTCCTAACCGGTGTTCAATCTGCCTTCGCAGCACAGCCAAGCCGGGCAACCAAGGTAACGGTTCGTTGACGAGACCCGAATACCGGTAGACGGCACCCGTGTCGCCATACCAGGCAGCCAAACGTGGCGAACGGAATGTACGGCCAAAGATTTGAACCACCGGCCGCTGCCAGGGAACTTCGGCCAGCAACGCAGCCAGCAGTTCATCCGCATCAGCAGGACCCAGGAAACCCGGGAGGTATTCGAGATCTGCCCCCGCCAGAACCGTGCGCCCCGGCTGCAGCATGGTCACCGCATGCGCCGATCGATGCCCTGGCGGCATCAGTGTCTGACGATCTTACCGGGATTCATGATGTGATGCGGATCCAGTGCATTTTTTATAGAACGCATTACGCTCACGGCATCCCCATGTTCGGCAATGAGGAAATCGAGCTTGCCATAGCCAATGCCATGCTCGCCGGTACAGGTGCCATCCATCGCCAGTGCCCGCATGACCATGCGTTCATGTAACGCTTCAGCACGCGCTTGCTCCTCAGGATCGTCATGATTAACTATCAATCCGAGATGAAAGTTTCCATCTCCAACATGTCCAACAATGGGTGCAATCAATTTAGATGCCTCAATATCTTCTCTGGTTTCACGTATACACTCCGCGAGTCTCGAAATCGGCACACAAACATCTGTCGCCCAGATGGTGCCGCCAGGCTGCAATGCTTTGCAAGCATAGGCTGCATCGTGTCGGGCCTGCCAGAGGCGGTTTCGCTCTTCTGTATTCGAGGTCCATTGAAAATTGCTGCCTCCGTTGTCAAGCGCGAGTTCCTGGACCATCTCCGCCTGTTCTGCGGCAGACTGTTCGCTGCCATGGAATTCGAGAAGCAGTGTCGGCGCCACTTCGAGTTCCGTTTTTGAGTAGCGGTTGATTGCATCGATCTGGACATCGTCCAACAACTCGATGCGTGCAACGGGTATGCCACACTGGATCGTTGTGATCACCGTATCCACAGCAGCATCCACGTCGGGAAACGTACAGACCGCTGCCGTGATGGACTCTGGAATACCATAGAGGCGAAGGGTGATCTCGGTAATTACCCCGAGCGTGCCTTCGGAACCGACAAAAAGACGGGTGAGGTCATAGCCAGCTGCTGATTTACGGGCCCGCTTAGAAGTTCGCACCACGCGCCCATCGGCTAAAACTACTGTCATCGCCAGCACGTTCTCTCGCATGGTCCCATATCGAACCGCATTGGTGCCGGAAGCGCGACAGGCCGCCATTCCACCGATGGAAGCATCGGCGCCTGGATCGATCGGAAAGAAAAGGCCCGTGTCCCGTAGATAGTGATTGAGCTGTTTACGCGTTACACCAGGCTGCACCACCACATCGAGATCTTCGGCATGAACGGTCAAGACGTCGTTCATCTCCAGGAGGTTGATACAAATACCTCCATGCAGCGCTGCAACGTGCCCCTCCAACGATGTTCCGGTTCCATACGGAATGACCGGCACCCTGTGTCGTGCACACACCCGCACGATATCGCTGACTTCCTCGGTGCTATGCGCTGCAATAACCGCATCCGGCGGAATTGATGGATGAAAGGATTCGTCCTTACCAAATCGCTCTCGCACATCAGAAGACACAGACAAGCGACTGCCGAATGTCCCGGTCAGTTCGTCTATTGCCGTTTGCACCGGACCATAGTCAAGCGCGATCTGATTTCTTTCTTGTGATTCTTTTGCCATGATGTGGTCAAAACCCTGTCGGAACGTCTGCGATCTTCAATCCTCGGATTGTCACCACACGGTCTTCATCGCGCCGCCATCCACCACCAGCGTCTCTCCAGTAATATAACTGGCCGCTTCCGACAACAGAAAAGCGCCAGCGCGGCCAAATTCATCGGGCTCACCGAATCGGCCCAAAGGTACTGCGCCTCCGCGGTCCTGCCAGCGGGTCTCGAACGAAATTCCCAGTGCTTCCGCTTGCACGCGCACATTGTCCCGCAGGCGGTCGGTATTGATGGATCCGGGCACCAGGTTGTTAACTCGAATTTTCTCGGATGCCAGCTGTGTCGACAGGCTTTTGGCCAGACTGGTAACACCCGAGCGCATCACATTCGACAACAATAAAATATCGATCGGTTCCTTCACCGAGGAAGAGGTCACCGTAACGATAGAGCCGCCACCTCGTTGCCGCATCGACGGCAGTACCGCACGGATCATGCGGGTAGAGCTCAACAAAGTGAGTTCAAATGCATCCTGCCAGTCCTGGTCCGTAAAGTCATCGAATCCTCCCGTCGGCGGTCCGCCGGCATTAACCACCAAACCATCCACACCGCCAAAACTCGAGCAGGTATCCTGGAACCAAGCGACAATCGAATCGCCATCGACCGCGTCAAAAACGCATGGAATTACTTCCGACCCGGTCTCTTCCCGTAATTTACTTGCAGCCTCGTGAATTCGCGATTCGGTCGGCGAGGCAATCGAAACACGAGCGCCTTCTAAAGCAACCGCCCGCGCAATCGCAAAACCGAGTCCCCGGCTCGCCGCCGCCACCATAATCACCTTATCCCTGAGTCCAAGATCCATGCCGATTTCTGCCCGTTTTACCCGCCGAAGATCGCGGGGCAAATCAGTATACCCTGCGGGCGGTCACTGTCTTACCCGAATCATTGTGGGGTCATATAGCGGCTCCAAGTGAATCTCACAGGGCACTCGTTCTGAAGCCACCTCCAATTCATAACATCCGCACTGCAGGAAATTCATATCGTCCACTTGCGCATGGCGAACGTATCCATAACCGATGCTTTTCTTTACGCTGTAGCCGTACCCACCACTGGTCAACCAACCCACGGGAGCGCCGTCTCGGTAGATGGTTTCACGGCCGAGAAGAATTACTTCTGGAGCCGCGCTAAAACAAGCCAGTCTTTTCCCAATTCCCATCTTGCGTTGTCGTAGCAATGCATTGCGCCCAAGAAAATCAGTAGGCCCATCTAGCTGCACAGCAAAATCAAGGCCCGCCTCCAATGGTGTGTGTTCTGGTGTGAGTTCTGCGCCCCACGCACGGTAGCCTTTCTCCAAACGCAAACTCTCGATCGCTCGGTAACCCGCGTGGCAAAGTTCATGTTCATCCCCAACGCTAGTAATCGCCTGATACACCGCCAACATCTGATCGACAGGTACATGCAGTTCCCAACCGAGCTCGCCAACGTAACTGATTCGAAGCGCACGCAAATTGGCGCCGGCCACTGTGATGGTTTGCATGGTCGCAAAGGGGAAAGCATTGGATCCTAGATCAGCTCCGGTTACTTCGGACAACAGCGCCCGAGATTCAGGACCCATTATCGACAAGACACCAAACTCCCTCGTTCGCTCAACCAAACTGGCATCGAGATCAGGTGACAGGTTACGGGTAATCCAGTGGAAATCGTGGGTGATGGAACCGGTTCCGGTTACCACGTAAAACGCCTGCTCCCCAAGGCGCGTCACCGTCAGGTCGCATTCGACACCCCCTCGCTCATTCAGCATCTGGGTGTAGATCACCTTGCCTGGCTCTCGGTCAATCTCATTGGAGCAAATCCAGTTGAGAGCGCGCCCCGCGTCAGGCCCCACGACCTCGAACTTAGCAAACGATGACTGGTCGAAGAGCGCTACCTTCTCCCGAACCGACTGATGTTCATAACCCACCGCATCGAACCAGCTTGCCCGGCCAAATGAATAGTGGTCGATTGCCGGCCTGCCATCTAGGGCAAACCAGTTGGGGCGCTCCCAACCGAGCTTCTCTCCGAAACACGCTCCGTGATCTTTAAGGACTTCAAAAAGAGGGGAACGCAACAAGGGCCGGCCGGAGGCGTGCTCCTCGTGGGGCCAGGCAATGGTGTAATGCTTTCCATACAGTTCCAGCGCTCGGTCCCGAGTCCATGCAACATCTTTCTGAGGCGATCCGAATCTTCGAATATCCGCAGCCCACAAATCATAGGGCGCCTCGCCTGCCACGATCCATTCAGCAAGCGCCTTGCCCGCCCCACCCCCTGCTGCAATACCAAAGGCATTGAACCCAGCACCTACAAAAAACCCATTGAGATTCGGCGCTTCTCCTAAGATAAAGTTCCCGTCCGGCGTAAAGCTCTCCAGCCCGTTTATTAATTGCTTGACCCCGACCGTCTGCAGAGCAGGCACCCTTGGCAGGGCCAACTCCATCATGGGTTCAAAGTGGTCCCAGTTCGAATCGAGCAATGTGAACTGGAAATTCTCGGGAAAGCCGCCATCTGCCCACGGCTGAGGATTCCTTTCATACCCGCCCATAACCAACCCACCGACTTCCTCCTTGTAATAGGTCAGGCGATCTGGATCTCGCAGTGTAGGAAGATCTGGAGTTATGCCCTTTATTGGCTCCGTGATCAGGTACTGGTGCTGTACCGACACCAACGGCACATTCACATCCGCCAGCTGTCCGAACTGTCGCGCCCATTGACCGCAGCAGTTCACCACCACCTCACAACGAATGTGGCCTTCTGTTGTGTGGACACCGATTACCCGATCGTTTTGAATCTCGATAGCAGTCACCTCGATGTTCTCGAAGAT
>CAJXWH010000061.1 GCA_913062915.1 uncultured Acidiferrobacteraceae bacterium | reverse complement strand
GCCATGCCGACCGCAGCTTGGCAGGGGTCAATCACGGGTATTTCCATCTGTCGCTCCAGGCGGGCACGGTGCTGCGCCATGCCGGCGCAGCCGAGAATCAGGACATCGGCATCGTGTTCTCTGCGTAACCGCGCTGCCGTGAGGCGCAGGCGCTCGAAGGTGCGGTCCGGATCCTTGAGTTCGTCAATGCCAAGATCGATCGAAAGGTCCCCGGCGATTCGCGCCGAGATCCCAAGTCGGTCGATCAACCGCGCATGGCGCGCGACCGATGCGGGCAGGATCGACAAGATGCCAATGTGTCGGCCTTGGGTGAGCGCCGTCACCAGGGCCGATTCTGCGATACCGAAGGTCGGTCGTTGCGTGGTGGCGCGGATCTCGGTGAGACCGGGGTCCGAAAAACAGGCATTTACAAAAGCTGCAGTATTTCTCTCCAGCGAGCGGACCAATCGGCACAAAGGGTCAATAACGGCGTCGACGTCGGCGTCTGTTTCAATACCGGGCGGCCCTTCGGCCAAGGTGTGGCATTCGATCTTTGGCCCGTCTACGAACCGCAGCGGGGCAATGGCGGTATCGATATCTCTTGTCATTCCCTTGCTGCTGTTTGGGTTGATCACCAGGATTCGATCGCGCATCGAGCAGGTTACTCCGCAGGTGGCTCGGCGCCGGTTTGTGAACAGATTCGACCGTAATGTTCAATCCGTCTGTGAGCCGCAAAATCAAATGTCGTTTGCTTCAGAAAAGCGCACTCGTCGAGATCGCAGTCAAAGGTGATGAGTTCGTCCTGGGTTGTCTGCGTAAGTGCGACGATCTCACCATCTGGATTCACGATGCAGGAGCCGGCCATCAGCTCGAACCCGTCCTCATTGCCCGCCTTTGCTGTGCCCACGACCCAGCACGCATTCTGATATGCCCCGGATTGCATACAAAGATGATTGTGGTGCATACGGGTCGCAGCGGATTCGTCTTCCTTCATTGAGTTCAGTGTGGGTGTGTTATATCCCAGCATTACGAGTTCGACGCCCTGTAGACCCATCACCCGGAACGTTTCGGGCCAGCGGCGGTCGTTACAGATGCACATTCCCATGATCCCATTCATGGTGCGCCATACCGGAAATCCGAGATCACCGGGTTCGAAATAACGCTTCTCTAGATGTTGCCAGCGGCGCTTTGGCTCGTATCCAAAGTGTCCCGGCAGGTGTACCTTGCGATATTTACCGACGATGTCCCCCGATGGGTCGACCAGGACGCTGGTATTGAAATGCTGCCCTGCCGTGGTTTTTTCCGCATAACCGAGGGCAAACCCGATACCGTGCTTGCGGGCGTAGTCGAACAAAGGTTGAATGGTCGGGTTCGGCATCTCGGATTCGAACCAGGGGTCCATTTGTGCCCGGTTCTTCTCGAAGTAGCGGGGAAAAAATGTCGTAAGCGCAAGTTCGGTGAATACAACGAGGTCACACCCGTTGGCGCGCGCTTCTTTCATCAGTTCAAGAAGACGCACCACGACGGCCTTGCGGCTCTCTTCTTTTTGGATCGGGCCGGACTGCGCAGCGCCCACTCGGAGAATTCTGTTCACGGCAAATCTATGCGCCCGAAATCGCCCGCTCTAGAACACTGCTGTTACGTGATGCAGCAGGGCCAGGTCGGTCACAGCGAAGAAACGCGCCGCGACCGGGCACTCCGATTACTTGCTCCCCGTCCCAGACGATTTCGCCGCGGCTCAAGGTTAGGATCGGCCAGCCGGTTACCGTGCGACCTTCATAGGGCGTGTAGTCCATGTTGTCATGGAGCAATTCGTGACGGATGGTAACGGTTTTGTCGGGATCCCAGATCGCGATATCGGCATCTGCACCGACTGCGATGGTGCCTTTGCGGGGATATAGGCCGTACAGTTTTGAAGCCCGAGTGGCTGTTAAGTTGACGAACGATTCAAGACTCAAGCGACCCTTTCCGACCCCCTCGGAGAACAGTAAGGGCAGCCGCGTTTCGAGTCCCGGTACGCCGTTGGCCACTTTGTGAAAAGCGGCATTCGGCCCGGCTGCCGCTTTGCCGTCGGTACCTGCATAACGATACGGTGCGTGGTCGGACGAAAACACCTCCAGTACCCCGGTTTCCAGGGCTCGCCATACGCTGCGTTGGTTTTCGGCATCCCGCGGCGGCGGGCTGCACATGAACTTGGCGCCTTCGAACCCCGGTCGATCGAGATCCTTGGCGGTGAGAAATAGATACTGGGGGCAAGTCTCGCCGAAAATCTTGAGGCCGCGTGCCCGAGCCCTCGCGATCTCGTTAATTGCTTCCTTAGCAGAGACATGGACAATCAGGATAGGCAGGTCTACGATTTCGGCCAGTGCAATCGCGCGATGAGTGGCTTCACTTTCTGCAATTTCCGTATGCGCCGCGCTGTGATATTTCGGCGCTTCATGCCCGGCAGCAAGCAGGCGTTCGGTCAGCCAGCCGATTACGTCGTGATTCTCGGCATGCACCATGACCATGGCGCCATGGCTGCGGGCCGTCGCCAGTACGTTCAGGATTTCCCGATCGTTGAGTTTGAGAAGGTCATAGGTCATGTAAATCTTGAATGACGTATATCCTTCCTCGATCAAGGCAGGCAATTCCTCTCGGATCGCTTCATCGGTCGCGTCCGAAATGATCAGGTGAAACGCGTAGTCGATGATGGCTTTACCGTCGGCCCGGGCGTGATACTGGTCAATTGTGTGCCGTAGTGTTTGACCCCGATGCTGGGCCGCGAAGGGAATGAGACAGGTGTTGCCGCCCGCAGCCGCCGAGCGAGTACCAGATTCAAAATCGTCTGCGGTTTCAAGCCCGCTGGAAGAGAGTTGCGCGATGTGACAATGGCTGTCGATTCCACCGGGCAGCACCAGCTTGCCGCTGGCATCAATGACTTGCCGGCCTTTAGCGCCAAGATTGCGGGCTAAGATCGCGATGGACCCATTGTGAATTCCGACATCACAATCGATCACCCCTCCAATCGTCGCTACTGCGCCGCCGGTAATGACAACATCAAGTTCGGACATGGTGTCTTGGTGCCCCTGCTGAATTGTTTCCATTGTGGGCTTGGCGCTGGGTACTGTACCGGACTTTTAAAGCTGCAAGAACCCTTAGATGACAGCTCATCGCACCCTTCGACTCATCGCGCAATATAGCAATTTCAGCAGGAGTAACGGGTGACCTTCGATCTTTTGTATGTCGAAAAAGATAACCTGTCCGAGGTACACTGGGCCTGGCACAGGTCGAGCCCGTTCCCAAGAATGCGAGGCGTCATGCGAGCTGAGATGGCAGAGCAACAGAAAGTCATTTTGCATGCCGACCTGGATGCGTTTTATGCGTCTGTAGAACAGCGCGATCGTCCGGAACTTCAAGGCCGGCCAGTGGCGGTAGGAGGCGAGGGGCCGCGCGGTGTGGTGGCAGCCGCCAGTTACGAAGCCCGTCATTTTGGCGTGCACTCGGCAATGCCGTCGTTCGAGGCGCGCCGCCTTTGTCCCAGATTGGTTTTTCTGCGCGGCAATATGGCGCTCTACCAGCATGAGTCGAGAAAAGTCTTCGAGATCTTCCGTTCGTTTTCACCCCAGGTGGAAGGGCTTTCTCTCGATGAGGCGTTTCTCGACCTGACTGGCACCGAGCGATTGTTGGGACGACCGAAGGAAGTGGGCGATGCTTTGCGTGCACAAGTTCGCGATACGCTGGATCTGCCGTTATCCGTAGGGATCGCTCCGGTAAAGATGGTGGCGAAGATCGCGAGTGAAACTGCAAAGCCGGATGGGCTCTTCGAGGTGATGCCGGGCGAGGTGAGGGGTTTTCTTGACCCCCTACCGGTCCACCGAATCTGGGGTGTGGGCATTGTGGCACAGGGCAGACTCCACGCCGCCGGGTTTCACACACTCGGGGATCTTGCGCGAGCGGCAGACTCTGCGTTACGGGACAGTCTCGGGGATTGGGGTATCGAAATGGCGCGTCTTGCCCGGGGCGAAGATTTTCGCGAGGTCGATCCGTATCGAAAGGTGGTCTCTTATGGGGAGGAGAATACCTTCGAACGCGATGTAGAGGATCTTGGGGTACTGGAATCTGCTATTCGCTCGCATGCCGAGTCGGTCGCCCGCAGGCTGCGCCGGGATGGGGTTCGGGCATCGACGGTGGTTATCAAATGGAAGACCGCCCAGCGGATTGCGCCTGGGCCGCGGGGTCACCCGGTGCGCACACGACGAATGACGCTGGCCCATGCGGTTGATGACGGGGTTGAAATCGCGGCCGCTGCGAAGAGGCTGCTGGCTGAGACCGGACCGACCGAACCGGTTCGTTTGATTGGGGTGAGTTGCACCAACTTGGTCAAGGCGCGTGCTTCGCAGTTGTCTGTTTTCCCCCGTGCAGATGGCGAAAAACGAAACAAACTGAATCAGGTTCTGGACCGTATTACGGAACGATTCGGTAAACGGGCGTTGCGGCGCGCCGACCGCGCACAGACGGCGCGAGCCGGTCTGTCTCTTCAGATAAAACGTGGCGACGACGGCTAGCGAGCTCGGTCTCGAAATCGACTGTGGCGCTCGGTTTTTGGCGAGATCCCCTATTTCCTTTGGTTTAGCGCCCGTTTTTTCGAGTGCCGGCGCAGTTCCCCAGCCTTTTGCGGTGCTTCAAATATGAGAAAAAGACTGTTTTCCTGTATTCTTTGACTTTGCCTGACACCAGGTTGCCCTGATTGGCGGTTGTTGTTGCAGCAACCGGGCGCCAACCGATAGCCTTCGCCGACTCAGCATCGCTACTCAGTGTGAGCTCACTTCTTGATAACATCCTAACGCTGTTGCTCCTTGCAGCATTTGCGTGCGTGGTGTTTTTCGCTGCCAATGCGCTGCTCAATCGTAATGCGCTGCACCGCTTGGCAGCGGGCGACTCCCGACGGCAGCCGCTGGTGTCAGCGCTGATCCCGTGCCGGAACGAACAGGAACATATCGCGGCATGTATTGATTCGTTTCTTGAGCAGAAATACAGCGATCTCGAGATCCTGATCCTGGACGATCATTCCAAGGACGACAGTGCGAATATTTTGTCGCGGTATGCCAATGACCGCGACAACGTCACCGTCATTCAGGGCGTGCCACTACCGGAGGGATGGACCGGCAAGAACTGGGCATGTCATCAACTCTATGAAGCAGCCAAAGGCGAAGTGCTGCTCTACTGTGATGCGGACACGCAGATCGATCGGGATCTCGTGGGAGATGCTGTTGCCGAACTCGAGAATCGAGCACTGGGATTTGTCACTATCTTTCCCCAGAGAAACAGTACGAATTTATTTGATCGGTGGGTCTGGTCCTTTACCAGTTGGGTCATTGCAAGTTGGATTCCTCTATGGCTGGCATACCAGACGCGAATTGGGATGCTGGCGGTTGGATTTGGCCAGTTCCTGATGCTTCGCCGGAATGTCTATGAATCCATTGGCGGGTATGAGGCATTGCGTGGCAACAGCCTGGATGATTTTGAGATAGCTCGACGCGTGCAGGCATCGGCTATCGATTGGCGGGTCTATAGCGGCATCGGTCGACTGACCACCGCGAGTTACCGATCGACCAAAGATGCAGTTGAAGGGTATGGCAAAAGTATTTTCCCGGTTCTAGGCAGTAATGGTTTGACGCTGGTGGTGGCCTGGTTGCTTCTCGCCAACGTGACCTGGACTCCGATTTTAGTGTTGATTCTAGAGTCGTTGCGATTGATCACTATTACGACAGATCAACTGCAACTGGCGAGCCTCTGCGTTATGGCGATTTTAATTTCCTGGGCAGCGGCAGCGGTCAAGTTAAAGATCAGTACGTTGACGACGGTGCTTTATCCCATCGCTATCACTGCTGTGTTGTACGTGGCAGTGGCGTCGTATCTCGGCATTCGTCGGGGAACCATGACCTGGAAAGACAGAATCATCAGTGAATCCGGTGAAGATGGGGCGCACGGCCCGCAGGTCACGGATGCGCCCCTGGGTTCCGCATCAGACACTCCGACCGGCAATTCAGAACCTTGAAATCGCTTGCCCGAACCCCGGTCGCCGTTTATGGTGAGGGCCCGGTTTCATACCTTGGCCTGCACGGTTGGGGCGCAGATCATCGTACCTTCGCACCACTCGAGCCATTTTTGCCGCCGGGTGTTCAACTGATCTGTCCTGATTTCCCCGGGTGCGGTGGAGTGCCGCCGCCCGGTGAGTGGACAATCGAGTGCGTGATCGAGGAAACCGCGCAGACGCTGAGAGAACAATCATTGGTCGAGCCCTCAGTCATTATTGGCAGTTGTCTCGGTGCGGTTTTTGCGCTTGAGATGCTGCAGCGCGAAGTTATTTCGACACAGCGCCTGGTAATTGTGGATCCTCTGATTTTTTTCCCGATGTATTTGCGTGTCTTCCTGCTTGGAAAGTTCGGCGAGGGCGCATATCGCGCGTCGATGGAAACCGGAATTGGCCGGATCATGGCGAACCTCATCTCGAGGATCAACCGGTCGAGCGATGTCGACATGACGGCCTCATTGAAAGACATCGATCATGACTCCGCTTATTGTTATCTCAAGTTGATGACCGATTTGCCGAATCCGCAGCGCTATTCCGACCTTGAACTTGCCGTCGACATCATTTACGGCGAGGAGACTTTTCGTTTCGCGCGCAAGTCGAGCAAAGCGCTTAAAGCGATCTGGGAACACGCTCATGAGTATCAAGTGCCCAAGGCAAGCCATTTGCCCATCATTGAACAGACCGAGTTTACGGCTCAATTAATATTTGGCGATGACACGGTGGGCCAGCCAGGAACTGCGAATTCATCTTCGGCACAACCCGATACGACCGGTGCTTCTACGGCTCGTCCCGTTCCGAGCGTGTAGCGGCAGTCGCCCTAGTCGGCTTCTTTTAAGGTTCTCGACGCAATGATCAGCAGGGCGCAGATGTACCCTGCGAGCATCAGAAGATTACGATAGACGACGCTGGCCTCAAATGTAGACCCGATGAGTTCCTGGATGATGTTGTTGGCATAGCGAAAAGGCAGGAGCATGCCAATCCACTCTGCCCAGGTTGGCAATTGTTCCGGATCGATCAGGAGCCCTGAAAGAAAGATCGAGGGAATCATCACCAGAGGAATAAAGGGCAGGATGTGGCCGGCATGTCGGGCGAATGTAGAGGCCAAAATACCGAGCATCACTGACACGATCGACAACATTACGATGGTGACAAAAAGAAGCAGTAGCGTCGTGCCCCCGTAGTCCAGATCTAGCAGCCATAGCGTCTCGCCGAGTACCACTGTCGCCTGCAGGGTGGCAAGTCCGAAGTAGCCAAACACATAGCCCCCGATGATGGCGGTCCGTGAAAATCCAGCAATGAACATCCTTTCCAGGGTGCCTGCGGTACGCTCCTGTACAAGGACGATGCCACAGAGAATAAAACTGAAAAAATGAACGATAAACGCCGCAAATGGCACTGCGTATCGAGCAGCGGGGAAATACGGCGGCATACTGTCGATAAAAATCTTGAGAAAATAAATCAGGATAAACGGCCCAACAATCGATAACCCAAACAGCCTCTTGTCCTTCGAGAGTTCGCGCAGGACTCGCTGACCAATAACCAGGCTGTGTTTCATTGTGGCTCTTCTCGAATGATCTCGAGCACGATCTCTTCCAAGGTGGATGGCTCCACCTCGACAGAAGAAATATCATTTGGCAGACCAAATTCATGTAGTTTTTGGGCTATCGCTTCAGGGGTCGATTCGATTTCGGCTTGGCTGCATTGATCTCGCGACGTGACTGAAAGACGCGTTTTGCCGCGCTTCAGGATGTCTCGTGGGGAGTCAACGAGTAGGATTTTGCCTTGATTCAGGATCGTCACTTTGTCGCAAAGCGCGGCTTCATCCATTAGATGGGTAGAAATGAACAGGGTGGTGCCGCCTTGGGCGAGTTTTCGAAATAACTCCCACGATCGAGCCCGCAGCTGCGGATCGACGGCTGCTGTCGGTTCATCGAGAAACAGCACTTTTGGCTGATGAATCAATGCACAAGCGAGCGATACACGCTTCTTCATTCCTCCAGAAAATGTGTGGATCGGGTCGCGAGCGCGGGAGACGAGTTCAGTAAATGCAATAACTTCGCTCACTTTTTGGTCGAGGTCTTCGACAGACTGCGCCCTGCCGAGAAATGTGATGTTGTCTCTCGCGCTGAGCGTTTCATAGAGCGCGGCGTCCTGCGGCATATAGCCGATTTGTTTACGCAGGGCCCATTTGTCGTTCAGGGGGTCCAGTTCCAGGACCCGGGCGGTGCCCGATGTGGGGCGAACCACCCCCACCAGAGTCTTGATCAGCGTGGTCTTGCCAGCACCGTTGGGTCCAACCACTCCATAGATTGTTCCTTGCGGGACGGTAAGATCGATACCGCGCAAGGCGGCCACCTTGCCGTAGGATTTCACCAGCCCCGTGATAGAGATCGCGTTCATGTCAAAGAGTCGTTGGGCAATTCTTGCGGGTCATGTATAAACGAGAACGACCATCCAATTACACTCGATCAATTATGCAATGTTTTATACAAGAATGACCAATCGATCGTAGCAGTCGGCAGGGACATGTGCTCGTCTTGCATCAGGATCGTAGACGCATGGGGTAGACTGCTTCTTGATGGATCTTTGTTCTTGCTTGGGCTCCGGCAGCACAGTCAAGATTCCCAATATGCGATTCAATCATTTTCTTTCGAGTTATTTCCCAGATACCCGGTACGGGGGTGCGCGGCTTTTCGCCGACATGCTGGAGCAAGCACGTGTTGCGGAACGCCTTGGGTATCATGCGGTATCAATTCCAGAGCATCACCTGATCAATATCCTGTTAACGCCGGCACCGCTGCAAATGGCGGTCCGGGTGGCTGCTGAAACCGAGCGGGTGGATATTGTTACTGCTGTGGCTGTTTTGCCACTGCACGATATGCGGGTCTTTGCAGGCGAAGTGGCACAGGCAGACATCCTCTGTGACGGTCGAATGATACTAGGTGTTGGGCGGGGCGCATTTCGCTACGAAATGGGACGCATGGATGTGCCGCCGGAAGAATCTCGGGAAAAATTTGATGAGTCGCTGCAGGTGCTGATCAAGTTACTGACGGAAGAAGAAGTTGCCTGGCAGGGAAAGTATTACCGATTTGATCCTCTGACCATCATGCCTCGGCCGCAGAGTAAGCCGATGCCCCAGATCATGATCGCTGCCCTGAACCTTGAGGCGATCTACCATAGTGCGCGTCGCGGTTTTCATATTCAGACGACGCCCCTTGCAGGAGGTCATGCTCATTTGCTCGATCAGGTGGATGCATTCCGCCGTGGCCGCGATGAACTGGGCAAGGCCGGTGAGCATCTTCGGTTGTCCCTGCTCCGAGTTGTCTTTGCAGCGCGAGACGAACAAGACGCAAAGCGCAAAGTGTCCCTGGCTAATGATTATTTTCGCCGATTCGACAATGTCTTCACAGGGCCGGGGATTGTTTCCCACGGCGCCATTGCACCACTGGAGAGAGAGCAGAGCATAGACGATTTGGCGCAGAACATTGTCGTTTGTCCGAGTGCCGAGATGATCGATCGACTTAGCAGTTATGCTGAATCCGGAATTGACGAGTTGATTCTGAACGTCAACATCGGCGCGCCACAGGATGAGGCGATCGACGCCATGCACCGGTTCGCGGAGGAGGTTAGACCCCATGTTGGCACTGCAGAATTGCGAGTTGCGTAAAGATCAAAGAAGAGGTGGCCGGTGAACGACGGGGTTGACTGTGAATACGCAGTGGAAGGCAACGGGTCGCCGATTATTTTTGTTCACGGGATCGGTGCCACGAGGCATGCATGGGATGCCGTCATCTCTTGTTTACGGGAGCGACATACCTGTATTTCCTATGACCTTCGCGGGCACGGCGTCTCACCGATCCCGCCGCCTCCCTATACGCTGGACCATATGGTGACTGATCTCAATCGCCTGCAGACCCGACTGAACATAGAGCGGGCACACGTGATTGGCCATTCGCTCGGCGGCATGATTGGTCCCGCCTATGCCCGCCGCTGGCCCGACCGGGTACACACTCTGGGCCTTTTAAGCACCGCTGCCGCGCGGAGTGTCGAGGATCGTGCCAAAGTAGAGGCCGTGGTCGCTTCCATGGAGGCGCACGGCATTTCTGATCGGTTGCCGATGCTGGTTTCACGCTGGTTCACCGATGCGTTTATCGAGCAGAATCCACATGTTGTCGAGCTCAGGCTAAAGCAGGTGTTGGCAACCGATCCGGCCGTTTTTATCAATGTTTTTCATCTCTATGCCGAGACTGAGATGTTGCCCTGGTTGGGAGAAATCGTGGCGCCAAGTCTGGTGTTGACGGGAGAGTTTGATGGCGGCTGCAGTCCGCGATTGAACCGAATCATCGCCAAACAAATCCCGGATGCTGTATTGGTGATTCTAGACGGTGTGAAGCACGCGATATTGTTGGAAGCCCCCGAGCGAGTAGCGGAAGAAATTCAGTAATTCCTTGCCCGCTAAGCGTTGGGCTGCCCGCAATCTTTAGCCATCGGCAAAGAAACGACGACACACGGTGGAAAACGCTGCGGCTCGATGGGTAAGCTGAAGATCGCGTGGCCGTGCGATGGCAATGGCTAGGTCCGTCGTTGGATCCTCGATGGGAATGCATCGCACCCGCCCCCCATCGTACGTCCGGTTGGAATGCGGTTGCAGATTGAGGACACTGTACCCATGGCCTTGCCCGACGAGACCACGCACCAGTTCGAAGGACTGTGTGCGATGGCGGATAATCGGTTCTGCGCCGGCATCAAGGAACAGACTGCGGAAATAATCCCGGCTGTGGGGGAGATCCAACAGAATCATGGGGTCCGTCGCGAGCGCTGACAACGACACGGCTGAGTGTGTCGCGAGGCGATGATTTGATGCCACCAAGACATGCGGTCGCACCCGAGTGAGTTCTTCAGTCGCCAATTGGTGATCAAGGTCGATGTCGTAAACGAGACCAATTTCAGTCTCCCCCGCCAACAGAGCAGCCTGCACTTGATCGAGCGCGCCTTCGGCCAGTTGTACGCGGAGTTCCGGGTGTGACTGGTGCAAGTTTTTGAGCAGCTTGGGTACGAAAAACGGCGTTAGAGTCATAAAGCAACCGACGATGAGCTCGCCGCGCACAGAGTCGCCGAGTTCCCGACCGAGTAACTCGAGCTCGTTGGCATGACCCAATAGACCCCTAGCGCGGGCCAGAAATTGCCGGCCGGCCGGGGTCACGGATATACCGCGGGCGTGATGCCGAATCAGCAACGGCAGGCCAAGCGAGTTTTCGAGCTGGGCAATAGCGGCAGACAGGGCCGGCTGGGAAATAAAGAGACTGCGGGCGGCCACCGATACGCTGCCGTATTCCGCTACTGCAACGAGATAACGCAGTTGTTTCAAGGTATATTGCATAAAAAAAATTAATACAAAATAGAGATTAATAATATTTTATATCTTTTACTCAATCGAGAATACTGGCTGTGCGACGCCACCCACCCGGAGCGATTACATGGCAGCACTGTCACAGGAACAGCAGGATTTTTTCTGGGATAACGGCTATCTGGTTGTTGCGGATGCCGTCAGCAAAGTGATGCTTGCCGATCTCCAGCGTGTTTTTCATGGCTGGGTGGAGCAAAGCCGTCAGCACGAGGTCAATTGGGGTGAAACGCTTGACGGTAAATCGCGATTTCATCTCGAACTCGGGCACACCAAGGCATTACCGCGGTTACTCCGGGTTAACGCGCCAGTGGAGATATCGCGGACCTATTACGATGCCATGGCAGACAGCCCGATGACGGATTACGTTGCTAGCTTGATTGGCCCGGATGTCAAGCTTCACCACACAAAGATCAATTCCAAGCAATGTGGAGGCGAGACCGTAGTGAAGTGGCATCAGGACTTTGCGTTTACGCCACACAGCAACGACAGTGTGGTG